>DATEKH010000235.1:0-35635 GCA_035277525.1 Allostellaceae bacterium
CTTTGCCTTTCAGCTCCTTGACCGATTTTATGGGGCTGTCGGCGCGCACGCGATAGGTGTTGGTGTGATAGCCCGGCGCGCCGTCCTGGAAGTCGTCCGAGATGATGCGCAGCTTCGTCAGCTTGGCGTTCTCGATCGCGAGCGGCAGCGAGGAGAAGGCGAGCGAGCCGGTATCGATCGCCCCCGCGGCGAGGGCGGTGATCATTTGCGGCGTGCCGGCGAAATGCTGCGGCTCGATTGTGTAGGACTTGCCCATATGCCGCGTCAGCTGGGGCGTATCAGGAAGCATCGGCAGAAGATCGGCCGGCAGGACCACCCAGCCGGCGCGGATCGTCACCGGGGATGCTGCCCGGGCCGGACGCCAGCGCGCGGCGCCGGCGAGAAAGGTCGAGCTGGCCAAAGAGGCCAAGAGCGCGCGTCGTGAGACCATTTCATTTCCTCCTGTTCGGGGCTTGCTTTTGATTTACGCCGCGCCCGCTGCCGCCCGTGGGGTGCAGCTTGGGCTCGCCGTCGTGACGCGAGCATTATTGGTGCGCCCGCGGGCCGCTCAAAACCAAAAGCCGAGGAGGAAGATTAAGTTTTTGTAATGTTTGTCCGGCCCGCGCGGCGGCACGAGCCGTGACGCGATGGGCGAAAGCCTTTAGGCTGACATCACAAGCAAAAAGGCGGCGGGCAAAGCCCGCCTGTCGCGGAACAGGAGGAGGAAAACATGCCCGGATCACGGCTCGTTGGGCGTTGGCTGTGTTTCGTCACGGTCTTCGGTGTCGTCCTTGGCGGCCTTGCCGGCGCCGCGAGCGCCGCCGATGCGGTGCTGCGCGTCGGCAAAGCCTTTGCCGGCGTGTTCGACTTCGTGCCGGTCGATGTCGGCGTGGCTGAGGGGTTCTTCAAAAAACGCGGGCTCGAAATCCAAATCTCGAATTTCGCCGGCAGCGCCAAGCTGCAGCAAGCGCTCGCCGCCGATGCGATCGATATTGGGCTCGGCTCGGGGGTCGAGCTCGCCTTCGTCGCGCGCGGCGCGCCGGTCAAGGGCGTCGCGGCCTTCATGGGCCCGCCAGCCGACCTGACGCTTTTCGTGCGCAAAGAGGCCGGGCTGCGCAGTCCCAAAGATCTGAAAGGCAAGAAGATCAGCGTCTCGACGGTGTCCTCGCTGACCGAGTGGCTGGTGCGCGCCTTGTCGCGCCATGAAGGCTGGGGCCCGGACGGGATCACGACCGTGCCGCTGGGCGCGCGGCCCGCGCAGATTTCGGCGCTTCGAACGGGGGAGACGGATGGGATGGCGATCGACTTTGTCGGCGGCACGACGCTGCAAGAGAAGGGCCTTGGCCACATCATGCTGCATTTCAGCACGATCGTGCCCGACTTCATCACCCATGTGATGTTTGCGCGGAACAGCTTGATCGAGAACCATCCCGAGGCGTTGCGCGCCTTCCTCGCCGGCTGGTTCGAGAGCATCGATTACATGCTGAAGCACGAGGCGGAGACCGTGCGCATCGCGACGGAGGTGATGAAGGAGCCGAAAGAAATCGTGGCGGCCGATTACAAGGTCGTGATGCCGGCCTTCTCGACGACGGGTAAATTCGAGGCAAAGCCTCTCGCCGTGCTGAGCCACTCCTTCATCGAGATGAAGCTGCTGCCGAGCGAACCCGATATGAGCAAGCTCTACACCGAGAAATTCCTGCCCGGCAGCAAGGCGTCGTCGGCCTCGAAGCACGCGGGCTAAGCAGGCCGCTGGAGCCGGACTCTGCGCTGCGCCGTGCCGCGGACGCGGTCGAGGATCGCGCCCGGATCGGCGGGAAGCTCATCCGCCCGCCAGGCGACATGGCCGTCGGGACGGACGAGAACGAGCCTGCGCTCGTAGAGCGCGAGCGCTGGCGCCGCATCGACCGCGACGATGTCGAGCGGCATGCCGCGCAGCGCGGCCGCTTCAACGAGCGGTGCGGCGTCGGGCGCTGCCGCGCCGCATCGCAGCAGCGTGAAGCCGCGCTTGAAGCAGTCGAGCACCGAGCGCTCCTCGCCGAGCCAGAGATGCGGCGCCCGCGCGCCCGGCCGCGCCGTGGGGCGGTAGGTCTCGGGATCGTCGATTGGCGCCGGGGTGCCGTCGTCGATGCAGATCGGCGAATTCTGATAGGTGTAGCCGAGCTGCAAGCCCATGGTGCGGAACTCGACGCCGATATTCGCGACGAGCCTGCCGCCGATGCGGCGGCGCAGCGCATCGCCGGCCGGGCCTGGCGCATCGAGCCGATCGAGCCCTTCGCCCCAGCCGGTCTGGTTGGCGTGAAAGCGCGTCGCGCTTGCGACGGCGCGCGCGCCCGCGGGTCGGCGCTCGGCATCGTAGGATTGGAGCAGCATTGCGCCGCCCCAGCCCTGGAGCATTGCGGCGAGCTTCCAGCCGAGATCGACCGCATCGGCAATGCCCGTATTCATGCCGAGCGCGCCGGTGGGCGAGACCTGATGCACGGCATCGCCGAGGAGAAAGACGCGGCCCGCGCCATAGGACGAAGCCAGCACGCTTTGCCGGCGCCAGATATTGACGTCGACCCACTCGACCGCGAGCGCGCGGCCGAGCCCGCGGCGCAGATAGGCCTCCTTGTCGACCGTCTCGGCGCTGGTGTCGGGATCGGTCTCGTTGACCATCAGCCGCCACAGCCCGCTGCGCGGCTCGATGACGCGGATATTCGCCCACACCCCGCCGCGATCGACCGGAATGAAGAAGGTGCCGGGTTCTTTGCCGCAGATGCCGAGCAAATCGGTCGCGCGGAAGAACATGTTGACGGCGCAGCCAAGCACGCCCTTGCCTTCGAGCGCGATGCCGAGGCCGCGCCGCACCGTGCTTTGGGCGCCATCGCAGCCGGCGAGGTAACGCGCGGCGATGCGCTCTTCCTGGCCGCTGTCGAGATCGATCAGGGTCGCGGTGACGCCATCGGCGTCCTGCGTGAAGGATTGCAGCCGGCAGCGATAGCGCAGCGCGACATGCGGAAAAGAGCGCGCGAAGCGCTGCAGGATCGGATCGAACCAATGCTGCGAGCAGGTCTGGGTGTATTCCGGGCTGTGCTCGGAGGCGCGCACGCGGCGCGGCGGACGCGCGACGCGGCCGAGCTCGTAGCCGCTCATCGAGGTGACGAAAACCACGTCCTTGGGCCAGTCGAGCGGGAACGGCGTGTCGAGCACCTGATCGGCCAGGCCCCAGCGCCGGCAGAGCTCCATCGAGCGCGTATTGACCTCGTTCATCTTCGGCGTCTTGACGACGCCGTCGCCCTGCTCGATGAGAAGGCATCGGATGCCCTGCCAGCCGAGCTCGGCGGCCAGCGCCAGGCCGACCGGCCCGCCGCCGACGATCAAAACCGGAAGCTCGGATGTGGTCACTTCGTCATTTTCGCCTTGCCGGATCGCGGCCAAGCCTACACGCGCGACGCGGCCAAGTCAGCCGCCGCGGTTGACCTGGATCAAGGCTGTGCGCGTCACCATTTGCGTTACTAGACTGCCGTTTGAGGAGTCTCGCCGATGAAACCTGTCGTATCTTCGGTCCTCGTTGCCGTGATGAGCCTCGCCGCGCTGCCGGCGCTCGCGCAGAACGACGCCAACACGACTCCGCCAGCACCAGCCCAAGGTTTCGGTCCCGGTTATGGGCCGATGTGGGGCTATGGCCATCACCATCTCTGGGGTTGGGGGTGGGGCTTCCATCCCTTCGGGGCGATTTTCTCGATCCTCGTGATCCTCTTTTTCATCGCCGTGATACTGCGCATGTTCGGTATCGGCCGCTATGGCCGTATGCACTATCGCTACGGCTACGGCCGCGGCGGCACCGCGCTCGATATTCTCGAAGAGCGCTTCGCCCGCGGCGAGATCGACAAGAACGAGTTCGAGGAAAAGCGCAAGCTGCTGACGCGCTGAAACAGTCGCGTGATGTGCTTTAGTCGGAGGCGCCGACAGGCGCCTTGGCTTCCAGGGCTTGCGCCATCGGCACGCGCAAGCGCCAGCTCCAGGCCCAGAGCGCGACGCACAAGGCGCCGCCGATCGCCACTGGCAAGCGCAACTGCCAATGAACCGCCGCGGCGCCAATGGTGAAAGTGCCGAGCGAGGGCACGCCCTGGGAAATCATGCCATAGACGCTCAAGACGCGGCCGCGGACATTCGAATGCACCGCCGACTGAATGAGCGTCTGATTGCTGACGCTCTGGACGATGAAGGCAAAGCCCAGCAGCGCCGCTATCGGACAGGCGAGCCAGAATTTCGTCGTCGCGCAGAAGAGCATGAGGCCTACGCCCATCAGCAAAATGTTGGCGAGCGTGATGCGAGTGAGGCCCTTGAGCTCGCTGCGCGCCGAGAGCCACACCGCGCCGATCATCGCCCCCGCGCCGTGCAGCGAGAGCAGCCAGGCGAGCCCGGTCGAGCCGCGGTCGAAGACGCCGGCGGCAAAGCCCGGAAAGAGATCGGTCAAGGGTTTGGCGCAGATCGAGGTGAGGATGAGCAGCGCCAATTGGATGCGGATCCCCTCATGGCCGAGAATGTAGCGAATCCCCTCGAGCGTCTCGGTCCAGATCGAGCGCGCGGCTTCGCTCGCGGCCGGTGGCATGGTGATGCGCGCCTGATCGATCGCGCGCAGCGCCAGATTGATCGGCAGGAAAAGGAGAAACGCGGCGACGAAGCTCCAGCCGGTGCCGGCCCCGGCGATGATGCTGCCGCCGATCGCCGGCCCGAGAAACCGCGAGAAGTTGAAGATCATCGAGTTCATGGCCAGCGCCGAGGGCAGGTATTCGCGGCCGACCAGGCCGAAGATCACGGTCATGCGGGTCGGGCGGCTGAAGGCGATCACGATTCCCCGCAGCAGCACGATCAAGACCAGCAGCCAGATATCGATGAGCTGCGCCAGCGTGAGAAAGGCCAGGCTGGCGGCATAGAGCAGCGAGAAGGCCTGGGTGACCCGCAGCAGCTTCACCTGATCGGCGCGGTCGACGAAGGTGCCGGCGACAAAGCCGAGCGCGATGGTCGGCGCCGCCTCGGCGATGGCGATGCCGCCGAGCCAGGCGGTCGACTGGGTCAGCTCCCAAGTGAGCCAGCCGATCGCAACGCGCTGCACCCACTGGCCGACATTGGACGACAAGGTGCCGATGACGAAAAGGCGGTAGGGCCGAAGCGCGAGCGTCTCGCGCAACATCCCGAAACCGACGGGCATCCTCATCGGCGGAAATTCGTCCCCTTCCTTCCCCGGCGCGGCATTTGCGATGCGGGGCGCGAAACCTCAACTTAGCGCATCGGAGAGGAGAGGGGCAGGCCCTCGGCTCAGGCGTGGCGGTCCGAGCGCGGTGCTGCGCCGGCGTGGCCTCCCGGCTCGCCATCCTTGGCGCCGAGCGAGACGGTCGATATGGTCGCAATCAGCAGCGAGCCGGTGAACGCGAGAAACGCGACCACGACCAGAATCAGGTAAATCAACTGCGCATGCGTCATTGTCCGGCTCCGCTCAAGATCGAGGGCTGTCGTAAATGACGCTGCACGAGCAAGCTTGCGCCCTTCGACTACGCTTCGCTCCGCTCAGGGTTGAGGAGAAAGGGGTGATGGCACTAAGAAAAGCGCCTCATCCCGAGCGCGACCCTAAGCGCAGCGAAGGGGAGCAGTCGAGGGACCCACGGTTGATTTCCAGCGGAATACGATAACCCGGTTCGACGGGCGAATCTCAGCCCCCGCGCCCGGCGCATTCAAGTTACAAACCGGAAAGGTGGCGAGCGCCTCGGCGAGGCGCCCGCGCTGCGGGCTTACTTTGACGCGAGACTCTTCACGTCGCCGTTGATCTCGCCGCCATCCTCGATATGCAGCTTGCCATAGCGCACCGTGCCGCTGACATGGCCGGTCGCGCGGATGAGCAGGCTGTCGCGGACGGTGAGCGAGCCCTCGTAATTCCCCGAGATTTCGGCGCTGGCGATCTCGGCGGCACCCTTGAACGTGCCGTTCTCGGTGATCTCGACGGTGTGGCAATCCTGGAGCTCGGCCTCGACCTTGCCATCGACAATGAGCCGATCGCAGGACGAGATCTTGCCGTCGAGCGAGATGCCCTTGCCGACGGTCAGGCGCTTGGTCTCGTCGCGCGGCTCGCGGTTCTCGCGTGCGCTCGAGAGCGGACTCGGGGCGGTCGGAATGGAATAAGCCCGGGTCACCGTATGGCTGGTGCTTGGACTGGCGGTGCTAGGCGTGGTCGCCGGAGCGAGGAGCGTCGCGGTATCGGCCGCCGCCGTGCTGCCGGTGTCGCGCGCCTCGTCATTGGCGGTCGATTTTAGATTCTTCTCTCGCGTGAACATGTGGCTCCTGCCGCTGAACGGATTTTTATCAGGAAGCTTTGGCATTGTGCGAAATCTCCCCTCGGGCCCGGCAATAGCATGCGGCCCCTCCGGGGGGCCGTGACAATCTTGTGACCAAGATTTTTCTAGGGAACCGAGCCGCGGATCCGGTCGACCAGAGCGAGCGCGTCCCCCGGTTCGACATCGCCGCGCCAGGCGACATGCCCGTCGGGACGCACCAGCACGAGGCGGCTTTGATAGAGCGTCGCCACGCTCTCGTCGGCGATATCGACGCGCTTCAGCGGCAGGCGGCGCCGAGCCGCGGCTTGGCGCAGCGCCGCGCCGCCCCGCGGCTCGGGCCCCAGCCGCAGCAGCACAAAGCCCTCGCCGAAGAGATCGAGGGTCGAGCGATTCTCGCCGAGCCAGGCATGGGGCGCGCGCGTGCCCGGCCGCGCGCTCGGCACGAATGGCACGGTCTCATAGGGGATCGGCGGCGTGCCGTCGGGGACGCAGATCGGCGAGTTCTCGTAGTAATAGCCAAGGCGCAGATTCTCTGTGAAGGTCGGGCCGTTGGCGCCGTTCGCGGTGCGATAAGCCTCGGCCCAGCGCCGCCGCAACGCCGCGCCGCGCTCGGAATCCTCGGCGATCTCGGGCCCGCCAGGCAGATCGGCCAGGAGCACGAATTCGCCGGTGCAGGCCTGAACGTTATAGAGCGCGATCGGCTTGCGCTCGGCTTCGTAGGAATCGAGCAGGGCGGCGCCGCCCCAGCCTTCGAGCGTCGCGACGAGCTTCCAGGCGAGATCGACCGCATCGGCGAGGCCGGTATGAAGGCCGAGGCCGCCGGTCGGCGAATTCTGATGCGCGGCGTCGCCGCAGATGAAGACGCGGCGGTCGCGATAATGCTGGGCGACGCGCTCGCGCCGCTCCCAGTCCATCACCGAGAGCACCTCGTAGGGCACGCCGTCCCGGCCGATGAGGCGGCGCATATAGCGATCGGCATCGAAAGCCGGATCGGCTTTCAACACCGACAGGCGCCACAACTCTTTGCCGTCGATGCCGATGATCTCGCCCCAGGTGCCGCCGGCATCGGTGAAGCGAAAGAAGCGCGACCAGCCCTTATCGTGGATCGCCATGATCGCCGCGGAACGGAAGAACACGTTGACGCTATGCGCGACAAGGCCGAGGCCTTCATAGCCGAAGCCCAGGGCGGTGACGACCGTGCCGTCGGCGCCGTCGCAGCCGACGAGATAGCGCGCGCGGATCGCCTCGGTTTTCCCGGTCTGGCGGTCGGTGATGGTCGCGGAGACGCCGTCTTCGTCCTGGGTGAAGCTGTCGAGGCTGGTCAGGTGGCGGATCGTCACCGAAGGCAGCGCGCGCGCCGTCGCGAGGAGGATCGGGTCGTAATAGATCTGCGCGCAGGCGACGCGCGGCTCGGGCGTGTAGTCGAGCTTTTGATCGATATAGGCGGGCACATGATGGCGGGCGAGTTCGAAGCCGACCATGCTGGTGCAATAGGTCAGCCCTTGCGGATGGTGCTTGGGCCAGCCCGAATTCTTGACGATCTCGGCAATGCCCCAGCGGCGGTTGAATTCCATGCTGCGGATCGACAGCCCGCTCATCTTCGGCACGCCGATGCTGCCGTCGCGTCGCTCAACGACGAGGCAGGCGATGCCGGCGCGCCCAAGCTCGATCGCCAAGGCCAAGCCCACCGGCCCACCCCCCGCGATCAAGACGGGTATTTCTTCGACGCTCATCTCCGGTCTGCCGCGCTCCCTTCGCCTGCGACGCTAAAGTGGGCATTTTCCTTGGTCAATGATGGGCTTGACGGGTCGCGGCCAAGTTCGGCTCGGGGCAAAGGGCGTTGCTTTCGGGCGGGCGGCGCAGGACAATCGCGACCGAGCGCGGATGAGAGCCGCGCGAGCAAGGGATGGACGTCATGACGGCTCTGCGTGAGAAATTCGCCGCTTCCAACGTGATCGCCATGTGGGACCAGGAACTGCGTCCCAACCGGCCGCATGTTCCATCACATATCTGGCATTGGGCAGCGATGAGCCCGCTGCTCGGCGACGCCGCCGGCGCGGTCAACATGGTCGATGCGGAACGCCGCGTGCTAATCTTGAGCAACCCCGCCCTCGCCGCCACCGGCGCGCAGGGCGCGGCGCCCAACCTCTCGGTCAATTTGCAGATCCTGATGCCGGGCGAGACGGCGCGGCCGCATCGCCACACCATGCACGCGCTGCGCTTCGTGCTCGAAGGCGAGGGCGCCACCACCACGGTCGAGGGCAAGGTCTGCCCGATGCTGCCGGGCGATCTCGTGCTGACGCCAGGCTGGACCTGGCACGAGCATGCGAACACCGGCACGAAGCGCTCGGTCTGGGTCGATGCGCTCGATGTGCCCGTCCACGGCTATCTCGACAATCGCGTGTTCGAGCCGGGACCGACGCATGACATGGTCGAGCCGCCGGCCGACGCGGTCTTCGCCGCCGGGCTCGCTCCCGACAAGCCGGCCGCGAGCTGGAGCTACTCGCCGAAATTCCGCTATCCCTGGACCGAGGCCGCGCCCGCGCTCGAGGCGATGCGTCCGGACACGGATGGTGCGCGACGCCTGCGTTACACCAATCCAATGACCGGCGGCGCGATCCTCTCGACCATCGATTGCTATCTCCTCGGCTTGAGCAAAGGCGTGGAGACGCGCGGCTTTCGCAGCAACAGCAACACCGTCTGCGTCGTCGTCGAAGGCGAGGGCGAGTCACAGGTGGGCGACGATCGGATCGCCTGGAAGCCGAAGGATATTTTCACCCTGCCGCATGGCCAATGGGTCGCGCATAAAGCGTCGAGCGCGAAGGCGAGCGTCTTCCAGATCTCAGACCGCGAATTGTTCCGTCGTCTCGACTTCCTGCGCGACGAGTACCAAAACTAATCACCGGGCAACGATTCCATGGGCCAGAGGCGCGCGCAAGCGCGTCTGTGATATTTCTGTGGCTCTTTCAAACCGCGCTTATCTCCCGTGATCGATTTGAGCGACAATGTGCACGCGGGGTGATTTGTCCGCGCTTTGAAAGGCTTGTGCGCGAAACCGTGCTTTGAAGTATGGCAATCGGCCGTAGCAGCCTAGGAAAAAATAAAACCGTCCTCGGGACAGCGTTGGTTTTCATCGGCCGGGGGCGCGAATTGTTGGCAGCGTAAAGGTATTTCAGTTGGGGGAGAATATTAGCGATGAAGCGCGTAGGTCATGCTCTTGAACGGGCGGTCATCGCGACCGCTGCGCGTCACGACCGCGCTGCGCTCCAGCTCGTTCCGGCGGGCGACACGCCCGCCGAGAGAAACAACGACTCTTTTCTCACCTTCGGTTGGTTCGATGTCGCGACCTGCGTGCTCGATCCCGAGCGCAATCTGCAATTCTTCACACGCTCGGCGCAGGATCTCCTGGGCATCGAGGCGGAGGATGTCGGCAAGCCCTTTGCCCGCGTCGCGCTTTCCTTCGACGACCGCGAGCTCGCCACCGATATCGCCAAGGTGATGATCGATGGCGCACCGATCGAGCGCATCGTCCACGCCTGCAACGGGCGCTGGTACAAACGCAGCGTGTTCTCTTATCTGAGCGACGGCCACGCGACCGCCGGCATCGTCCTCTCTTTCGTCGACGTCACCGAGAACAAGCGCGCCGCGGAACGGCTCGATCGGCTAACGACGCGCGAGCGCGCGGTGATCGAGGAAGTCGTCGCCGGTCATTCGAACAAGGTGATCGCGTTCAAGCTCGCGATCAGCCGGCGCACCGTCGAGCATCATCGCCAGCGCGCCATGAGCAAGCTCAGCGTCGCGACGCTCGCGGCGCTGATCCGGCTCTTCATGCTGGCGAGCCTGCGCCTTTTCGTGACGACGATCTACAACTGACGGCAGACCGCGCGACAGTTCGTTTTCCCTCGCGGCATGTCCCGGCAAACACGAAGCCGGCGCCTTTCGGCGCCGGCTCTTGCTTCGGGCTTTTCTTTAATTTGCAAGACGCCACGCTATGCGCTTCGCGCAACGCCTGCGCTTGTGGCGCCCGCCGTGCTACGGCTTAGGGGCTGACCAGGATCATCTGGAGTTGCGAGACGGCGGCGGCGCCCGGGCCCGGCGTGAAGGAGGCCGCGGCCGAGATCACGTCGCCTGCCGCAGCCGCGTTCGGGCCGACCACTTGCGTCGCGACCTCGATGGCGGTGCCGGAGAAGAGCGTTCCGGCGGCTGCGCCGAAGCCCACGCCGATCGCGGTTGCGCCCGCGGTCACGCCGTCCATTTGCGCATCCGAGAGACGAAGCGGCGCCGATGGCGTGCGGTCTCCCGCCGAGGCGGTGCCGGCGAGAGCCAGCAGCGCCGCGCCAGCGAGAAGCGGTAAAAATCCGGTCTTCATGTCGATGTCTCCTTTGTGAAACGGGTTCGAAGGCTGAAGGATGGTCTCGTCCGAAGGGACGCGATCAATCCGACGAGACCGACGCGCCGATCGCCATCACCGTGCCGGCGCTCAGCCTGACCGGCCCGAGCGGCGTCGGGATCAGGACGGGCGTCTGGATGATCTGCGCTTCGGCCGCGGTCTCGGTGAAGGCTTGCGGCGTGCCGCTCGCGGCCGCCGAGAGCTCGATGAGCGCGCCGCTGGCCGAGCCGGCGGTGACCGTGTCCATCTGCGCGTTGGTCAGTTGCAAAGGCTCGCCGGCCGCGGCGAGCTGCGCTGCGACCAGAAGCGGAGCGGCCGCGAGAGCGGCAACATGTTTCATCATCTGTCTCTCCTTGCCATGGTGTGATTGTCGATCCATCCCAATGCGCCTCCTCGATCGCCGGCGGCCCGCAGCTTGGCGCTAGGGCAGAAAGAACGTGCCGCCGGAAACGTAAGTGAAGCCGAGGCTCGCCTGACCGCCCGGCGCGCCGATCGTGCCGGCGACTGTGCGACTGACGAGCGCGCCGCCGACCGCGCCCGCGGTCGCGACACCCGTATTGTTCGTGCCGGAGCCGACCGCCGAGGCGGTTCCGCCGATCGCGCCGCTCTCGGCGATGCCGCCGCCCGGCAAATCGCTGTGCGAGCCCGCGCCGCCGCCATTGACCTCGGCGAACGCAACGCTGCCGCCATTCGCTAGCGCGCCGGCCGCGAGGCCGAGGTCAAGCCCGGCAGTGACGCGATCCATCTCGGAGGAGGTGAGAATGCGCGGATCGGCCTCGGCCGTCGGCGCCGCGATCGTGCCCGCGATGGCGAGGCCGAAGAAGGCGAGGCAGAGCGAGCTGCGCATGATCGTGGCTCCTTCAGCGAAGATTCGTTGGTCACACAGTCGCGCGCGGCGTGCGCGCCTCAATGCGATCAGCCTCGCGCGGCGGCACACATGCGGGCAACGGAGCAGGCGGGGTAAGCGTGCGCTCTTTCCAGAGGCGGTGCGAGCCGAGAGCGGTAAGCGCACGCGTCTTGGCGGACGAGGCTTACTCCGATAGATCGCGCGCGGCTTTCCCTATTGCTCGCGATCGAAACGCGCATAAAGCGCGGCCTGGGTGCGGTTCTCGCAGCGCAATTTGCGCAGCGCGTCATGCACGAGCCGCTTTACCGCCGAATCGCTGATTGCCAGATGCTGCGCGATCTGGTGGTTGGTCAGGCCGCGCGCGAGCGCGGTCAGCACCGCGTTCTCATGCGCCGTGAAGGCGCGTCGCGCCATGCCGGTCAAGGACGAGCGCCGCAAGCGCTCGCGGTCGACCTCCGCCGGCAGGAGAAGATAGCCGGCACGGGCGACGCCGATGATGGCGCCGAGCCGGCGCAGATTGATCTCGGGAAACACGATGCCGTTGACGAGATGAGCGGTGTCGGCGAGCAGGTTGGTCTCGTCGAGCGCCAGGGCGACGATGAGCGGCATGCGCCGCTGCAACTGCGCGATCCCGTGCGGCTGGCGGCGCGTCATGCGTCTGAGCGGCCCGGCCCAAATGACCAGCGCGTCGGCGGCGGCCTCGCGCCAGCGCGCCTCGTCATCCGCCGGTTCGGCCGCGAGCGTGTCGATGCCGACGCCGGCGAGCGCCGCCGCCGTCGCATCGCTGACGCGCTTGTCGCCGCTGATCAGCAGAATTCGCATGGAAGAAGGGTCAGACATTGAACCACCGTCCCGCATCGGTCGTTCATCGCCACGCGCGGCCGCCGCCTCTCGTTGTGCGGCTGCCGGCACGCCGCTTCGCAAGTGGAGTTTCGATGACGCGGCGCGTCGGATGCAAGCCAGCAAACGGGTTATGCGGCGTGTCGCCGGCGTTGGCGCGATGCCTCAAAGAGCGCGGCTGGCGCGGCTTTCCGGGTGACGCGGGTCTCCTTTGACCGCTTGATTCACTTGGCGAAGGTCCATTGCAGGGGGAAGGACGCCTTGACGCCGAATTTCGGCGCATCATGAGTGAGCCCGATATCGAAGCGCAGATCGAGCAGCAGGCGCGGCGCCAGCACGGTGACGAGGCCCAATTCGAGCGCGGCGGCGACCTGGTCCGATCCGGGAATGGCGACGCCATTGAACGTGGTCTCGCCGGCGAAGGTCACCATCGGCGAGAACAGCAGCGAGGTCTCGGGGCTGACGGCAAGAAACATTCCGCCCGTCACCGTGTATTGGTCGCCGGGCTGAATGCCGTGCTTTTCGAAGGCGGTGGTGTAGCCGAGCCCGGCCGTGAAGACGAGCGGATCCTGGCGCTTGCTGGCGGTGACGCTTGCCTTCAATTCGCTGAAGCCGGTGCCGAGCGGGATGCCTTTGACGGTTTCGCCGAAATCCGTGTCCCAGCCGAGATTCGCGATGAGGTTTGGCAGCCATTCGCCCTCATGCGTGAATTGCTTGCTCAGCATGATGGCGGGATCGCCGAAGCCGAAGCCATTCACCGAATGCTGGCTTACGCCCGTGCTGCCGATCAGGGTCACGTTGGAGACGCTCTTGTAATCATAGGGAACGCCGACCTCGATCTGCATGCTCCAGGGCAGTCCTGCACGGGCGAGAAGCGCGGCCTCGATCTGGTCTTGGCGGAGCTGGTTGTCGGCAACCGCGACGCCGCCGTTCGAGGTGAAGGCCAGTTGGCCGGGGCTCGCGCTCTCGCGCCGGACATAGGCGAGGCTCGGGACGAGCTCGATCGTGCCGAACGGCAGCAGCAGCACGCCCGATTGGACGAGTGCGCGTTCGAGCGCATGCTCGGCCGCCGCCTCGTCGACATCGAATTTCCCGGGCTTTGCCGGCGCGGATGATTGCGCCGGCGGTTGCGCTGGCGGATCGGCCTTTGGTTGCGCTTTCGGCGGCAGCTGCGTTTTGGCGACTTTCTTGGGAGCCGCTTTCGCCTTCCTCTCCTGCTCCTCGAGCTCCGAAACGCGGCGCAGCAGATCGCGGATCGCGGCGTCGCGCTCGTCGAGCCGCTTCTGCAGCCATTCGACGTTGGGCGCGGCATTGTCGTCGGCGCGCGCGGTCGAGCCCGAAGGCACGGCCGCGCTGGCGAGCGCCCCGGCGAAGAGCGCCACTGGCGCCAGTGCCTTGAGAAGCTTGGCTTGGCCGGGCGTCAAGGCTTGGAAGAGGCGCGAGAGCATTCTCGGCAGGCGCGGGCGCATTCTCGCCTCAGAACGGCAGCACTTGGCGCAGCGCCTGCGTCGAGGGCGCCACGAACTGATCGGGGCGCGGAGCGAGGCGGCCGGGCGGGGCGGGGTTGCCGTCGCGGCTCACGATGAAGCCGACGCGGCCGAACACTGGAAAATCGATCCATACGCGCTCGAATTTCTCGAGCGTCATGGTGCGATTGCCGAAGGCCGGATCCGCGAGCAGGACGCTGCCGCCCTCGATGCCGCGAAAGACGACGAAGTGGTTGTAGCCGACCGGGTTGATCGCGACGATGATCGGCGCGAGCTTTGGCAACTCGTCCAATTGCAGCTTGCCGTAGCCGATGCCGACATAGCCGCGGGATTCGACATAGCGCTTCATGTCGAGGAGCGAGAAGCCTTGGCGCACGCGCACCAGATTGGGATTGTCGATATATTCCTTGCGCCGGATGAGGCCGGTCGCGACCTCGCGCTCGGTCACCTTGTCGTCGAATTGGAAATTGAGCAGTGTCGCGAGCGCGGCGGCGCCGCAGCTCAAATCCCATTGCTGCACGATCGCGCCGTCATGGCGCATCTCGAGCAGGGATTTGACCGGCCCCTTGCGGTCGTCGCCGCGGGCGTGCGCGCCGTCGAGCGCTGCGCCCGAGAGCGCGAACGAGATGCAAAGCGCGAGGCCCAGTGCCGGTCTCATTTGATCGGCGCGATGGCAAAGAGCGAGCACAGGCAGGTGGCGGCGCCCGGCGCTGCGACCGCGCTCGAAAGACTGTGAAGGTACGAAATGTCGCCCAGCGCGGCGGCGCTCGCGGAGCAATGGGCCGCATCGCCGATGGCGACGGCACGGCCCGAGCCGAGCCCGATCTCGACCGCTTGGGTTCCGGTCAGGCGGGCTTGCGCTTGCGGCGGGGCGGCGGGATCGAGTGCCACCTCGAGCATGGTCGCGCGGCCGATGCGGGTCTCGCCGGCAACCGAGGCGAAAGCGGCAGGTCCCGTCGCGGCGCTGGCAAGATCGAGGCGCAGACCGAGACCTCCGGCGGTCACCCCGTCCATCTCGGTATCGCTCAAGCGCAGCGGCGCGGCGCGCTTGGGATCGGCCTGGGCGCCACTGCAGAGCAGCAGCGCGGCGATCGGCAATCCTAGCCAATAAAGCCCGAAGGCCAGTGGTTTGAGCCCGGTTTCGGCCGATGCAAGCTGCGGTCGATGCGGTCCGGCGGTCGTCATCGCGCTCGCTTCGCGTTTCATCGCTCGATCACTCGCGCCATCATCGGCCCGATCGGTCGCGAAGCCACGCGGGCAAAAGCATTCGCGCGGCCGACATTCGGCCAAGCCTCATGACCATTGAGCCAATGGCCTCGGTCTTTCGAGTGATCGCCGGCCGCCGCGCCGAGGCTAGGGCGGCGTTCACGGGCAGGTACCGGGCCGGAGAGGGGGCAAGTAGGTAGATTCCGAAATACCGGACGGTCGCACTGGGGAGTAGATTTTTGCGAATGCGAAGGGATGCGCGCCGCGATCTCGCATGTGCGACGACTTGGCGGAGCCGCCCCGCGAAGGAGGTGATGGCGACAGCACAGGCGCGCCGTTCTTCCCGGCGTGGGAGCCGCCGGCGGCGTTGCCTGCGAGTGCCGCTTCAGGAGCAATGACGATGTCAGGGACGAAAACGATAAAGCTGAGCGTGATCGATCCGAGTACTCTTTCCCGCGCCGGGCTCGTCAGCCTGTTGCGCGCGATGGGATTCACCGATGTCCGGGAGGCCGCGAGCGTGGCGGAGATACCCTGCGGCGGGGCACGCGGCGACAGCGATGTTGTGCTCGTCGACCTCTCGCTCGGCGCCGGCGATGTGCGCCAGATCGTTCAGGACGTGATCGCGCGCGCGCCGGCCTCGAAGGTCGTGTTTCTCGCCCAGGATCTCGATATCGCGCTGTTGGGCGCGTGTTTCGCGGCGGGAGCGTGCGGCTATCTCTTGAAGGACATATCGCGCGACGCGCTGCACGGAACGCTCAATCTCGTCGCCGCCGGCGAGAAGGTGTTTCCGTCAGCCCTGGCGCTGCAGATGGCCGGGCTCGTCTCGAAGCTCTGCGAGCGCCGCGCCGCGCCGCTCGGCCCGCAGCCCGGAAATCTGTCGGAGCGCGAGATCGACATCTTGCGCTGCCTCGTCACCGGCTATCCCAACAAGACGATCGCCGCCAATCTCGCAATCGCGGAATCGACGGTGAAGGTCCATTTGAAGCGCATTCTGCGCAAGACCCACGCCTCGAACCGCACCCAGGCGGCGATCTGGGCGGTCGAGAACGGCTTTGCCGCGAATACGGATCTCGACCGCTCGGCCTGAAGGAAATCGCGGCCTCACAGCATCACGAGGCCGCGCCGCGCGGCCTCGGCGACGGCCTCGGTGCGGCTGTCCGCGTCGAGCTTGTCGAGGATCGCGGCAACGTGGAATTTCGCGGTGTGAAACGAGATGCCGAGGCGGCGTGCGATCGCCTTGTTGGAAGCGCCATCCGCCAGGGCGGCGAGGACTTCGAGCTCGCGCGGCGTCAAGCTGTCGCCGGATGACGCCGGCTCGATGTCGCGCGCAAAGCTGCGATCCTCGCGCATCGGCGCAGCGCCAAGCGCCGCGGGGACAATACTCAAGCCATGCTTCAACGCCTCGAGCGCCAGGCGCAGCTCATCGGCTCCGGCTCCGGGCCCGAGCAGCGCGGCAGCGCCGGCGGCGAGCGCCGCCCGCATGGCGCCTGGATCCGGCGATCGGGCGATGGCGATGAACGGCGCGCGCCGCTCGGCCAGCCACGCGCTCAACTCGCCGCCCTGCGGCAGCAGCGCGAGGATCGCATCGACCGCGCCGTGCTCCATGAGGCGCACGAGCGCGTGTGGCGTTTCGGCATGACCAAGGATGCGGCAGCCCGCATCCCAGGCGAGCGCCGCGAGCTTTTCGCGTCCGGCGGCGTCGGCGGCGTAAAGTGCGAGCGTGGCCATGCGTGTCGCTGCGCGCGCTCTATCGGCGCGGCCGCTCGGCGATGGTGACGCTCGCCTCGATTGGCTCGCCGCCGCGGCGCAGCGCCAGAACGACGGCGCTGCCGACGCTGTCGGGACCGAGCTGCAGCATTGCCTCGCGCACCCGTGCGAGCGGCTTGCCGTTCCAGCGCATGATCATGTCGCCCACCAGCAGACCGGCTTTCGCCGCCGGCCCCTCCGGATCGATGCTGACGATGAGCAGACCGCTCTCGCCGCCTTGCTGCGCCGGACGCAAGCCGGCGCCAAGATAGCCGCGGGCTATCCGGCCTTTGGCGAGCAGCTGATCGACCACGCGATCGATGGTCGAGGCCGGGATGCCGAGCACCAGGCGGCGCGGACCGCGCACCGTCATGCCGAGGACTTTTCCAGCAGCGTCGACCATCGCGCCGCCCTCGGCGCTCGGGCTCAAGCGCAGATCGAGCCGGATGAGCCGGTCGATCGTGCCGCCGCGCATGCTGTGCCACTCTCCGCTCGCCAAGGCGGCAACGCCGAGGCTGGCAAGCGGCCCGGTCTCGTTGCGCCCGACCGCGAGGACGAGATTGCCGGCGCGCAAAGCCGCCGCGCCGCCGCTCTCGACCACCGACAAGCCGTCTGGCTCGAAGCGCAACAGCGCGATGTCGGTGGTCGGATCGCGGCCGACCAAGGTCGCGGTCACGGTGTTGCCGTCGGGCCGCAACACGGCAATGTCATCGTCGCGCTCCAAGGCTTCGTCCGAGGTGACGATGAGGCCCGGGCGCCAATGCAGGCCGCTCGAGGGAAAGCGGCGTCCGCTGCGCAAGACGAGGATGCGCGCGGCCGTCGCCGCGACACAGTCGGCGAGATCATTCGAGAAGGCGAGAAGCGGGGAGGCGAGGTCTGACATGAGAATTGTCTCCGGGTAAATGCGATCAGCCGAATCTGCGCGCGGGAACGCAGGCGCGCCATCGGCCGGATGGCTAGGCTGCGGCAAACGCCCGTCGCTGCAGATCAGCCGTGCGTCCCTCGACTGCTCGGACTCGCTCGCGCTCAGCCTCGCGCTCGGGATGAGGCGCTTTTCTTCATGCCGTCACCCATTTCGCCTCACCCTGAGCTTGTCGAAGGGCGCAGGATGCCCATACAGCCAAATGGGTCTCAGGCCGCGGGGCGGAGCTCGCGCGGCGTGAGCTCGAGTGCGAGCTTCTCGCCGCGCCGCAGAATGCCGACGCCGATGGGACGGCCAACGCGCTCTTCGGTCAGGAGACGGTGCAGCGCGTCGATATTCTCGATCGGCAGCCCGTCGAATTCGACGATGATGTCGCCTTCGCGCAAGCCGCCCGATTGCGCGGCGCCGTCGCGCGCCATCGACTGTACCAGCACGCCGCTTTCGCGCTCGAGGCCATGGAAGCGCACGAGCCGGCGCGACAGCGGCACGTTCTGGCCGGCAACGCCGATATAGCAGCGCCGCACCCGCCCGTCGCGGATGAGCCGCGCGGCGACAAACTCGACCGTGTCGGCCGAGATCGAGAAGCAGATCCCCTGCGCCATGGCGATGATCGCGGTGTTGATGCCGATGACCTCGCCGCGCGCATTGACCAAGGGCCCGCCCGAATTGCCGGGGTTGAGCGCGGCGTCGGTCTGGATGACGCTGTCGATGAGGCGGCCCGAGCGCGCGCGCAGGCTGCGGCCCAAGGCGCTGACGACGCCCGCCGTCACCGTGCATTGGAAACCGAAGGGATTGCCGATCGCGACCACGAGCTGGCCGACGCGCAAATCGCGCGCGCTGCCGAGCTTGGCCGAGATCGGCGCCTCGCCGTCAAGGCGCAACAGGGCCAGATCGGTGTCCGGGTCGTCGCCGATGACCGTAGTGCCCGACGCGCGTCCGTCGGCGAACGTCGCGGTGACACGCTTGCCGCCGGCGATCACGTGGCTGTTGGTCAGCACATAGCCATCGGGCGTGAACACCACGCCCGAGCCGGCGCCGCCGCGGCCGCGCTCGGCCTCGACTTGAAGATGGAGCACAGCCGGGCCGACTTTCTCGACCGCGCCGATGACGGTGCGCGAATAGGCATCGAGCGCGGCGACCTCGTCACTGGGCGCGCCGCTAGAGGTGAGATTAGAGGGTGATTCGATCGAATGAACGGGAGAGAGATGGGTCATGGTGAAAAGGAAAATGGGGATCGCTCGGCGTCTTGGCTAGATCTCGGAGCCGCGCGCTCGACGGCGGCGCGCGCAGGACATATCATTGTCTCCACGGGCAGGATCACGGTCGGGCAGCGGCACGAGGCTCGGTCAGAGAGGAGGATGCGATGGGAAGCGTGCTGAAATTGACGGCGACCGACGGGCATGTTTTCGAGGCCTATCGCGCGGATGCGGCCTCGCCCAAGGGCGGCCTCGTCGTGGTGCAGGAGATTTATGGCGTCAACGACTATATCCGCGAGGTGTGCGAGGATTACGCGCGCCACGGCTATAGCGCGCTAGCGCCCTCCCTCTACGACCGTCAGCAGCGCGGCGCTGTCTTCCCCTATACCGCCGAGGGCAGCCTGCAGGCTCGCGGCCTGCGCGTGAAGCTCAACTGGGAGCATATCGAGCTCGATGTCGCAGCTGCCGTCGCGGCCTTGCGGCCGCTGAAGGTCGGCATGGTCGGCTATTGCCTCGGCGGCTCGGTCGCTTGGCTCGGCGCGTGCAAGCTCGGGATCGAGGCCGCATCGTGCTATTACCCGACGGATATAGCGCGGCAATACCAGGACCAGCCGCGCTGCCCGGTGGTGGTGCATTTCGCCAAGCGCGACCACATCGTCAAGCCGGAGACGGTCGAGAAATTCGTCGCGACGCATCCCGAGATCCCGGCGCATATCTATGACGCGGATCACGGCTTCAATTGCTGGAAGCGGCCCGGCGAGGGCTATTCCCCCGAAAGCTCGGCGCTCGCGCTCGATCGGAGCCTCAGCCTCTTCGCGCGCTGCCTCGGCAACTAGCCTAGCGCCGGCCGAAGCCGCGGCCGTTGATGACGATGTCGTTGTTGAAGCCCTCGGCGACGAGCGCGTCGCCGTCGGATTCAAGGCAAAGGCTGATATTGATCGCCTGAAGGATGATCTCGTCGATCTGCTCCGGGCGGACGTCATAGCATTTGATCGCCTTGAGCGTGCGCGCGACGCAGCTGCACTGATCGGCCTCGCCGCGCGGGCGAAGCGGGCGGAAGCGACGGCGGGTGCCGAGAAGCGCCGGCATATCAGAGGCCGCTCTTGGCGCAGCCGGAAGCCGCGCCGGTCATGGTTGAGGCGCGGCCGGAGCGGGCCTTCGCGCGCTGCCAGTGCGGCTGCGAAGGCCGCCTCGTTGGCGGCATCGCCGGATGCCCTGATGCCACAAAAAATATTGACATTTCAGCGACTTCCATCGTAGGGCCCAGAGCGAACTCCGACCTTGCGCCTATTGTGCGCTGCAATGGTGGACAAATCGTTAGGGGCGAGGGCGGCCGAGCATGGTTAACGGCCCCCCTTGGGCCATCTTACCGGGGCCGCGGAGGCGCGGCGACCGGCGGGCGCTGCGGCCGGGCGCTCTTTTCTTCGCTGGGGAAACGCTCTATGTGATAAAGGCCGCGGGGCAAACGCTGCCCCAAGAGGTTGGCGATGCAGAAGAAATGGTCTCCCGAGAGCTGGCGGAGCATGCCGATCCGCCAGGTCCCCGAATATCCCGATTTGGCCGCGCTCAACGCGGTCGAGGGGACGTTGCGCAATTTCCCGCCGCTGGTTTTTGCCGGCGAGGCGCGCGGCCTCAAAGCGGGCCTCGCGAAAGTCGTCGAGGGCAAGGCTTTCCTGCTTCAAGGCGGCGATTGCGCCGAGAGCTTCGCCGAATTCCGGCCGAACAACATCCGCGACACCTTCCAGGTGTTCCTGCAGATGGCGGTGGTGCTGACTTTCGGCGCGGCCTGCCCGGTGGTGAAAGTCGCGCGCATGGCCGGGCAATTCGCCAAGCCGCGCACCTCGGAGACCGAGACCCAGAACGGCGTGACCTTGCCGTCTTATCGCGGCGACATCATCAACGGCATGGAGTTCACGCCCGAGGCGCGCAAACCCGATCCGCAGCGCATGATCCAGGCCTTCAGCCAATCGGCCGCGACCTTGAATTTGCTGCGCGCCTTTGCCCAGGGCGGCTATGCCGATCTTCACCGCGTCCATAGCTGGACGCAGGGATTCGTTGCCGGCAACCCGCAAAGCGAGCGCTATCGCGAGCTCGCGGACCGGCTGACCGAGACGCTCGATTTCATGGCGGCCTGCGGGCTCACCTCGGAAACGACGCCGCAGATCCGCGAGACCGAGCTCTTCACCTCGCACGAGGCGCTGCTGCTCGAATACGAGCAGGCGCTGACGCGCATCGATTCGACGACCGGCGATTGGTACGACGTATCGGCGCATATGTTGTGGATCGGCGACCGCACGCGCCAGCCCGACGGCGCGCATGTCGAGTTCCTGCGCGGCGTCAAGAATCCGATCGGCCTCAAATGCGGCCCGACCATGCCGGTCGACGATCTCTTGAAGCTGATCGACCTCCTCAATCCCGATGACGAGCCCGGTCGATTGACGCTCATCGCGCGGATGGGCGCCGACAGGGTGGCGGAGAAGCTGCCGCCGCTCATCCGCGCGGTGAAGAAGGCCGGGCGCAAGGTTCTCTGGTGCTGCGATCCGATGCATGGCAACACCATCACCTCGACCACCGGCTACAAGACGCGGCTGGTCGATCAGATTCTGCGCGAGGTCAAGGGCTTCTTCGCCGTGCACGCGGCCGAGGGCAGCTATGCCGGAGGCGTTCATTTCGAGATGACCGGCCAGAACGTCACCGAATGCATCGGCGGCGCGCAAGCCGTCACCGAGACGACGCTCGGTGATCGCTATCACACGCATTGCGATCCGCGCCTCAATGCGAGCCAGGCCTTGGAGCTCGCTTTCCTCATCGCCGAGGAGTTGAAGAAGCGCCGCCTCGCGGAGCCCAGGAAACGCGCTATCGCCGCGGCGATGTGATTGGGTGCCAGATCGTCGGCCTATCGCAGGAAACGCTCATGCCGCATGAAGGTCCACATCAATCCTGGCTGAGGGTGACTCCCGAGCTTCTGGCCTTCGCGTTGAGCCCCGAGCGCGACGTGCTGCTGCGCGTCGACATTCCGCGCGAGGACAGCATGGTGGTGCTGCAGATGACCGCGCATGACGCGCGCGAGATCGCTCAAGCGATCCTCGCCAAGGCCAAGGAAGCCGAAGCCAAGGGCGAGTCGTAATCGAGACGTTCAAAGAGCCTTTCGTCATCGCGAGGGCGCGTCCCTCGACGAGCTCGGGATGAGGGTGGCCGTGGCGATCCAGGGATAGAGCGTAGAACATTTTAATTTCTGGATTGCCGCGTCGGCCCTTCGACAGGCTCAGGGCCTCCTCGCAATGACAGTCGCTATTTGTCGATAGCCAGTTACGGGAACGGTCAGCCCGTACGGCCCGGCTGCAGCGCCGGGCGCGGCGGCAGGGCGAGCGCGCTCGCGGCCTTCACCAGAATCTCGCACAGGCGGCGCATCTCGATCCCGTCGGCTTTCATGATGCTCCGTACAAGCGGATCCGACAGAATCTCGTCCAGGGTCGGCTCGCCGACGAAATGTTCCATTGCAACCATCCTTCGCTCGCGCCACCGCGCCGCGACCTTCTGACGCGTGATAGGCGAGCCGCGCCCGCAACATCCCCATCCCGCTGTGATGTTTCGGAATTCCGGCCGAAATCGGGCGAAGGCCGGCGAACCTTGCAGAGCTTTAATTTGCGCTTTGCCGCAATCCGTCTCGGGATGAACGGGATCATGCGCGACCAGCAGGAGGCGGGATGTCGACACCAGCGGCTCGCCACAGGCATAGGCGCAGGCAGCCGCCGCGCCGCAATCAAATGCTCGCGATCGGCCTCGCCGCGGTGGCGCTGTTCGTTTTCGTGACGGCGGTGGGCATTGCCGTCGCGCTCCACGAGGACGAAGCGCAGCATGTCGCGGCCGCTCACGCGCCCTGACGCGATGCCGACGCGGCGCGCGGTGCTGCTGGGCGGCCTCGGCGCCACCGCTCTGGCGCTCGCCGGCTGCGAGCGGACCGCGACATGGCATGCGATCGATGTCTCGGGCAGCACGCCCGCGCTGCAATTCACCATGACGCGCGTCGGCGACGGCAAAGAGGTCAACGCCGCGGATTATCGCGGCAAGATCGTCCTGCTCTATTTCGGCTATACGAATTGTCCCGATGTCTGCCCGACGACGCTCGCCAATCTCGCCTCGGTGCTGCGGCGTCTCGGTCCTGACGCCAACCGCATCCGCATGCTCTTCGTCACGGTCGATCCCAACCGCGACACGCCCAAGGCGCTCGCGGAATACGTCAAGGATTTCGCGCCGCAGATCGACGGGCTGCGCGGCACGCCCGATCAGCTCGCGGTGCTGGCGCGGCGCTATCGCATCGTTTATTCGGTCGAGCCTGCAACCAAGGATCACCCTTACGAGGTGACGCACAGCTCGGCGGTCTACGTCTTCGACGGCTCGGGCGCGGCGCGCCTGCTCGTCGCGTCGCTGAGCTCGACGACACCGGACATTCCCGGCACGGCGGCCGATCTGAAGCGCCTCGTCGAAGCACAATCGCCGCCGGGCTTCTTCGCGCGGCTATGGCGCCTGGTGTGACGCGGACCTACCGCCCGGTCCAGCTCTTCGACAGGGCGGCGAGCGCGGCGGCGTCCTGGTCGTCTTCGGCGATGCTCTCCTCGTGGAGCCGCAGCGCGTTGATCACGAGGATGACGGCGAGGACGCTCATCATCGACGGCGGAATCCACATGATGAGGCCGCCGAAGCGCTGATCGCTCAGCGCGCCGACCGAGGGATAGAGACGCCCGCACAACTCGTAATAGGGGTAGAGATCGCGTTCCGTGAAGGTGATGATCGCGCCCAGCACGATCTGCGGGAACATGACGCCGAAGGCGAGCGCGGTGCGGGTGCCGAAGGAGACTCGCGCCGGCGGCTTCGGTCGCGGATCGAGCACCAGCGCCCAGAACAGAACGCCGTCGAGCACCATGGTCCAGTTCATCAGCGCGTAGAGCCGCGGATCGATCATGGCGCGGAAATGAATGCCGGGAATGAGCCAGAAATAGAACGAGCCGACAAAGATGAAGGCGGCGATGACGGGCTGCTGCAGAACAGCGATCGGCAACGCGATCAGCCGATGCTCGATCGCGCGTTGCAGCGACGTCGGCATGCCGCGCTTGATCGTCGCCCCGGCTGCGCCGAGCGCGATCAGGAACGGTCCCATATGATGCATCACCACATGCTGCGCGCGGTTGAGGAAGAACATGTGCTGCGCGGCATATTCGAAGCGCGTCTGCAATACGGCATAGAGCAGCGCGAGACCCGCGAAAAAGGCGATGCGGCGCCAGAGCGGCGGGCGCTCGGCCTCTGGCACGGCGCAAAGACCGCGCAGGTACCACGCCGGCACGAGGGTCAGCGCGAGATATTCGGGCCAGGAGAAATCCCACGGCGCCCAGGGCGGAAGCAGCGAAGGGTGCACGGCGCTGAGCCATGAGAGCAGAGCACCCAGCGCGAGGATCGCCAGATAGGCGGCGGCCTCTTGCCGATCGGCGCCCGGCGACGGAGAAAGGCGCGGCAGGGCGAAATCCATGGCTGGTGCCTAGGCCCGTCCGGCGCACCTGTCAAAGCGCGAAAACCGCGCAGCGAGGGTCGCGGGGCCGCTCTCACGGCTTGCGCCGCGCCGCGGAATGCGCGAACAATTGGGCCGAAATCGGGAGGCACCATGGCAGACGCTTTCGAAGACCATTGCTGGCGGGATGTCGTGCCGGCGGAGACGCTCGCGGTCTACGGCCAATACCGGCGCGAGACCTTCATCGGCGGGCCGGCCGCGCTCGTCGCGATCGATCTCTACGAGTTGGTCTATCAGGGCGGCGACAAGCCGGTGGCGGAGATCAGCGCGAATTTCCCCGGCACCTGCGGCGAATATGCCTATGCCGCGATCGCGCCGACCAAGCGCCTCTTCGCCGCCGCGCGCGAGGCGGGCTTGCCGGTGTTCTATTCGACCGGCGATGCGCGGCCCGAGAGCAAGCCCGGTGCCGTCACCGCGACGCGGCGCCAGCGCCCGCCGATCGATGCCGCGCTCTATCGCATCCGGCCCGAGTTCAAGCCGCAGCCGGGCGACGTGGTCATCACCAAGCAGCGCGCCAGCGCCTTTTTCGGCACGCCGCTGTCGGCGCATCTGACGCAGCTCGGCATCCGCAGCGTCATCATGTGCGGCGAGAGCACTTCGGGCTGCCTGCGCGCCTCCGCGGTCGATGCGCATTCGCACGGCTATCACGTCGTCGTTGCCGAGGAAGGGTGCTTCGATCGCAGCCTCATCTCGCACAAGGTCAATCTCTTCGACCTCCACCACAAATATGCGGATGTGATGCGGATCGAGGCGATCGTTTCCGAGCTCGCGGCCTTGAAGCCGCGCAAGGCGGTGTGAGATGAAGCCGCAACCCTACGGACCCTTTCCCTATTCGCCCATCATCCGCCGCAAGAAGCTCGCCTGGCCCAAGGGCGAGCGGCTGGCGCTCTGGGTCATTCCCAATATCGAGTTCTTCTCGCTGGCCGAGAAGATTCCCAACAGCCCCAGCACCAAAATTCCCGACGTTCCGGCCTGGGCGGCGCGCGATTATGGCAACCGCATCGGCGTCTATCGCTTCATGGAGGTGTTCGACCGCTACGGCATTCGCGCGACGGTCGCGCTCAACAGCGATATCTGCCGTTATCATCCCGAGATCATCGCCGCGGGGAATGAGCGCAAATGGGAGTGGATGGGGCATAACGAGACCAATTCGCGACGCCTCATTGATGTGCCGGCGGGCGAAGAGGAAGGCGTCGTCAAGAACGCGCTCGATGTCATCGAGAAGGGGAGCGGCACGCGGCCCAAGGGCTGGCTCGGCTCGGGCATGCAGGAAACCTGGAACACGCTCGATTATCTCGCGGCGCACGGCGTCGAATATGTCTGCGACTGGACCAATGACGACCAGCCCTACGAGATGACGCTCGAGAGCGGCAAGCGGCTGATCTCGATCCCCTACAGTCACGACATCAACGACATTCCGGCCTTCGAGCGACACAACCGCACGGCCGACGAATTCCGCCAGATGATCTGCGATCAGTTCGATACGCTCTATCGCGAAGGCGCGCAATCGGCGCGGGCGATGGCGATCTGCCTGCATCCCTATCTGACGGGCAAGCCCTATCGCATCGCTGCGCTCGATCGGGCGCTCGACTATATTTGCCGGCACGACGGGGTATGGCTCGCGACCGGCAGTGAAATCGCACGGCATTACCGGGCGCAATTGGACAAATAACAGGGAGGTAACAATGTCGAGGTGGATGGGGCGCGTCGCGGCGCTGGTCGTCGCGGGCACGCTGCTTATGCATGGGTCGATGGCGCTCGCCCTCGACAAGATCAACGCCGGCGCGGTCGGCGGGCCCACCGGCACGATGTGGCTCTACTATGTCGGATTCGACAAGGGCTTCTTTTCGAAAGCCGGCATCGAGCTCGATCTCGTTTACGCGCACACCGCGCCCGGCATCATGCAGCAACTGACCGCGGGCTCGCTCGACATCGTCGCCACCACCGGCGTCGTCGAGCCGATCCACGCGGTCGATAAGGGCGCGACCAACGTCGCGATCGCCCGCATCATCGGCCAGAACGCGCCCTATAGCATGGAAGCAAAGCCCTCGATCGGCAGCATCAAGGATTTGAAGGGCAAGACCATCGCGCTGGGCGGGCTCGTCGATATCACCGCGATCTATTGGAACGCCATGGCCGCGGCCAATGGCTTGAAGCCGGGGGATGTCGATATCGTCGTGATCGGCGCCACGGCCGGGCGCTTCGCCGCGCTCAAATCAGGCTCGGTCGATGCGACCATGGTGCTGCCGCCCTTCAGCTTCGTCGCCGAGGCTGGCGGGTTCAAGAATATCGGCCTCGTCATCGATTATGTGAAAGACGTGCCCTTCACCGGGCTCGAAGTCTCGAAACCCTGGGCCAAAGCCCATATGGCGGAGGCCAAGCGGCTCCTCAAGGCGCTCGATGACAGCGCGGCCTGGTTCTACGCCCCCGAGCATCGCCAGGAGCTGATCGATATCGGTGTCAAGGACTTCCACATCGATCAGAAGGAAAGCGCGCTAAGCCTCGACTTCCTGCGCAAGATCCAGTACTTCGCGCCGACCAGCAAGGTTCCGGCCAAGGGCATCAACGAGCTCATCGCGGTGATGCGCGCCTCGCACGACGTGACCGGCTCGGTGACCGCCAAGAAGCTCGCGATGCCGGGCTTGACGGAGCTCGTCGAGTGAAAGAGCGTCGGCTGAGCGTGAGCACGCTCTCGATCGCGGGCGGGCTGTTGATCTGGGAGGGAATGAGCCGGCTCTATGTCGACAACTCGCTCTTTCTCGCCGCGCCCTCGCAGATCGCGCTCGCCATCTATAAGCTCGCCGTCTCGGGCGAGTTGGCCCGCCACATCGAGATCAGCGCCGCCGAGTTCGCGATCGGCTATGTCATTGCCAGCGTGCTGGGGATTGCGATGGGTCTCGTCATGGCCGAGAGCAAGCGCGCCAAGGGAATTCTGCAGCCCTGGATTTCGGGCCTCTATGCTACGCCGACCATCGCGCTGGCGCCGCTCTTCCTTCTCTGGCTCGGCATCGGCATCTGGTCGAAGGTGCTGGTGGTCATCACCCTGGTGCTGTTTCCGGTGGTCATCAACACCGAGGCGGGCTTGCGCACGACCAGCATTCGCCTCATTGAAATGCTCAAGAGCTTCGGCGCGACGCGGCGGCAGATTTTCGTCAAAATCTCGCTGCCCTCGGCCGCACCCTTCGTGCTCGCCGGGTTGAAGCTCGGCATCGGCCGCGGCTTGATTGCCGTGGTCGTCGCCGAGCTCTTCGGCTCGCGTGCCGGCCTCGGCCAGCTCATCAGCCAATCGGCCGATTCTTTCAACATGCCCAATCTCTTCGCGGCGGTGGTGATCCTGGCGACCGCCGGCATCGCCATGACGGCGGGCTTCACCTGGCTCGAGCGCCGTCTCGTGCCCTGGACGCAGGATTGACATGGCGGAAGGACGAGCGCTCGCGGCGGCGGCGCCCAAGCTCAGCGTCGCGGGCCTGTGCAAGAGCTTTTCGAGCCTCGAAGTGTTGAGCCAGATCGGCATCGACATCGCCGATGGCGAGTTCATCTCGATCGTCGGTCCCTCGGGCTGCGGCAAGACCACCTTCCTGCGGATCGTCGCCGGGCTCGAGCAGGCGAGCGCGGGCGAGGTCAGGATCGACGGCAGCCCGGTCAGCGGCCCCGGCATCGACCGCGGCTTCGTGTTTCAGACCGACAATCTACTGCCGTGGCGCACGGTCCTGAATAATGCGCTGATCGGCCCCGAGGTCGCGGGCACGGCGAGCCCGCGAGCGCGGAGCCGCACGCTCGATCTCCTGAAGCTGGTCGGCCTCGCCGGCTTCGAGCACTATTTCCCGCGCCAGCTCTCGGGCGGGATGCGCCAGCGCGTCAACCTCGCACGCGCGCTCGCGGTCGATCCCAAGATTCTGCTGATGGATGAGCCTTTCGCCGCGCTCGATGCGCAGACGCGCGAGATCATGCAGACCGAGCTCATCCGCATCTGGGAGCAGGGACGCAAGACCGTGCTTTTCGTCACGCACCAGATCGACGAGGCGGTGTTCCTGTCGGACCGCGTGCTGGTCTTCGCGCGCCGCCCCGGCCGGCTGCGCGAGGCCATCAATGTCGAGCTGCCGCGACCGCGCGCGCTGAGCCTCAAGCGCACGCCCGAATTCGCGCGCTATGTCGACCATATCTGGAGCCTCATCGAGGAAGACGTGCGCCAATCCGTGCTGCACGAGGGCGGGTGAGGGGCGGACGAGTCGCGCGCGCGCTTTGCGCCGCCCGTGATTGACACGGCAGGCCGGCGCCACCAATCTTCGCGCATGACCGATTCGCTCGTCATCGCCATCGCTCAGCTCGACCCGATCGTGGGCGATATCGCCGGCAATCTCGGCCGGCTCGGCGATGCCTGGCGCGAGGCCAAGGAAGCGGGCGCCGATCTCATTGTCGCCTCCGAGCTCTTCGTCGCCGGCTATCCGCCCGAGGATCTGGTGCTGAAGCCCGCTTTCGTTGCGGCCTGCGAGGCGGCGGTCAAGGACTTCGCGCGCGCGGTGAAGGACGGTCCGGCGGTGCTTCTCGGCACGCCCTGGCGCCAGGACGGCAAGCTCTACAACGCCGCGGCGCTGCTCGCGGATGGCGCGGTCGCATCGCTGCGCTTCAAGCACGATCTGCCCAATTACGGCGTGTTCGATGAGAAACGCGTCTTCGCCGCCGGGCCCTGTCCCGGGCCGATGGTGCTGGGCGGCGTGCGTCTCGGCGTCATGGTCTGCGAGGACATGTGGAACGCCGACGCGGCCGAGACCTTGGACGAGAGCGGCGCCGAGTTGATGATCGTCATCAACGGCTCGCCCTATGAGAGCGACAAGCTTGGCGAGCGGCTCGCTCTCGCTCAGGAGCGCGTCAAGGAAACCGGCCTGCCGCTGCTCTATGTCAACCAAGTCGGCGGCCAGGACGAGCTGGTGTTCGACGGCGCGTCCTTCGTGCTCGATGCCGAAGGCGCGGTGAAGGTCCAGGCGCCGGAATGGCTCACCGCGTTGGTCCTGACGCACTGGCGGCGCGACGGCAAGAGCTGGAGACCCGAGCCAGGCGTCATCAGCCCGCGCGGCGACACGCTCGCCTCGATCTATCACGCCATGGTGCTGGGGCTTTCCGACTATGTGCGCAAGAACGCGTTTCCCGGCGTGGTGCTTGGCCTCTCGGGCGGCATCGATTCGGCGCTCACCGCCGCGGTCGCGGTCGACGCGCTCGGCGTGGATCGCGTTCATTGCGTGATGATGCCTTCGCCCTATACCTCGAAGGCAAGCCTCGATGATGCGGCGAGCGTCGCCGAGCTGCTCGGCTGCGAGCTGCGCAGCATCGATATCGCGCCGGCGATGGACGCCTATCGCCAAATGCTCGCGCCGTCTTTTGCCGGCACGAAGCCCGACATCACCGAGGAGAACATTCAGGCGCGCATCCGCGGCATGAGCCTGATGGCGCTCTCCAACAAATTCGGCTGGATGGTGGTCTCGACCGGCAACAAATCCGAGATGTCGGTCGGCTACTCGACGCTTTACGGCGATATGTGCGGCGGCTTCTCGGTGCTGAAGGACGTCTACAAGATGACGGTGTTCGCGCTGGCGCGCTTTCGCAACGAGCGCCGCTTGCCCGGCATGCTCGGACCCAGCGGGCCGGTGATGCCCGAGCGCGTCATCACCAAGCCGCCCTCGGCCGAATTGAAGCCCGGCCAGACCGACCAGGATACGCTGCCGCCTTATCAGGAACTCGACGCGATCCTCGAATGCCTGGTCGAGAACGAGATGCCGGTGAGCGCGATCGTCGCGCGCGGCCATAGCGAGGCGACGGTGCGCCTCGTCCGCCGCATGCTCGATCGCGCCGAGTATAAGCGCCGCCAGGCGCCGCCTGGCGTCAAGATCACGCGCCGCGCCTTCGGCCGCGATCGCCGCTATCCGATCGTCAACGCCTTTACCGAGATCGGCCCGCTGCCGCGCGAGGTCGCCGAGCCCGGCGAGACGCCGCGCGCGCCCGCGCCCGCTCCGTCATCCTCCTCGTAGAGCCCGCATGAGCGACAAGACTCCGCCCGCCGCCGAGATCGGCCGCGATTTCCTCCGCGACATCGTCGCGGAGGATCTTGCCAGCGGCAAGCACAAGAGCGTGGTGACGCGCTTTCCGCCCGAGCCCAACGGCTATCTCCATATCGGCCACGCCAAAGCGATCGCGGTGAATTTCGGCATCGCGGCCGAGTTCGGCGGGCATTGCAGCCTCCGGTTCGATGACACCAACCCCGCGAAGGAGGAGCAGGAATTCATCGACGCGATCGAGCGCGACGTGCGCTGGCTGGGCTTCGATTGGGGCTCGCACCTCCATCACGCCTCGGATTATTTCGATCAGCTCTATCAATGGGCCGAGGCGTTGATCGGCGCCGACAAGGCCTATGTCGATGATTCGACGCCCGAGGAGGTTCAGGTGATGCGCGGCAGCCTGACCGAGCCGGGGCGCGAAAGCCCCTATCGGCAGCGCAGCGCCGAGGTCAATCTCGACCTCTTCCGGCGGATGCGGGCCGGCGAGTTCGCCAACGGCGCGCGCACGCTGCGCGCCAAGATCGACATGGCATCGGGCAATATCAACCTGCGCGATCCGATCCTCTATCGCATTCTGCACGCCGAGCATCCGCGCACGGGCAAGAAATGGTGCATCTACCCGACTTACGATTTCGCGCATGGCCAGTCGGACGCGATCGAGGGCGTGACGCATTCGCTGTGCACGCTCGAATTCGAGGATCACCGCCCGCTCTATGACTGGCTCCTCGACAATCTGCCAGTGCCGTCGCGGCCGCGGCAGTATGAATTCGCGCGGCTCAATCTCAACTACACGGTGATGTCGAAGCGGTTCCTCGCACAGCTCGTGCGCGAGGGGCGAGTTGCGGGCTGGGACGATCCGCGCATGCCGACCCTCGCGGGGCTGCGCCGGCGCGGCGTGCCGGCCGCGGCCTTGCGCGAGTTCGTCAAGATGGCGGGCGTCGCGCGCGCCAACAGCGTCGTCGATATCCAGATGTACGAGCACGCGGTGCGCGATTATTTGAACCGCGCGGCGCAGCGCCGCATGGCCGTGCTCCGACCCTTGAAGCTGGTGATCGAGAACTATCCCGAGGGGACGAGCGAAGAGCTCGAGGGGATCAACCATCCCGACGATCCCGCCGCCGGGACGCGGCGCATTCGCTTCGCGCGCGAGCTCTATATCGAGCGCGAGGATTTCATGGAGAACCCGCCCAAGAAATTCTATCGCCTCTCGCCCGGCAAGGAGGTTCGCCTGCGCTATGCCTATTTCGTCACCTGCCGCGAGGCGGTGAAGAACGCGGCGGGCGAGGTGGTGGAACTGCGCTGCACCTATGATCCGGCGACGCGCGGCGGCAACGCGCCCGACGGCCGCAAGGTGCAGGCGACCTTGCATTGGGTGGAGGCGTCGTCATCGCTTGAAGCGGAGGTGCGGCTTTACAATCCGCTTTTCACCCGTCCCGACCCCGGCGCCGGCGGCGATCTCTTCGCCGATCTCAATCCCAATTCGCTCGAAGTGCTGAGCGGCGCACGGCTCGAGCCCGCGCTAGCCGAGGCCGCGACCGGGCTTGCGGTTCAGTTCGAGCGCCAGGGCTATTTCGCGCCGGATCTCGATTCCGCTTCCGGGCGCCTTGTTTTCAACCGCACCATCGGCCTGCGCGACAGCTACGCCAAGGCCTCGGGTTAGACTCTAAGCGCCATCCGAGGAGATGGAATCGACCCTCTCCGCGCGAAGCGGGGAGAGGGAGGGGCCCAATCGCGATAGCGATTGGGAGGGTGAGGTGTGCAACACCCGGCACCCACCTCACCCGCTCAGCCGGCTTGTGCCGGCTTCGCACCCTCTCCCCCCGCCCGGCGGGCGGAGAGGGTTATTCGATTGCGCGCTCATTCGATCCATCTCGCCGAGAGATAATCTGAATCGCGTGTCACGCCGCCGGCTGCATCTCCGGCGAGGCGCGCTCGCGTCCCGCGACCGGCAGGATGACGGCGAATTCGCTGCCTTCGCCGGGCTTGCTACGGCATTCGATCCGGCCGCCATGGTCGGTGACGATGCCATGCACCACGGCAAGCCCGAGGCCGGTGCCCTGGCCGACCTGCTTGGTGGTGAAGAACGGCTCGAATACGCGCTCGAGATCGGCCGGGTCGATCCCGCAGCCGGTATCGGCGATGGCGAGCGACGCCGCGTCTCCGGCCGGTCTGACCGTGACGGTGATGGTGCCGAGGCGATCGCCGATCGCCTGCGCGGCGTTGGTGACGAGATTCATCACCACCTGATTGAGCTGCGTCGGGTCGGCGTGGATCGGCGGCACGGGCGCGATGGTCTCGATGATGCGGATGGTCGCCGGAAGGCTCGCACGCAGCATCTTGAGCGCGTCGGCGACCAGCGCGGCGAGGTCGACGTCGCGCTTCACCGATTGCTCCTTGCGGCTGAAGGCGAGGACTTGCTTCACCAGATCGCGCGCATGCGCGCCGGCGCGCGCGATCGTGTCGAGGTCCTTGTAATCGGGACTGCCCTCGGGAAAGCGTTTCATCCCGAGCTTGGAGAGGGCGAGGATCGGAACCAGCGTGTTGTTGAGGTCATGCGCGATGCCGCCGGCAAGATTGCCGAGCGCCTCGAGCTTCTGCGAGTGGCGCAGCTGGACCTCGAGCTCGGCGGCGTGCTGCTCGGCGGCGCGCCGCTCGGTGATGTCCTTGTAGGTGCTGATCCGCCCGACCGGTTTGCCCTCGGCAAAGAGCACTTCGGCCTCGCGATAGACCCAGCGCGTCTGCCCGTCGGGCAGGATAATTCGATATTCCAGCGGAACGGGCTTGACGCCTTGTTCGCTGCTGCGCATCGCTTCGATGACCCGGTCGCGGTCCTGGGGATGGACCATCGCGAGAAAACGCTCGGGGCCCGGCGTGAAATTGGCGTGATCGACGCCGAAGATCCGGCACAGTTCTTCCGACCATTCCGTCTTGCCGGTGATGAAATCGCGAAAGACGCTGCCGGTCCTGGAGACATGCTGGGCCTGCGCCAGCAGCATCCGGCTTTCGCGCAACGAGGCCTGCACTTGCTTCAGGGCGGTGATGTCGACCCTGAGCCCGGCCATGCCGCCATTGGGCAACCGCCGCTCCGAGGTCAGCACCCAGCGGCCGGTATCGAGCCGGTGCTCGTGCGGCATGGCTTCGCCCGCATGATCGTGCATGCGCTTCGCGATCCATTCCTCTTCACGGCCGAGGGCATCGGGCGACTGTCCGGCTTCGATGCCGGCGCGAACGATGTCCTCGAACCGGCTGCCCGGCACCATCAAATGCGCGTTCTTGGGATAGAGCGCCTTATAGGCCTCGTTGCAGGTGACGAGCCGATCGTCCTTGTCGAAGATCACGAAGCCTTCGGACATGCTCTCGACCGCGTCCCGCAGCAGCGCGTCGGCGCTCGCAGTGCGGCGCAGCTCGCGGCGCAGCGCAAAGGCAAGCAGGCCGGCGATCGCGAGAAGGATGGCAAGGCCGGCGCCGGTGAAGATCGCCTTTTGGCGCCATTCGGCGAAGATCGTTTCGGCCGCGGTGCCCGCCACCAGCACGAAGGGGAAGTCTTCGAGCTTGCGATAGACATAGATGCGATCGACATGATCGAACACGCCGGCGGTTTCGAAATGTCCGATCGGGGATTTCGGCAGCAGCTTGAAGACAACAGCCTTGCTGAGATCGCGGCCGCGTTGCGCATCGTTCGCCGGCTTGCGCGTCACCAGCGGACCGTCGGTGCGGAAGAGCGCCAAGGCGCCGTGCGGGCCGAGCTCGACCGCGTCGAAAAGCTGCTCGAAATAGGTGAGACGCAGCGTGCCCAGCACCACGCCCCCGAAGCTGCCGTCGGGCCGGTTAATCCGCCGGCTTAAGCTCATCGACCAGACGTGATTGCCGGCGCCTTGGAACGGCGCGCTGATATAGAGCCCGATATCGGCGTGGTCGCGGTGGATGGTGAAGGCTTCGAGGTCGGCGAAGCTTCGCCGCTTCGGCGATGGGGATTGGGAGTGGTATAGGACCGTGCCCTCACGGTCGAGGACGTAGATCGCGCCCAGATCTTGCGCCGCCGAGGCGGCGCCGAAGAGAATGCGGTCGCGGATTTGCGGCGCGAAGCGTCCGAGCCCCGGTGTCTCGAGCCCATCGATCGTCGATTTGAGGGCGAGGTCGTAAATCCCGATATTGCGTTCGATGTCGTGGTCGAGAGCCGAGGCGAGATTCTGCATCGTCTCGATCGCGTGAGCCTCGGTCGCCCGATGTGCGTCCCAGATCGTCGAGGCGGCGAGGACGACGACACCGAAAATGGCGGCGACCGCTCCCACGAGCGCGATGAGCGAGATCGGCCGGGAAGATCGAGGGCCTGACGCCGTCATGCTGATGGAGACCGCCGGGACTGTTCCGAAAGCGCCTTGCCGCTGCGGTCCCCAGTTTGGGTTTAGATTGGTTAAGGAATCCTTGCCGGCGCGGCGGCGCCGCCCCTCGCTCAGATCGGCCTGTCGCCCTTGATCGTGACGCGGTGCATGGTGCGCCGCTGCGGATAATAGTCGTTGGCGGCGTAATGCTGTGTCGGGCGGTTGTCCCAGAACACCATGGAATCGACCTCCCAGCGAAAGCGGAACTGGTATTCGGGAATCCGCGCTTGCGCGTATAGGAAATCCAACAATGCGCGGCTTTCGTCCTCGCGCATGCCCTTGATGCCGATCGTGAACTGCTCGTTGACGAAGAGCGCCTTGCGGCCGGTCACCGGGTGGGTGCGGATGAGCGGATGCGCAGGGTTGGGCAGCTCCTCCTCCATCTCGGCGAGCCTGGCGTGGCGCTCGCGCGGAGGGAGGCGATCGAATTTGTGGCGGAAATTCTTGAAGTCGTGGATCGCTTCGAGACCCGAGAGGAAATGGCGCATCTTGTCGCTGAGATTCTCATAGGCCGCGGCCATATCGGCCCACAGCGTCTCGCCGCCGGCTGCGGGGATGCGCAGGCAGCGCAGGATCGAGCCCATCGGCGGCGTCATTCGGAAGGTCTCGTCGGAATGCCAGTGATCGGTCGAGAAGACGGGGTTGTCCTCGTGGTTGTCGAGCACCACCACCTCGGGGAATTCCTCGAGATGGGGCACGAAGGGGTGAACCGTGAG
>DATEKH010000236.1:0-6464 GCA_035277525.1 Allostellaceae bacterium
GACGCATGAGCAGGCGGGCGTAGTCTGGGCCTATCTTGGCCCCAGAGAAACCATGCCCCTACCGCCCGATTACGAATGGATGCGCGCGCCGGCGACCCATCGCTATATTTCTAAGACTTATGAGGCGTGCAACTATCTTCAGGCGGTCGAAGGCGGGCTCGACACCGCCCATTCCTCCTACCTGCACAATTTGCGCCTGGGCGATAAATCGCTGCCGCGCCAGCGCGACCGCGCACCGCGGCTCGATGTCGAGCGCACGGATTATGGCTATTACTATGTCTCGACGCGCAAGCTCGGCGAGGATGGGAGCTATGTGCGGCTCTACCATTATGTGATGCCGCATCAGCAGATGCGCGGCGGCATCAACGGCGTCGTCGGCCGCAACGACGTGCCGAAGCTCGACGGGCATCTCTGGGTCCCGATCGATGACGAGCAGACCAATGTCTACAATTGGTGCTACAGCGCTGATCCCGCGGTTTCGATCTCGGAAGAAATCGCCGAGGCGCATGAGCACCACTCGGGCCGCGGCAAGGACGACCTCATTCCCGGCACCTTCAAATTGAAGCGCAATCCCTCGAACGAGTATCTGATCGACCGCGAGATTCAGCGCACCAAGACCTTCACCGGCATCGACGGCGTCAACACCCAGGACTTCGCCATTCAGGAAGGCATGGGACCGATCGTCGACCGCTCGAAGGAATATCTGGGTTCGACCGACCGCGCGATCGTGACCTTGCGGCGCATGCTGCTCGATGCTGTGGCGGCGGTCGAGCGCGGCGAGAGGCCGCCCGGCGCCGATCCCGCAACGCATCGCGGGATCCGGCCTTATGACGGGCTGGTGCCGCCGGGCGCCGATTGGCGCCAGACCTTCGGCGACAATCTCGCGTGCAAGTGGTAGGCACGGCGATCGCGCCGATCTGAGCGCGGCGCCGATGGGGCGCGGCTCATCCGCGCCTTTCGATGAGCGTTACGATCGCTCTGCGCGCGGGGGAGGGCGGCATGGTCGATGTCAATGTCGAGCCTTTCGAGATCGAGCTCGCAACGCGCCGCGGGGTGAAACTGCGCGCCGATGTCTATTTGCCCAAAGGCGGGAACGGGCCTTACCCGACGCTCTTCGCCGCCTCGCCCTATCAGAAGCTATCATCACGACAGGGTGCATCCCTCGCATCTTCTCCTGCCCGAGCGGCCGCGCTGAGCGGGAAGGAGATACTGCCATGGCCGAAATGGATTTGAGCCCGCCGCAACAGGCGATCCGCTTGCTCATGGGCTTCATTGCCGCGCGCGCCGTCTATGCCGCGGCAAAGCTCGGTCTCGCGGATGCGATTCCGGCGGAGGGCGTGAGCGCTGGGCGGCTCGCGGCGCAGATCGGCGCCGATCCCTCCGGACTCGAGCGGCTGTTGCGCGCGCTGAGCGGCCTCGGCGTGGTCATGCTGGGCGAAAGCGGGCGCTATCGCTTGACCCCGCGTGGCGAAACCTTGCGCAAGGATTCGCCGCAATCGATCCGCGATTACGCGATCTATGTGCACGAATTCCTTTACGACCTCTTCGAGGACCTCGTGCCCGGCGTGTGCGGCGGCAACCCAATCGTCGAAGCAAAACTCGGCGCGCCGCTCTTTGCCTATCTGCAACAGCATCCCGACAAAGCGGCGCTGTTCCATGCCGGGCTCGCCAATCGCGGACGCGTCGAAGCGCCGGCGATCCTCGAGGCCTCGAGCTTCGCGGGGTGCCGCAAAATCGTCGATCTCGGCGGCGGCAACGGCGCCTTTCTCTCGGCGATTCTCGCGGCCTATCCCGAGGCTTCGGGCGTGTTGCTCGAGCGCGGCGCCGCGATTGCGTCGGCGCGCCGCGGCGAGGGCGGGCCTTTGCCGCGTTGCGCGCTCGTCGAGGGGGACTATTTCAACGCCGTTCCCGCCGGCGGCGATGTTTATGTCCTGAAGCGCGTGCTCTTCGACCATACGGCCGGCGAGGTGGTGCAGATCCTGCGGCGATGCCGCGACGCCATGGCGCCGCAGGGCAAAGTCGTCATCATCGAAGGTCTCGCCGGAGCGCCCAACGAGCCGAGCCTCGCCCATCTCATGGATTTGACTTTTCTCCTGGCGACGACCGGCCGCATGCGCACCGAGGCCGAATACAAAAATTTGTTGCAACAGGCCGGGCTGCGCCTTGATAAATGCCTCGCGACGCGCGCGGATGTGAGCGTGCTGGAAGCGGCGCGCGCGTGAAGAGAAGAATACGGGGGGCCTCGCATGTCCGATGCTTTCGCGGCAACGCCGGAGCCGCCTTACTATGCGGTGATCTTCACCTCTCAATTGAAGGGTAGAGACGAATCCTACGAGAGGATGGCGCAAGCGATGTTCGATCTCGCGGCGAAGCAGCCGGGCTATCTCGGCGCCGAGCATGCGCGGCGCGACGGCGGGCTCGGCATCACCGTCGCCTATTTCACCGACGAAGCGGCGATCCGAGCGTGGAAGGCGAACGCCGAGCATGTCGCGGCCCAGCGCCTCGGCATCGAGCGCTGGTACAGCCGCTATCACCTCCGCGTTGCCAAGGTCGAGCGCGCCTATGGCGGCCCGGAGGGCCGCTGAGCGCCGCCTACTCGGTATAGGCGGCGATGCTCTTGGCGGTATCGATCATCGGCCTCTGGCTGACATTGATGAAGCCGGCATTCGGCCGGTCGATATCCTGAATCAGGAGCATCACGGCGGCGATCAGAAGGCCCAGGAAATAGACCGGAATGCGCGAGCGTCCGGCCGCCAGCCCGCTCGCATAGCCGGCGAAGCCGAGGGCGACCGCTGCAACGCCGTAGAGACCGTACACGACGATGTCCGGCAGGCGCTTCATCGCCGCGTAGATGCGCGTCTGCTGGTTGTCGATCATTTCGTTGAGCGTTTGCACGAACAATCCCGTCGGCACCATCGCATTGTCCTTCGCGACAACGGCTTGCGTCTCGCGCCAGAGCGCTTCCTGGATCGCGTCCGAGCGCGCGATCGCCGTCTCCAACTCTTGGAGGGATACAACGCGTTGCGTGATATCGAGCCGGATCTGCACGTAGTCCTGCAGCAGCTTCAAGATTTTGGGAGCGTATGGCGCCGGCAGAAGACGTGCGCGCAACGCGGTGGTGCCGATCGCGTTCGCTTCGTTCAAGACCGCCTCGCGGCGTCCCTCGAACTGCGAAACGTCGATCGCGAAGGTAAATCCGATGAGCAATCCTAAGAGGCCTAGCACCGCGCTCTCGATGGTGCCGAAGTGGCCGGCGCTCTTGTCGATGGCGCGGGCGCCGAAGAACCGCCCGCTCTCGGTCGCGGCCAGGAGCAAGAGCAGGCTCGCGATGAAGATGACGAGCAAGGCATGGTTGTGGAGATCGAGGCTCATAGCTCGGTGTGCGTGCCCCTCGGCCCCTAGGTCGCTCGGGTCTCGGGGCTTGCGAAGAGGAGGGCGCGCAGCCTACCCGGGCCGACAGCCTCGGCGACCGCTCGATAGCCAAAATAGGGAACGAGCGCGAGAGACACGATGACGAGCGCGAGCGCAATCCCCTGCGGCGTGCCGCCGCCAATCGATGGAATGCTATCCGCCAGCGCTCTGCCGCGCACCAAGCCGCTGACCGTTTCTTCCGCGGTGTAGAAGGCGATGAAGACGATCGCATAGACAACGGAGCGATAGGCGATCGAGAATATCAGGGGTTTGCCTGCAAAGCCGCGCGCGATGTTGAAATCGTCCATGACGAGCATGACCTTCGCGAGGACGAGCGCGCTGGCGAGGCCGACACCCCAGCGGGTGAACGGAATGTCGTAGCGGGCGAGGACGACTGCTTCATGAAGAAGAAACAGCCCGTAGATCACCCAGATGTAGAAGAACATGGCGAGAAATCGCTTGATTTCGCGCAGCGCCCTGGATGTCCAGCGCTCCTTGTCCGCCGCGGCTGACTTGCCGTGAAATCCAACCTCGCGCGGTTCCGTGAGCTTTTGATCCATTCGCGGCTCGCTCTGGGTGTCCGGTCGCGGTTGGCCGATGGGCGCCGCGAGAACCGACGGCACGCGTAGCCACCAGGCGCGACGACCTCCAGCCTCATCGTCGGGACGCGCTGCAGCCATCGGGTCGATTCCCGAGAGACAGGCGGCCGCACCCCGCGCCTCGGCGGAGCCGGCGAACGGTTCCTGCTGTCATTAGACCGGATGGACGGATCAGGCGCGCATCTCGAGGCGCTCATCCTTTCCGCCGGAATCGGTCGTCTCGACGGCGAAATCCTGCGCTCTCGGAAAATTCATCGTAACCGTGGTGCCGCGTCCCGGAGCGCTCTCGATCGTCGTCGCTCCACCGCAGCCGGCGGCAAAGGAATTGACCTGGCTCAGCCCGAGACCGGTGCCGTTCTCCGCGCTCTTGGTAGTGAAGAACGGATCGAAGACTTTCTCCAACAACTCGGGTGCGATGCCCGTTCCCGTGTCGGAGACGGAGACCGCGACGAAGTCGCCGGCGAGGCCCTTCGGCTCACCCTCGGCGTGGAGATTGTACGCCGCTATGCGGAGAGTTCCGCCCTCCGGCATGGCGTCACGGGCATTGACTGTAAGGTTGAGCAGGGCCAGCTCCAATTGGATCGGGTCTGCCCGGACGGGCCAAGTGTCGGGCGGGACCGCGAAGACGAGCCGCGATTGCGATCCGAGAGCCTGGCGAAGGAGGACCTCGAATTCCGCTAGCGCGCGGCCGATCGCGACGATCTCCGTATGACGCGGCTCCGGACGCACGAAGCCAAGGATCGAGCGAACCGCCTTTTGCCCCTCCTTGGCCGCGAGGATCGCGGCGCGCAACCCGCTCGCGATCCGAGGATCGCCTTCTTCGCGCAGGGGCTGAAGATGGAGCACGATCGCGCTGAGCACATTCCCGAAGTCATGCGCGAATTGACCGGTCAACTGGCCGATCGCTTCGAGTTTTTCCGCTTGATGAAGCTGCCGCTCCGCGGCGCGCCGCATTTCGCCTTCCGCGATGACTTGCATCGTGGCCGCGCGCCACTGTCGCATTCGCTTGAACGCCAGGAGCGATATAAGCAAGAGCGCGATGCCGGCTACGCCGAAAAATGCGCCATAGATCGCGAGATGGCGGTACCAGGGCACGAGAGCCGCAGAGACGCCGACTCCATGGACGATGAACACGTCGTAAGAGCCGACGCGGCGATAGGCCATCAGGCGTTCGACCCCATCGATCGCCGAGACCGTGCGCACCGAGCCGTAATCGCTCCGCGTGATCGCGGCCGCGGTGGCCGAGTTGGCCGGCAGACTGTCCGCAGGATAGGGCGGCTCACGCGCGAGAATATTCAGGTCGCTCCGCAGCAAACCCGCAATCATGTTCAGCGGCGGCGCCGTCTTGCGCCAATAGTCGATAAAGTAGCTCGGCGAAACCGAGACGACGATCACGCCGTCGAACGCGCCGCTCGCGCTGCTGCGGCGGCGCACGATGTTGAAGTTTTTTTCGGCTTGAACGCGGCCCGTGACGACGTGGCTGATGAAGGTGCCGCGATCCGCCTCTTTCAGGGCGATAAAGTAGTCGCGGTCCGAGAGATCGACGAGCGGCACAGGAAAGACACGGCTCGAATTGCGCAGCTTGCCTGCCGGATCGGCCAGCCATATGCCGAGGAGTTGGGGATACCTCCGCTCGATCTCATTCAAATAATCGTGGAGCGCTTGCGAGGAACCGATCTCGTCCCAGCTCATTGAGCGGATTCGCGCGTCGACGGCGCGGGCGATCAACTCGTGCGTCTCGAAGACGTTGAGCGCGTGAGCCTCGAGCACGTCGGTCGTCGCCACGACTTCTACTTCGGCGCTCGCAAGCACAGCGCCGCGGTCGAGATAGGCGACAACCCCGAAGAGCAGCAGCGGTATCGCCAATGCGGCCGCGACGAGGAGGAGATGAAGCCATTCCCCATTTCCTTCCGATCGTGAATACCGCCATCTCATCTTGGCGTCTCAATCCGGTTGGCTGCTTCGCACGGGGGCGCGCGCGGCGCACACGGGATGACAACAGCGGCCGCGCCTTAAAAACTACCGATCAACAGTCGAGAAGGGCTTGATCTGCATCAATCGTATGGGCTTTCCATGTCCCTTCTCAATACAGGTGTTGAGCACGTCCAATCGGCACTTCCACCGATGCCGAGGGATCGTGCCAAGCGACTAGCATTGGTTTTCTCTTGGCTCGTTTTGCGGTGCGCGGTCGCCGCCGCTTGCTGCCGCTTCCGCAGACGAACGCGGAGACGTGGCTTGCGACAACAGCGTGCAAGGAGAGGTCGGATGGCGCGTCTCGTGTTCGCTTGCGTGCTCTGCTTGGTCTTTCCCATCGCGAGCGGGCTTGCCCAGCAATATCCCCAAGCGCCGCCGCCGCAAACCGCGGCATCTCCGCCGCCTCAGGCGCCCCCCTGCCAGGCCGTTACGCCGACGCCGCTTCGCGGCGCGGCGCGCGGCGCCGCCGGCGGCGCGATG
>DATEKH010000237.1:0-13187 GCA_035277525.1 Allostellaceae bacterium
CGATTTCATTGAACCGCTTACGGACCAAGGTCTGGAACTCATTGGCCAATGGTGTGACGCGCGCCTCTCGCACCCGAAGGACTGCCAGAACGGAGCGAACATTCCAGCCGCGAATGGCGATGACTGCCAGCGATCCAACACGCAGGTCTTCGGCCACGACGTACCGGTTCATCGCCGCGATCCCATAGCCGCTTTTCAGCGCATGGACGACCGCCTCGTAGGAGGGAAGCTGCAGGCGGCGCCGCGGCACAATGCCGAGGCGCGCCATGGCCGCATCGGAAAGGCTGCGCGTGGCCGAGCCTTCCTCGCGCGAAATCCACGTCAGCTCTTCAAGATTTTCGCGCGACGGCCGTCGCGTGACGATCGCGGGATTGCCAACCACCACGATCTCATTCTCCAGCAACGGCTCCGCCTCGATCTCGGGTCCGCTGGCCGCATCCGCGATGAAACCCAGCTCGGCGCGGTGCGAGCGCAGCCACTCCACCGCTTTCACTGCGGTTCCCATCTCCAGCGAGACGCGTACGCCCGGACGCGCGTTCTGGAATTCGGCAATGATCTTCGGCAACAGATAGGTGCCGGTGAGCCAGGAGGCGACGATCGCCAGCGAACCCGAACCGCCATTGCGGAACTGCGCGGTACCGCGCTCTGCCTGGGCAAGGAGCGATTCCGCCCGCAACACCTGATTGGCGAGAAAGTCCCCGGCGCTCGTGAGCGCGCCGTCGCGTCTCGCGCGCTCGACTAATGTTAGCCCCAGCACACGCTCCAAATCGGCAATATGCTTTGAAACGGCCGGCTGGCTGATGCGCAGCTCGGCGGCCGCCGCCGAGAACGAGCGGCACCGGGCGAACGCCGCGAAGGCGCGTAAGCGTGCTTCGAGTTTCATAACTATAGATTATAATAATGCGTCTACTATGTATTTCTCTATTTTCGGCCGAGCGCATAGGTTTTTGCGGCCAGCAATTTTGACGGGGGAGGACGCCATGCGCTCGTTCACGATCGGCACGCTCGCGGCCATCGCCGTTTCGGCTTTTGCGCCAGCCGCGCAAGCGGCCCCTTGCCTGATTGTCACGCTGACCGGCACGCAAGGGGGCCCTACGGTCTTCAACGGTCAGGCCGGCGCCGGAACCCTGGTCCGCTACGGCGACGACAGCAACGCCTGCGGCGCCACAAAATTGCAGTTCGATACTGGTCGCGGGACGAACCAGCGGCTGTCGCAGATCGGCGTATCTCCGCCCCAACTGACTGCGATCTTCTTCACGCATATGCACGGCGACCATACCGAGGGCTTCGCCGACATCATGATGTTGCGCTGGTACCTGAAAGGTCCGGCCGTCGACATCATCTGCAGCGCGGATGCCGTCTCGACGCTCGCGATCAACCACAGCTGCCGCAAATTCGTCATGCACCTCGCCGACGCGTTTATCGAATCCGGCGAGATCGCCGAGCGCCGCTCCGAGGACAAAGGGCGCGCGGAAGGCGGTCCCGCCGCCTTGGCGAAGGTGATGACGTTCGAACCCAAAGACGAGCCGCAACTCGTATGGTCGTCTGGCGACGTGAAGGTGAGCGCGATCCGGTCGTCGCACATCGCCGGCCATGCCTCCTATCGCGTCGACACGCCGGCCGGAAGCGTCGTGATCGGCGGCGACGCCAGCAATGACACGCCCGCGCCGCCACGCAATCATTCGACATCCGACCAAGTGGAGAAACTGGCAAAGGGAGCCGATATTATCGTGCATTCGGCGATACATCCGGTGCTGGGCCCCGATCGTGGCAGCGGGTTTCCGGCGAAGAGCTATTATCGGCAGAGCCTAGCCAGCGACCTCGGCGCAATGGCCCAGCGCGATGGGGCCAAATATCTGATGCTGACGCATCTGGCGCCGGCGCTCGGGACGGCGCGTCACAACCAGTGGGATGTGCCGGGCGGTCCGTTGACCGAAGCCGATTACCGCTCGGCGACCAGAGCAGGTGGCTTTACCGGGATCACGATTGTCGGGACCGATCTCGCGAGCGTGCGGCTACCCGCGAGATAAGTTAGCCATCCGGCCAGTGCATCGACGGACGAACAGCAGACGCGCCACACATCCTGCCGCGAGGCTTCTCAGACCTCTGCCGAGCACGGCTTTCGCCGGCGGCATGAATTGACAACCGGCGGGCGGCGCCTAGGCTTCGCCATGATAATTTTCCCATCGCATGTTCCGGGAGGCGGAAATGATCTTCCATGCATCGATTCCAGCCGACGACCCCGAGCGGGTGGCGCGGGTGTTGGGGGAACTCCTCGGCGGCGGCTACAGCCCCTTCCATGTCGGGCGCCACAGCTTCATGGCACGGGGCGGGGAGGACGACGAGGTCCGCACCGGGATTGAGGTTTATCCCCGCGAAGAAGTCATGGTGCCGGGCGAGGGCGACGACGAAATGGTCCGCCAGTCCCATCTCGAGAATCCTCCGCGTTACGGTTGCTTCCACCTTGCGGTCGGAACCAAGCTGTCGAAGGACGAGATCATCTCGATCGGCAAACGAGAGGGCTGGCGCGCCATCTCCTGCAGTCGCGGGGCCTTCGACCTCGTCGAGTTCTGGGTCGAGAACAGCCTGATGATCGAATTCCTCGATCCCGCGATGCAGGCTCAATACAAGGCACGCGTGGCGGGCACCAGGAACCGGAAGGGGATGGTCCCGGCCGCGTGAGCGCGCCCGCTCCGACGCCAAGCGGCCGGTCGGTCCCATCCATCAAAGCGAGTTCGGCGGCAACGATTCGTTAACCCTCCCGATCGGCCATAACGCCGCGACAATAGCCGCGCGCGAGAATGGAACCATCGGGTGTTCCTCATGAACGCACCTTTTGCTCCCGCTCAGCCCTATCTGCGCGCGTCGCGGCGGACGCGGCGTTTGCGCGAGCCCAAGCGGCGCAAGCCGAAGCGGCGCCGCTTTCTCGGCGTGAGCCTCAGGCGCTGGGCGGCGATCGCGCTCGGCATGACGGGCTGGTTCATCTTCCTCTACGCGTTTCACTAGGCCCTGTTGACATCGTCGTCGCGGCTCGCGAGGACAATGTAAACAGGCTCTAGAACGCGCCGTCGCTCTCGCTCTTGTCGGGGGGCAGATAATCCTCGGTCTTCCAGGAGAAGAAGAACAGCACCGTCCAGTCGGTCAGGTGCGAGAAGCCGTAATCGGGCCCGAGCGTGACGGCATAAAGGCCGCTCTTTGCGTCATAGCCGGTCGCTGCGAGCTTCGCGACGCCGACTTGGCGGGCGCGCTTGAAGAGCGCGATCTCGGGCGTCTGGATCTGTCCCGTCAGGGGAATGGGCAGGTTCAAGGAGGGGATGCCGATCAGCAGCGAGTTCTGATCGATCGATTGCGCGCCGGAGCGGAGCTCGACCACCATATCGGCGGCTTTGCGGTCGTCGACGATATACGCGCCGTCGCGCGCGAGGCGATCGCGGATCGCGCTGATGGTGTATTTGGTGTCGGTGCCCTCGAAATATTGCGCGTCGATGAAGACCTTGGCGCCGGGCGCGAAATGCGGCCGTAGCGTTTCCGCCGCGCGATCCGCCGCGGCCGAGATCAGCATCTCCTCGGTCGCGGTTCGCGGCGGCTGCGTGTCGCGCACGGTCGAGCAGCCGCCAAGCAGCAATGCTCCGAGTACCGCGGCAAGGGCGAGACGGGCTGCCGCGTTTCTGTTCTTCTCGGCTTCTGTCATGGACAAATCCCATTGAAGCAGCGGCGGCGCGCGCCTGTCTGTGACAAAACTCGGTCGCGGCGTCGCGGTTTATGCGCGGTCGCGCCCGGCGGTCTCCACCCGCCTTGGCGCGAGGCAAGCCGCGCCGCAGCCCGGCAGAATGATCCGGCCTTGCGGTATCGCGGCGGCAGATTCTGCCGGTCGCCGTGTCGATAGCAGAACCATTGAATCTCATCGCTGCGAGAAGATCGCGCGCCCTTCGACGAAGCGAAGTTTATCCTGAGCGCCGCCTGCGGCGGCGAAGGGCTCCGCTCAGGGTGAGGAAAAATAGTTGATGGCATTAAGAAAAACGCCTCATCCCGAGCTTCCTCATGCTGAGCCTGTCGAAGCACGAGGGACGCACGCCGCTTTCCAGCGGCCTTGCCAAAAAAATCGCAATGCGCCCATTCCGCGCGCCTTCGCTGTACCGGCGCGCGTTAACCAAGCTGGCCCGGCTTTTGCGACGAGGGCGGCGTCTTTCGCCTCTTAGCGACCGCGGAATGGATTTCGCATGGACCTCTTCATCGCTCTCGGCGCCGCCATCGACCGGCTCGATCCCGACATCACCCTCTTCCTCGATCATTTCAGCGACGGCCATATGCCGCTGCGCCTTTCGCTCGCGATCATCGCCGTGGCGCTGGTGCTGCTCGCGGTGCTGATCGGCTGGGGCGCGAGCGCCTGGCTCCGGATCGCGCGCCTGCAACGCGCGCTGCGCGCGCTCGGCTCCGGCGCGGATTTCGCTCGCAATTTCCGGCGCATCGATTCGGCGCTCGGGCATTCGATCTTCGCCGCCGCTTGGACCGATTATCGCGAATCGCTCAAGCAGGCCGATGGGCGCGTGCTCTATACGCGCCGTCCGGACGAGTATCTCGGGCTCCCGGCGATCCCGAGCGCAGCCTTTCCCGCGCGCTTCTTCGCCGCGGCGCATGGCTATTTTGTCGGCGTCGGCCTGCTCTTCACCTTCATCGGCCTGGTGGCGGCGCTGAAATTCGCCGCCGCCGGCGTCACCTCGACCGATGTCGCGGTGGCGAAAGAGGCGCTCAACGGGCTCTTGAGCGCGGCCTCGTTCAAATTCATGACCTCGATCGCGGGCCTCGGCTGCTCGCTGATGCTGTCGGTGGCGGCGCGCAGCATGACCTACGCGATCGAAGCCGCGGCGCACAAGCTCTCGGCCGAGCTCGAGCGCAACATGGCGCCGATTTTCGGCGAGGCGCTCGCCTATGACCAGCTCGCGGCGACGCGCGAGCAGACCGCGCTGCTCGGCAAGATCGGCGCGGGCCTCGGCAGCGTTTCGACAGGCGCGGCGCCAGTGCCGGGCATCGACGCGGCGGCGGCGCAAGACGGCTTGAAGCGCGTGCTCGGCGAGTTCCTTGCCGAGATGCGCGGCAGCGCGGGCATCGAGATGAAGCAGCTCGCTGGCAAGCTTAGCGATATCGGCACCGCCATCGCGCAGATGCAGACCCATATCGGCGTCTCGGGCCAGGCATTCGCCGATCGGGTGAGCCTTGCCGCGAGCAATCTCGTCGGCGCGTCGGCGACGCTCGGCGAGGATGTCGAGGCGCGCGTCCAAAAGATCGCGGAGCGGATCGACGCCCTCGGCGAGAGCTTCGCGCGCGGCGAAGCGATGTTCGCGGACGCGGCGGAAAAAGCCTCGCGCGGCATGCTCGACAGCTTGAAGAGCGCGGGCGACGAAGCCGCGCGCGGCGTCGGCCAGGCGACCAAGGCGCTGCTCCTCACCGCGGACGAGCTGGCAGGGCGGCTCGGCGGCGTCATCGGCGGCATCGATCAGGTGAATGGCGGCCTTCGCGACCAGTCGGAGAGCATGCGCGCGATCGTCGCCTCGCTCGACGGCGCCCGGCGCGCGCTCGATGACAGCGCCGAGAGCTGGACGCAATCGGCGGCGCCGATCGTCGCCTCGGTCGAGCAATCGCGCGAGGTCGCGGGCGAGCTGCGCGCGGTCGCCGACCGCGTCGGCGCGGCGCAACGCGACATGACCGAGATGGGCCGCGCGGTGGCGCAGCTTTCCGAGAAAGCCTCGTCGGTCTGGGACAATTATCGCAGCCGCTTCGAGAAGGTCGACAGCGAGCTCGAAGCCGTGTTCGAGCGTCTCCAGGGCGGGACGCGCGCCTTCGGCAAGGAGGTGATGGATTTCGTCGGCAAGCTCGATAAGAGCCTCGCCGAGGGCATGCAGGCGCTGTCGGTGGGAACCGAGGAGCTGCGCGAGGTCGCCGAAATGCTGGCGGGCGACGCCAAGAAGAAGGCGGCCTGAGATGCGCGGCGCGCCAGGAGCGGCGGGGCGCCCGGCCCGCGCCGCGGCCGAGGGCGGCGATTACTTCGCCTCCATGACCGATCTGATGCTCGGCCTCATCTTCATCTTCATCATCATGCTGGTCGGGTTCGCGATGAACCTCCACAGCGCCGAAAGCCGGATCGAGACGCAGCTGCGGCCAAGCGAGAGCCTGCTCGCCCGGCGCGAGATGCTCCACGACGTGGCGCGCATCCTCAAGGGCGTGCTGCCCGTGACCATCGACGAAGAGAACGGCACGTTGCAATTGGGCGGCGATATTCTCTTTCCGCAAGGCTCGGCCGATACCTATGCCGATGCGCTGCCGAAATTGAAGCTGCTCGCGCGTGCGCTCGACCTTGTTCTGCCGTGCTATGCGGTGGCGCCCGATTCAGGTCCGCTCGCGCAATGCGCGGGCAAGGCCAAGGGCCGGCTCGACGCGGTCTATGTCGAGGGCCACAGCGATGCGACGCCCATTCGCACCGAACGCTTCGCAAACAATTGGGATCTCTCGGCGGCGCGCGCCACCGAGGCGTTCAAGCGCCTTGTCGGCTATGTGCCGGAATTGGCAAAGCTCGCCAATGACCGCGGCGAGCGGCTGATCGGCGTTTCGGGCTACGGCGCCACGCGTCCGGTCGATGAATCGAAAACGCCGCGCGCGATGCAGCGCAATCGTCGCATCGAGCTGCGCTTCATCATGGCGCGGTCGGCGACGCCGCAACTCGACGCCATGACGGGCCTTGTCGACGAGGCGAGGAAGCCGTGACATGCTGCGCGATGCGTTGAGCCAATCGCTGCGCGGCAATGCGGCGTTGCCTTTCGCCGCGCCCACGGATGTGCTGGGCCCGCTGGCGAAGCTCTTGATCGAGCGGCATGGCGATAGCGGCGAGCCGCGGCGCTCGGCGCGCGAATTGGCGGCGCTGGTGCAGCGGCTGCGGCTCGCGCGCTTCGACTGGTCGAAGATCGCGAACGCCGACCGGCTCGACATCGCCTGGGTGCTGTGGGACCGGCCCGAGCCGCCGGCCGAGCACGACGAGTTCCTCGATGCCTATCTCGCCTGGATCGACCAGCCTTGGCGGCGGATTCAGGCCTGCCGCATCGCCGCCGCCTGGGCCGCCGCCTTCGATCCGCGGCTCGCCTCGATCCGCCGGGTCGGCGAATGGCTCGCGGCGCGCGCCGAAAAGCTGCTGTCGCCTTGGCCCGAGCTCGACCATTCCTTCGAGATTTTTTCCTGGGCGCGCGCACCCGGCTGTCTCGCCGCGGCCTTCCTTGCGAGCGATGCGAGCGACGCGCAATTCTGCGAGCGCTGGAAGCTCTCGGGTCGAATCGCCGCGGGCGGGCTGATGCTCGAGGCGCTCGGCGAGGCCGCGAGCGAAGTCGAAGCGCAACTCGCGCGCCAGCCGGATTTGGCCGAGCGCCTTGCCGCCTTCGCGATCCATGACAACGGCTTTCGCCCGCAGCTTGCGGCGGCGCGCACCGGCCGTGCGCGTGCCATCGCCTTCAAGCTCGCCGAGGCGCTGCTGCTGCCTTGGCAGGATGCGTCGCCGCCCGAGGCGCTGAAGCGGCAGATCCTCGGCTTTCTGCTCGAGCATTACGACGATGCGCGCGTCAAGACCGCGCTGTGGGAGAAGATGCGGCCAGAGGCGCAGGCGGTGATGCGGCTCTGGCTCACCGAGGCGACGATCGAGCATTTCTTTAAGCTCGCCGCCGCGGCCGGGCGCGAGGAGCCGCAGCAGCTGCGGCTGCGCCGGCAATTCTGGATGTCCTATCTCGACCGCATCGAGGACGCGCTGCTCGTCGGCGGCAGTCAGGCGGTCGCGGCACCGGGCATCGGCAAGCTCGGTCATGGCACGCTCATCGGCGCCAAGCCCGATCACGCCGCGCTGATCCTGAAGATCGGCGGCCTCACCATCGTCGAGCTGAGCCATTCGAGCCGCGAGCTGCTCTGGCTGCCGGGCAACGAGCTCGCGCCGCGCATCCGCCACCGCGCCAATGAGTACTATCTGCCGGCGGCGCTCTCGACCGGCGCCGATTTCTCATCGGCCTTCAGCAGCGACGACGATGATGATTGGCAGGGGCGCCTCGGCGCCTTCATCGCCCGCCATGCGAGCCCGGCGCCCGCGCCCCGCGCCAAGGTGGCGTGAGGGCCACGCGCTTTGCTTCGAGGGATCGCATTAGCCCGACGGTCGAGATCGCCTTTTAGCTGATTGATCCATGGCTCAAAGCGTGGGGCCGGCCTTGTTGCCAGAGACAATCGACTATGGCGATGTCAGGATGTTAAGGTGCAATACCGATCCTGATCCATGATCCGAACCTTTTGTTGCGATGCTCAAGCGCCAAACCGTCGACACGACAAAATTCAATAAGGCGGCTGTCCTTCCCTACCAGCTTCGGTTGGCCGACTTTGAGCTCGGAATGCAGGACGTTTATGATTTTTTCTATGACGTCAACAACCTGCTTCTTGAACGCGGTTTGCAGCGGTTCGACGATCTCCTTAGCCAGCCGCAATGTCAGGCATAGTTTCGGACATGCTCACCGCATCCATAGCAAAGCATGCCCGGTCCTTAGTGGAGAATCAGCATTTCAACGGCCATCCCGACTTAATTGTCCAAGGCCGCTACGCGAATAATTCGGTGCAAGCTGGCGCGGAGGGCGTTGAAATCAAGAGCACGCGCAAGAAGGGCGGAGCGGTTGATACGCACGGCGCCCGCGATCAATGGATGTGCGTCTTTGTTTATGAGACGGATCATGAAACCGAACCCGCAATCGAACGCCGTGCCATGCGCTTCACAGAGGTCTATCTGGCCCATGTCGAGCTGAAAGATTTTCGAAAGAACGCCCGTGGCGAGCTTGGAACGCGCACGGCCACGCTCGATCGCCACGGGATCAAAAAATTGCGCGAAAACTGGATTTACCTACTCGGTAACTAGCACTTCCAGCGCCGGCACCGCCCGGCGGGCCATCGCGACGTAACTTGGGTCCTTCTCGATCCCAATGCTCCGGTAGCCCACAGCATTTGCCGCAGCCAAGGTCGAACCTGAACCCGCGAACGGATCCAAAACAACCCCCACTCCCATAGGCAGCGCGGCCCTTACAATCGTCCGCAGAAATGCCTGCGGCTTCAATGAAGGATGGGCGGCGATCTGCCTCTCTCTCTTCGGAGTTGGATTTGATTTGATAACGTCGCCGAACGGTCGTTCAGGCGATGGCCGGCGAAAACCGCCAGTTTTCCACTTGCGTAGATTGTCCTGTGCGCGGCCATTGAGGGGATGGCGTAGCACCAGCCACGGCTCGAACATCGAACGCGGCATGACGCTCACATCGGAGAATTCCTTATGAGCGTTTTTTGGCCGATCGCCGCCACGCATCGTCATCACCAAGCGAGCAATCTGTCCGCGCACTTCGAATCCCGCCATGCTCATCGCGCTTGCGACGAGGTGGATGAGCAAAGGATTGCTCGCGATGACCACGTTTGCGCCCGGTACGGTCGCGCGGAGGGCGAGATGGCCAAACTCGACGAAGAAGTCGTATAGAACTCGACGATCACCCTCGCTTAAGACGGTGAAACGGGGAAGCGGAGAACGCTGATGGCCATCGAATGATGGAGGAATGCGCCACATTCCGCCTCGGCCCTGGCGGAGCTTTATTTGCTCCGCATGTGAATACTCTTGCAGCCCATAGGGAGGGTCAGTGACGATGGCGTGGATGGAGTGCGGTTCGCAACTGCGCAGCCAATCAAAGCAATTCGCATGGATGAAGGTGGCAAGCCCGAACTGGTGAACTGCCTCGGGCGCTGTGGCCTGCTCGTTGCCGATGAGTGTCCGCAGTCGATATTGGCCGCGCGAGGTTCGCTCAAACAGATCAGGGGTGTTGAGATTGAGGTATGAGCGAATAGATGACGCTGGGACGTCGTCGCCAAGGTGCAAAACGACCGCTTCCTTTATTTCCGCAATCGAAGCGCTTGCCGTGGCAGAAAGATAGTTGATGATCGAATCGCGGATTATTCCTGGCGCGGCGCGGATGTTCATGTTTTGTCCCTGCAGCACTGTAAGTGCTTGACGTCTGGACGTCAACGAAAAATTGGCTCAGGACGCGAACCATAAAGCGATCCGTTGACAGCTATCCGGGAACGCCTCGTATCCGGCCCGCCGGTCGATGTCGTGGTCGGAGGCGGCTTGAGAGCCCGGCTGTTACCTGCTATATTACTGGAAATATTAGGCGCCCCATGAGCAAAGCCCAAAGACGCGCGATTCGAAAATACCGCTCCCGCCTCGGCAAGCGCGGACTTGCCCGTTTCGAGGTGCTTGGCCGGGACGCGGACCGCGATCTTATCCGCGCCGTGGCCCGACGCCTTGCCGAAGGCAGTCCCGAAGCGTCTCGGCTGCGCGCCGCCGTCGCCAAGTCGCTCGCTGGCGAGGCGGACAGAAAGGGCGGCATCCTGGCGGCACTCCGGCGGTCGCCGCTCGGCGGGGCCGATCTCGACCTGACCCGCTCCCGTGAGGAGGGGCGTGCGGTCGCGATTTGATGCGGTTCCTGCTCGACACCAACATTCTCAGCGAGATCGCCAAGCCGTCTCCGTCGGCTTCGCTGATCGCGTGGATGTCCGAGCAGAAGGACGAAGATCTCTTCATTGCCGCGCTGACCGTTGCCGAGATCCGGCGCGGCGCGCTGGAAAAGCCGGCCGGCAAGCGGCGCGACCAACTCGAAGCTTGGTTCTCCGGACCCGAGGGTCCTCAAGCGCTCTTCGCTGGGCGCGTGCTGCCCTTCGACGAAGCCGCCGCTCTGATCTGGGCTCGGTTGATGGCCGCCGGCAAAGTGGCCGGCAGGCCGAGAAGCGCGCTCGATGCGATCATTGCCGCCGTCGCCGAAGCCAATGGCTGCGTCGTCGTCACAAACAACGAGAAAGACTTCGAAGAGATTGAGTACATCAATCCGCTGCGCGGTGACGACCGACGTAAAGGCTGACCGCGTCATCCGCAGGTCTGTTTCGGCGTTTTGCACCGAATCGACAAGCTGGTGCCGGCGATCCAGGGCGCAAACGGACTCGAAGCAGATCGTCGCGAAGGAAATCCGCCGGCATCGGAGAAGCTGGCTCCGGGGCGCGGATTCGAACCGCGGACCGATCGGTTAACAGCCGATTGCTCTACCGCTGAGCTACCCCGGAACACTCGCGCGGCGAAGGGATTAGCCGCCGCTTTCGGCGCCGTCAAGCACGGCGCGCGGCCGGGGCCGAAGGCTCAGAGCGAGAGCGCCTGGCCGATGATCTGCGCGATCTCTTCGGGCGTGTCGCGGAAGCGCACGCCCATCTTGTCCGAGCGCTGCCACACCACCTCGACCTTGAGCGTGCCGACCGAGCCCAGCGACAGCGCCGCCTCGGTCTGCGGGCCGATCGGCGATTTGAGGCGCAGCTGCGCGCCGCTGCGCGACACGTTCAGCACGATGCACTCGAAGGCGCCGTCGGGCGTATCGAGAGTCGCCGCCCACAGGACGCGTTTGCGCACATGGCGGCGCTGCTCGCGCTCGCCGCGTTGGGGTTCGGTGACCGCCTCGGCATCGATGGTCGATGTGCGCAGACGGTCGGCTTGCTGTGGCCCTCTCATGCGCGCGAGATTAGACCGGGTCTATTGACCGGACCTTACGATTGACGCGAATTTGTCTCGGATTGGCACGGAATCGCCGCGAAAAACCGCGCGATTCGACGGTGCGGCGCGCGGCTGCGGCATTTTTTACCCGCCGATAAGCTCGGTTAAAATTTCCTCTATGCGCCGCTGACGCGCATTCCGCGCGGGTTTCTCGCCTCGGGGTGGCTCAGCAACGGGCCGGAGGGCTGCAGCTCCGCTGCTGACGCTGGAGCCGTTGCAGCTCGAGCTGCTGTTCTTCCAATTGCTGCTGCAGCCGGCGCAGCGCGGCGCCTTGCTGCTGGGTCGAGGGCTGGGTCTGGAGTTGCTGAAGCTGTTGCTGCTGCTCGTTGAGACGGAGCTGAAGCGCGCGCAGTTGCGGCGCCGTCGGCGCGGAGCTTTGCGCGAGCGCCGCGACCGGCGCGATGACGAGCGCGAGCAGGACGACGAGCTTCCTCATTTCTATCAATCTGGCGACGGCGCGCCACCGGCGCCACAGGAAAGCGCGCGCGAATCATCGCGGCAGCGCCGCACCACCGCCGAGCTGCGCGAGCGCGCGGTTGAGAAGGCTTCGCGCCGCGTGCCGCAAATTCCCGGGTTTAGCGAAAAGGCCGCGCTGCGGCGGCGACTCTGTGGCAAAGCTGTGGCGCGGCGCAAAAGCAATGTTCGCTTAAGGCGGCGCGGTTCATGCTGAGGCTGCGTGAAATCGCGACGCGCTCGCGGGCGCGGCGATGAGTTTCGGGGGGACTGCACATGACGACGTTTATCGACAATCCGGACTATTGGCACGGCCGGGCGCAGCAAGTGCGGGCGCAGGCCAGAAACGTGCACGACAATTGTCAGCGCGATGCGCGCACGCGCCGCGAATTGTTGGAAATCGCCGAGGCCTATGACCGGATCGCCGAGCATCGCCGCGCGGGAGGCGGCGGCGACTAAGCGGAGGAGGCCCTGCGTCGCGGCTGCGCCGCGTGCAGGGCCTCTTTCGCCCTGGCGAAGGCGTTCCAGGCGTGGATGAGCGCGGTCTCGGCCGCATCCATGGCCTGCGCCAATTCGAGATCGCGCGACGGGGATTCATCGAAAATCCGCACCGTCGCCGCAAAGCGGCTGCGGGCGGCGCGATAGCGCTCGCCCGTCACCCGCACCTCGTTTTCGAGTTCTGCGATCAGCGGCATGGTGCCGCCGCAGGAGAGTGTCCCGTCAACGGGGCAGTCCCAGCAGGACGTTGAACCCGGCGGTCATCGCCGCCGCGGCGAGAACGGCGAGCATGCCGTATTCGAACGCCGCAGTCCTGAAGCGCTTCTTGATCGGCCGTGTCGGAGACTGAGAATTCGTCGGCATGAGGTCGCTCCTCCTTGAGATTGGCTGGCGCGCCGTCTGGCGAGCCGTAAGAGAAGCGTAAGGGCCGACGCATTATGCACGAGTAATGGTCTGCTGTGACCAAAGCGTGTCACGCGCGCGCCGCCGTTACATTTCGATTTGACCGCCGAGCTCGACGACGCGGTTGGTGGGAAGGCGGAAATACTCGGTGGCGCTCATCATCGTGCGGTGCATGAAGATGAAGAGGCGCTTGCGCCAG
>DATEKH010000238.1:0-6113 GCA_035277525.1 Allostellaceae bacterium
GGATCGGGCCTGAAATCGGTCGGTGGAGGACCATCGGTACCGTGATGCGCAAGCGAACGAATATTCTCTATGAGCGGGTCTTACACGCTCGCCTGCCGTCGCTGCGCGAAAGGCTCGGAACTCTGAAAATTCGCATCGCCCGCATGCGTGTCCTGATGCGCAAGCGAACGAACGTTCTCTATGACCGGGTCCTGCATGCTCGCCTGCCGTCGCTGCGCGAAAGGCTCGGAACTCTGGAAATTCGCATCGCCCACACGCGTGTCCTGATGCGCAAGCGAACGAACGTTCTCTATGGCCGGGTCCTGCATGCTCGCCTGCCATCGCTGCGCGAAAGGCTCGGAACTCTGGAAATTCGCATCGCCCGCACACGTGTCCTGCGGGTCATTCGGGAAGAATGGAGCCTTGCATTGCGCTCGAGCGCAGCCTTTGTGCTGACGCGCGGTCCGCCGCGATGGGCCCGCATGGCGCCATGGGCAGCCCTCGCCTTAGTGTTGGGTGTTTTGTCACCGTCGGCTTTTCATATGCTCGATAGCGGCAAGACTGCCATGCAATCGAGCAGCAAAGAACCGCCGCCGCAAGCACTGCCTATCTGGGAGACGGAGTCGGTCGCGCCGCCCGAGGAAGCGATGGTTCAACCGCCAATTTTGCAGCAGCCAGCCGCCACGCCTCCAAACGCCAAGTCGGACGAGAAGCCTCGCACGCGGAGCAAATCGGAACCCAGCGACAAAATGTCGAGTGCCCCGGGCATGAAGTCAGCCTCGAGAGATTCCGCGCCGTCCGTGACGCCTGGCAACACGACATCGAAGATTCGCGTGCGCGAGAAGGCCCGCCCGGTTTGGGAACGGCTGGCCACCCGACGGACGAGCAACGCCGATCCCTATGACGGTCCCGAGTACGATTACGCTAATCGGCAGACCTGGTGAACGCTCGCGACAATCGCGCGCGCCCGTTGATCTTAGGCGATCATGCGCTAACGCTTCGGCAGGAACGCCTCGGTATAGAGCGTCGACATATCGGGCGCCGTCTCGACAAGCTTCTGATCGATGAAAGCGCGCTTCAGATTGGCAAGCGACTCCGCGTCGAACCTGCAGTCTTTGTTGAATTTGGTCGCCGTCAGATCGTATTCCTTGGTCATCACCCCCTCGGAATAGCCGGTGACCTCGCTTTCGATCTTGACCGTCTCGGCCTTGTGCGCGACCAGATAGCCGATCGTCTCCATCCAGGCCGCGAGAAATCCGCGCAGGGCCCCGGGATCCTCCGCAATCAGATGCTTGGTCGCGTAAATCGTCCCGGACGCGATGTTGCCGACGAAGCTCGTGGCCGAGACCAGGAGGCGCCCTTCCTTCTTCTCTTCCCAATTGAAGATGTTCGACGTGACGGCGATGTCGGCATCGATCGCATTGGTGCGGAACGCCGCGATCGTCGCGGCGGCGCCGTTGCCGATCGCGACGGCTTTCAGATCATCCGGCCCCCATGACTGGTGGTGCGCGAGCTGCTTGGCGAGCCAATCGGTGAGCGAGCCCGCGCTCGAGATGCCGATCCGCTTGCCCTTGAGCTGATCGAGCGTGTGGATCGGCGAATCCCACGGCACGGCGATGCCGATAATGGGAATCGGCGACATGATATCGCAGACCGCGAGCATCGGCGCGCCCTTGGCGATGAGCGCCATCTCGGTCCCCGCGCCGAGGCCGATATCGATGCTGCCGGCGGTCACGGCTTGCGTCATCTTGCTGCCGCCGGTGAAATTGGAAATCTTCAGCTCGACCCCGTGCTGCTTGAAGAAGCCGAGGCGTTCGCCGAGATGGACCGGCAGGAAGGCGGTCGAGTTGGCATCGGCCTTGCCGACAGTGATCATCGTTGCCGCCCAGACCGTCGGTGCCGAAAGCAACGCCCACGATGCGATCGCAGGCGCAACGAGTACCCGCCCGAAAAGGTGAATTTTGCCCATGATGTCCTCCTCCGCCTCCTGCCCTGCTCTTCACCGCCTACCACGTTAAGCGCCTACGCGCCCCGTCGGCATTATTACGGGTTCAACGCGCGCAGCGATCCCGCGCGCTGGCTCGACGCTTTCCGCGCGGGTTCCTTGTTAGCCGAAACTCTAGCCCCAAACCTCGCGGGCCGTCTCCAGAATTCGCTCGAACTTGCGCCATTGCTCGTCTTGGCTGAGCTGCAGCCCCCGGTCGCCGCCGCTGTTGAAGCCGCATTGCGGGCTCAATGCGAGCTGCTCGAGGGGCAGATGTCGCGCGGCCTCGTCGATGCGCCGTTTGAGCGCCTCTTTCGACTCGAGCTCGGCGCTCTTGGTCGTCACCAGGCCGAGGACGGCGATCTTATCCTTCGGGACAAAGCGCAGCGGCGTGAAATCGCCGGCGCGCTCGCTGTCATATTCGAGCAAAAGGCGATGATGCTTGAGGCCGCCGAACAAACGCTCGGCAATGCTGTCGTAATGTCCTTCGCGATGCCATTGCGGCATGATCTTGCCGGTCACCGGATCCGTGCCGCGCGGATTGCCGCGGCAAATATGCAGGCCGAAGACGACGCCGTCGAAACCCTCGATCACCGCGTTTTCCGCCGCAATGCCGCGCGCGAGATTGCGCTCCGGATCCTCGCCGCGCGCGCGCATGCGCTCGAGCGAGACCTGATCGACATAGGCGGTGAAGCCGGGCGCATCGATATGCACGTAGCGGCAACCGGCGTCGACCAGCGCCTGGACCATCTGCCGCTCGATTGCGACCACGTCGGCGATGAATTCATCGATGTCCTTGTAGACCGCCTGCGACTTCTCCCAGGCGAAGCGCTGCGCGATGCGGTCGGGGCCGATCAGGCTCACCTTGACTGGGCGCGCCGCCACGGCCGCGCCGAAGCGATATTCCTCGAGCACGACGTTGCGCTTGAGGCGCAACCTCTCGGTGACGGGGCGGCGCGTCGCGATCGCGGGTCCCGCGGCATCGAAGTTCTGCTCGGTGCGGTGCAGCGGCCGGTTGGGCTCGCGCCAGTCGCTGAGCGTCGCCGCCTGCACCGGCACGTCGTAGCCGCTGACCGCATTGCCGAAGCTCTCTTGAAAATTCCTCCGCCGGAACTCGCCATCGGAGACGATCGGCAGGCCGATGGCTTCCTGCTTGCGGATGACGGCCCGGATCGCCTCGTCCTGCGCTGCGCGCAGCTCCGCTTCGTTCGCCCGACCATGCGCCTGACGATCGAAGGCATCGAGCAGCGGCAAGGGCCGGATGAGGCTTCCATTGTGGTCGACGCGAAGCGTCCGCAAATCCATCGGGCAGTCCTCCCATGCCGGCGCCGCGCCTTGCGCGCGCGCGGGCGCAGCATAGTAACGTGCCGCAGCGTCGGTGGATGCCGGAATTTCGCCGGCCGGCTAGGGCTTCAATCCGTGCTCGCGATAGTAACGCTCGGCGCCGGGGTGCAGCGGGGCGCCCAGCCCTTGCCACATCGTCTTCGGATCGACGGGATAGGTCAGCGGGCTGCGCTCGACAGGAATGTTGCGAAAGCGCGCCTCCATCTCGGCGCGATGCTCGACCAGCACCGCCGTGATGCGATAGGCGACCTCTTCGTCCATGTCGTCGCGGACGAAGATGGCCCAATGCGAGAAATCGAGGCAGGGTATGTCCTCGGGCGCACCGAGCCGGCCCTTTGACAGGATCGCGGGCCGCAGCCCGTAGTCGCGCTGCAAAGCCGCAAGCGCGTCGCGCGCGAATGGAATGAAGCGGATTTTCGCCTTTTCAACCCACTCATACCATCCCGGCGTCATGATGCCTTCGAAGAAGGCGGCGTCGGCCTCGCCGCGCACCGCCTGCGCGAGGCAGCTTTGCGGCCGGTCGCTGCCGAGCCATTTGCCGCCCCATCGCTCGATATCGCCCGGCGCAATGCCATGCGCTTCGAGCGCGCGCTCGATGACATAAGTCAGCAAATTGTCCGGATCGCGCACCGCGGTCGCAAGCCGCAGCGGATATTTCCGCGCGACGACATCGGCGAAAGACGTGATGCCGGTGTCCGCGCGGACCGCGAAGATGAGGCGATCGTCCTGCGGGTAATAGCCGAGGGCGCGCAGGAAGGGATAGGCGCGACCGGCAAAGAGGTGCTTGCCCAGCCGCGCCCATTCGAGCGGCACGTCGAGCGGCGTGGTGATGCCGAGATCCACCTCGCCGCGCGCGACGGCATCGATATTGTCGCGAAAGCCGGTCCCGGTCAGAATCCAGAAGCGCGAGCGCGGCGCGGAGCGGAAGCGCATATTGGCCGCGATCATGCCGACGAGCGTGTGGAAGTTGGCGACACCCCAATCGCCCACCATTTTGAGCTCGACCCGCGGCCACAGGTCGTTCTCGCTCATCGGGTCACGCCGTTTCGATGAAAATCGCGTCGTCCTTCACGCTGACCGGATAGCGGCGCAGCGCGAGGATGCTCGTCGTGCCGGGCGGCTTGCCGGTGCTGAGATCGAAGCGGAAGAAATGCCAGGGACAGATGATGACGTCGCCATTGCGCTTGGCCTCGGCGAGCGGTCCGCGCGCATGCGGGCAGCGCGCATCGAAGGCGACATAGCCGCTGCCGTCCTCGAGCCGTGCGACCGCGACCTCGCCGATGCCCTTGACGCGCTTGCAGACGATCGCGCCGTTGCGGATCTCCTCGGTCTTGCACAGCGCGATCATCGGCATGGCGCGTCAGCCGGCCTCGCGCGCCGCCCGTTCCTCGGGCGTGTCGCTGTCCTCGTGAAAGCCGTAGATCGGCGGATGGACGGCGCCGCAATTTGGACACGTCCGCAGCTTCGAATTGGCGTTGAACGCGCGCACCCGCGTCAAGGCGAAATCGAGGAAGCGCTCGTAACCTGACTGCAGCTCGGCGAAACGCGCCTCGCCGAAGCGGGCGGCGCATTTCGGGCAAACATGGAGCGCACTCGCCTCGGCCGGCTTGCCGGTGCGGCCGCCGACCACCAGCATCACATGCGTCATGGCCCCGCGCGGTACGGTCAGCAGCATCGCATCGACATCGTTCACCATCCAGAAGCCGAAGAGATGCGAGATGTGGTAGGGCGTGGCTTCGGGAACGCGGTGAAAGACCGGCTTCGATCCGGTCATCGGAAACGGGCGAACGCCGGTCTCGCACCATTCATGGAGGACATAGGGCGGCTTGTCGGCGCCGCGCGTCGTGCACCACAGTGCGTGATGGCCGCGGCGGATCCATGGGCCCGTCGGTCCCGTGACGTCGAAATCGAAGCCGAGCTCCGGTTCGGCGCTCACCATTTGAGGCGCGCCTCGCGCTCCTCGGGCGTGTCGTTCGACGCGAAAGCGGCGTAGCCGACGGAATTGACGTGGCCGCAATCGGGACAGAGGCGGCGCTTCGCCTCGCTATTGTATTCGCGCACCGCCTGACGCTCCCAATTCCAGAAATCCTTGAAGCCGAGCGAACCCGTGACGAGCTCGCTCATATAGACGAGCGCGGTGCAATGCTCGCAATACCACGCGATGCGGTCGGCCTCGTTGCCTTTGGGATGACCCTGAATGAGCAGCACATAGCCCGGCTGATCCGCCGTCGGCGGCAGATCGATCGAGATCTCGTCCATGTCGTTGATGTGCCAGTAGCCGTAGACGAACTCCGTGTGATGCGGGGTGCCGGCCAAGGTCAGATGCGCGACCAGCGGCGTGCGCTTGATGACCGTCACGCCCTTGGGGCCGATCTCGAGATGGCGCCGGTTTTTCACCGCCAGGACCGGGCCGGTGCCCTTCTGCTCCGCGACCGTCTTCGGCGCCTCCATCAGGATCTGACGGATGCCGTAAACATTGTCGCCGACGGGCCGGAAGCCCATGAAGCGAGGCAAGACTTTCTCGGCGAGGAAATCCCAATCGTCGACGATCTTGTCGAGCGGCTCGTCGACGTAGACATCGGTGTAGATCATGACCGCGCTCCGGGGTTGGTCATGCCAGCCTGCGTCCGGGCTTTGCGGCTGTCAATAATCAGCTGGAGGCGCTGGCGGCGGGAGCCTCGTCGAAGCGCTTCAGCATGTGAGCCGGGACCAGGATGCGCTCGATCAGAGCAACAACCCCGAACACGATCAGGCCAAGAATTGTGAGATAGGCGATGGAACCGAAGGCTCGTGTTGTCTCGCCATT
>DATEKH010000239.1:0-26961 GCA_035277525.1 Allostellaceae bacterium
GTCGTCTGGATGGGCGTCGATCCGACCAAGGCGCTGGTGCTGAGCCAGGTTCTGCTGAGCCTCACCCTCCCCGTGCCCATGGTTGCGCTCGTCATCTTCTCGCGCCGGCGCGACATCATGGGCGCGTTCGTCGCCTCGCCCCTCATCGGCACAAGCGCGATCCTCGCCGCGGCGATCGTGCTTGGCTTGAACGGGCTCCTGCTGCTGCAGAGCTTTCACATTGCGGCGTGGGGCGCGCCAAGCGGCTGAGCCCCGCGAATCGCGAATCGCCGGGCCGCCGCTATTGCAAATTCATTTTGCCGACAAATATGACGGATCGCGGACTCGGCGCCGGAGTTTCGATGACGGTTTCCGACGGATGATGCATCGGACCCGGCTGCCGGGATTGCAGGGCTGCAACACTTCGGAACTATCTTTCCATGCACAGCGCACAAGGGAGAGTTCCGCGAAAGCCAGCGCCACAGCGGCGTGAAACCGACTAAAATCGCGGCTGACAGGGAAGGATGATCGAAATGCGGATGGCGCCATTCAAGGGCAACATTGTCGTCACAAATATGCCCGAAGACTTTACCGGCTCGGCTCTCGCCGCCCTGTTCGACGATTTCGGTCTGGTGATCGGCGCGGTGATCGAGCGGCCGAACGGCGATGAAAACCGCGCCTTGCGCGGCTTGGTGAGCCTGGCGCCGCCCAGCGCCGTCGAAACCGCGATCCAATCGCTCGACGGCCAAGTGATCGGCTCGCGCCATCTGAAGGTGCGCAAGGCGCCGGAGGAGAAAAAGAGGAAGTCCGGTCCGAAGCCGCCGAGCTCGGCACGCCGTCCCGCGCGTCCGCCATTGGCGGCAACAGCGCGGCCCGCCGCACCCGCCTATACGCCGGCGGCGCCGGCCGTGGTGCGCCGCGCTCCGATCGTCGAGCGCCGCTCGCTGGGCGGGCCCGGCTATAAGCGGGTGCGGTTCTTCGACGAATCGAAAAACAACCGCGGCTGAGCGCGTCGGCGCGCAACGGCTTTCCCTGAGCGGTTTTGACGTCGCGCGCGCTGTCAGCGTGCGTGCGATCGTCGAGGACGCTGCGCCGCTCCTGACCCCCAAAAGCAATCGGTCCGGGACAAAGCCCGGACCGATCGATCGAAAGCCGAGATCAGCGGCGCGCGATTAGAATTCGATCTCGACACGCCGGTTTTGCGGCTCGCGCACGCCATCTGGCGTCGGCACGCGCTGGTGCGTCTTGCCGAACCAGCTCGCCGCAATCTGATTGGCCGGCACGCCATCCCGGACGAGCGCGGCTTGAACCGTATCGGCACGCCGCTTCGAGAGCGCCACGTTGTAGGATGCCGTGCCTGCCGCGTCGGTGTAGCCCGCGACCGAGATCCTGGCGCGGCCGCCCGACTTGTAGGCCGCGGCGGCGGCGTCGACCACCTTCTGCCCATCAGCCGTCAGCGTCGACTTGTCGAAATCGAAGAAGACGATGAAGTCTTGCTTCGCGGGCGCCGCGGCCGGAGGCGGCGGAGGCGGCGGCGGAGGCGTAACCGCGGCCGGCGTCGGCGGCGGCGCGGACGGCGGATTGAAGTGGTAGGTGAGGCTTGCCAGCACGTTGTGCGAAGTCGGATCGACCTTGAAGTGGCTCGTCGGGCCGCCCGCCGAATATTTCAGGGTCGCGTCCGTGGTGCTGAAGTACCGGTACTCGAGACCAATCAACAATTGATCGGTGATGGCATAGGACACGCCGACGATCGGCTGAAACGCGAAGATGAAGTCGTCGGAGTTGGCGACCGCGACATTGGGCGTACGGTTCGTGGTGTGCACCTGGTTGAGGCGGTAATAGTCGCCGCCGATACCGAAGCCGACATAGGGCGTGAAGCGCGTGCCGGTGTTGATGTCGTAATACCCGTTCAGCATGAACGAGAGATCAGCCGAGTTGCCGTTGAGGTTGGCCGACGTTCCCGCGGGACCGCCCGCGAACACGTTCCTGCCGGAGCTCAGATCCTGCTGCGCATAGTCGAGATTGAGTTCGCCGCGCCAGGGACCCCATTTGTAGCCCGCCGCGCCGCCGACGATGTAGCCGTCATCGCGCTTGGCCGTGCCGGACGGGAAGCCCGGCAACCCTGGGCTGCTCAAATCCTCGGGATGAGACCAACCTCCCTCAAGACGCACATAGGGGCCCGGCGTTCCGCCGCCCGTCTGGGCAAATCCGCTCGAAGCGGTCAGAGCCAAAAACGCAGCGCCAAGCACGAGACTCCGTGTGTGGCTCATCGGATGCTCCTATCAATCGCAAAAACGTTCTTTAACCTAATACGCTGGCAGGGTGAGAACCGCAAGTTTACACGGCATTCCAAGCCGCTGGACGGCGACTTGCACAGCCAGTGTTGCCGCATTGCAACGCCGGGCGCGAGCGGAGAGATCGCCTCATCGCCCGCGGAACAGATCGAGACCACTTGTATCGGTGGCGGAGACGTGCGCGCTATGCTTCATCTTGGGTTGAGTCGCGCGGCGCGCTCGGGTTTGACGCAACGGGGGGTGGAACGGAAGTGGACAGAAACGATCCGTACCTCATCCTTTTGCGCCGCGAATTGACCCGCGCCCAGGCCCGCTTGCGCCGTGCCGAGCGCGAACGCGACCGGGCGCTGGCGATGCTCGAGCGCTTGCGCAAGGCGCCCATGCGCAAACGCAAGGCAAGGAAAGCGCGCGTCTGACGGAGCGGCGCGTGTCAGGGTTCAGGGCGCTTTGTGGGCCTCGAGCTTCGCTTTGATCCAATTGGGATTGCGCGCGGTGTGGGTTGGCGAGGCAAAGGGCGCGGCGACGCCCAGCTCGTCGCCGGCATGCCAGGCCCAGCGCGGATCGTCGATATAGCCGCGGCCCACCGCGACCATATCGGCTTCGCCCTTGGCAATGATCGCCTCGGCCTGGCGGCCGGTGAAGATCATGCCCACCGCGCGGGTGGGAATGCCCACCTCGCGGCGGATACGCTCGGCGAACTGCACCTGGTAATTCGCGCGGATGAGCGGCGGGACCGCGGCGACGATGCCGCCGCTCGAGCAGCAGATGAAGTCACAGCCCGAGGCTTTGAGCGCCTTCGCGTAGACGATCGTGTCTTCGATCGTGGTGCCGCCCTCGACCCAATCGACGCAGGAAAGGCGCACGCCCAAGGGCTTGTCGGCCGGCCAGACTTCGCGCATCGCGCGGAACACGCGCAGCGGAAAGCGCATGCGGTTCTCGAGGCTGCCGCCATATTCGTCCTCGCGCCGATTGGAGAGCGGCGAGAAGAACGACGACAAGAGATAGCCATGCGCGCCATGCATCTCGCAGGAATCGAAACCGAGGCGCACGGCGCGGCGCGTCGCGTTGACGAAGCCGTCGAGCACGCGGTCGAAATCCTCGCGCACCATCGCGCGCGGCGTGCCGTAATTTTCGCCGAACGGAATGGCCGAAGGCGCGATCGTCTGCCAGCCGCCCTGATCGGACGGCAGAAATTTTCCGCCCTTCCACGGCTCGGCGGTCGAGGCCTTGCGCCCGGCATGCGCGATCTGGATGCCGAGCTTCGCCTGGCCGTATTTGCGGCATGACGCTATCACCCGCGCGAGCGCGCGCTCGTTGTCGTCGGACCACAGGCCGGCGCAATAGGGCGTGATGCGCCCGATCGGCTCGACATTGGTCATCTCGAACACGACGAGACCGGCGCCCGAGATGGCGAAGGCCGGCAAATGCAGCATGTGCCAATCGGTCGCACTGCCATTGTCCGAGCTGTACTGGCACAGCGGCGGAATGACGATGCGATTGGCAAGCGTGAGGCCGCGCAGGGAGATCGGGGTAAAGAGTTGGCTTGTCATGGCCGCGGCAATCTATCCCGCGGTCATCGAGCCGGCAATCGCGCCATGCCTCAAAGGGCGGAGGCGCCCCGCCTGCCATCTGGAGGAATGGGGGTGCAGGCGGGGCGGACCCGAGGGTCAAATGCCCGCCAAGGGGGTCGAGCGGGCAAGCGGCAAAGCCGCCTGCTCATTACGTCGCAAAGAGGCTTGCGATCCAAGTTAAAGTTATTTCACGATCGCGTGCAATTTCAATGCTTTGCGCCGCTCGAGCGCGTCGCTTGCTTGGGCGGCGCAAAGCGCGCGGCAAGGCGCTTGGCGACGCGCGCGGAAACGAAGGGCGAGACGTCCCCGCCCAATTGCCCGATCTCTTTGACGAAGCGCGACGAGATGAATTGATACTTGTCCGAGGACATCAGGAACACCGTCTCGACCGACGGGTTGAGCCGGTTGTTCATGCCCGCCATCTGGAACTCGTATTCGAAATCGGAGACGGCGCGCAGGCCGCGGATGATCACCGAGGCGCCGACCTCGACCGCGAAATGCATCAAGAGATTCTCGAACGGGCGGACATCGATGCGCTTGGCCGCCTCGGGATCGAGATGATTGAGCTCTTCGCGCACGATCTCGACGCGCTCATCCGTATCAAAGAGCGGGCCCTTGCCGGCGTTGCGCGCCACGCCCACGACCAGGCGGTCGACCAGCTTCATCGCCCGCAGAATGATGTCGGAGTGGCCATTGGTGATGGGATCGAAGGTTCCCGGATAAACGCCGATCCGCGTGGTCATGACGCCGTCCCCTCTTCTTCATTCCCCGCCTCGCCATTGCCGACCTCGACGCCCGTATCGGGAAGCCGCGCGACGGAGACGACACGCTCGCCTTCATCCACCTTGAAGACCGTGACGCCGCCGCTGCGGCGGCGCCTGATGCTGATATCCTCGACCGGCACGCGGATGAGCGTGCCGCGATTGGTCACGAGCATGATCTGATCGCCCTTTGCCACCGGGAAGACCTCGACAGTGGCGCCTTGTCCGCGGCTCGGATCGTTGTTCTCGCGTCCCTGCGCGCCGCGCCCGGTGATCGGATAGTCGTAGGCCGAGCTGCGCTTACCGTAGCCCTTCTCCGTGAGCACGAGCACGAATTCCTCGCGCGCGGCAAGATCGGCGAATTGCTCTTCGCTGATTTGACCGGCGACGCCGTTCTCGCTCTCGCCCTCCTCGACCTCGACCTCCTCGATCGGGCTGCGCCGCCGCTCCGCGGCCAGCCTCAGATAGGCGTAGCGCTGTTCCGTCGGCACATCCTCGTGCCGCAAGATCGACATCGAGATCACCGCGTCGCCCTCGCCGAGGCGAATGCCGCGCACGCCAACGGAGCTGCGCCCGGTGAAGATGCGCACCTCGCCCGCCGCGAAGCGGATCGAGCGGCCGTTGCGCGTCGCCAGCAGAATGTCGTCGGCCGCGCTGCAAATCGCGACGGCGATCAGCCGGTCATCGGCATCGGCGCCCTCGAACTTCATCGCGATCTTGCCGTTCGCCATGACATTGGCGAAATCGGACATGGCGTTGCGCCGCACATTGCCCTTGGCGGTGGCGAAGACGACCGTGCGGTCGGCCCAGCCCGCCTCGTCCTCGGGCAAGGGCATGACCGTCGAGATGGTCTCGCCCGGCGCGAGATTGGGCAGAAGATTGACCATCGCCTTGCCGCGCGACTGCGGCGTGCCCACCGGCAGGCGATAGACTTTGAGTTTGTAGACGCGGCCCGAGGAGGTGAAGAACAGCACCGGCGCGTGGGTCGAGGCGACGAAGACCTGGCTGAGGAAATCCTCCTCGCGCACCGCCATGCCGGCGCGGCCGCGGCCGCCGCGGCGCTGCGCGCGATAGGTCGAGAGCGGCACGCGCTTGATGTAGCCGGCGTGGCTCACGGTCACGACCATGTCTTCGCGCTGGATCAGCGCCTCGATATCGGTCTCGAACTCGATCTCCTCGATCACCGTGCGCCGCGGCGTCGAGAATTGCTCCTTCACCGCGCGCAGCTCCGCGCGGATGACCTCCATCAAGCGTTGGCGCGAGCCCAGGATCTCGAGATAGCCCTTGATCTCGCGAATGATCCCGTCGAGCTCCTCGGCGATCTTGTCGCGCTCGAGCGCGGTCAGGCGCTGCAGACGGAGATCGAGGATCGCCTTGGCCTGCTCTTCCGACAGGCGATAGGTGGCATCCGGCCCGGCGCCGCCGCGGCCCGCCTCCTCGATCAGCGCGATGAGCGGCAGCACGTCCTCGGCGGGCCAGGAGCGCGCCATCATCTCGGCGCGCGCGGCGGCGGGGTCCTTGGCCGCGCGAATGAGCGCGATCATCGCATCGATATTGGCGACAGCGACGGCGAGACCCAGCAAGGTGTGCGCGCGCTCGCGTGCCTTGCGCAAGAGATAGACCGTGCGCTTGGTGACGACATCCTCGCGGAATTCGACGAAGGCGCGGATGATGTCGCGCAAGCCCATCAGCAGCGGCCGGCCGCCGTCGAGCGCCAGCATGTTGACGCCGAAGCTCGTCTGCAGCGGCGTATAGCGATAGAGCTGGTTCAAGACGACGTCGGCCATGGCGTCGCGCTTCAGCTCGATGACGACGCGCACGCCGTGCCGGTCGCTCTCGTCCCTGAGATCGGCGATGCCTTCGATGGTCTTTTCCTGCACCAGCTCGGCGATGCGCTCGATCATGCGCGCCTTGTTGACCTGATACGGAATCTCGGTGACGACGATCGCCTCGCGATCCTTGCGGATTTCCTCGACTGCGCTGCGTCCGCGGATCACGACCGAGCCGCGGCCGAGCGCGTAGGCCGCGTGGATTCCGGCACGTCCCAGGATGATGCCGCCGGTCGGAAAATCGGGGCCGGGCACGATCTCCATCAGCTCTTCGACGCTGATGTCGCGATTGTCGATATAGGCGATGCAGGCATCGACCACTTCGCCGAGATTGTGGGTCGGGATGTTGGTCGCCATGCCGACGGCGATGCCCGAGCCGCCATTGACGAGAATGTTCGGGAAGCGCGCCGGCACCACCTTCGGTTCCTGGCGGCTGCCGTCGAAATTCGGCTGGAAGTCGACCGTCTCCTTGTCGATATCGTCGAGCAGCGCATCGGCCGCGCGCGAGAGGCGCGATTCCGTGTAGCGCATCGCCGCCGGCGGATCGCCGTCCATCGAGCCGAAATTGCCCTGCCCGTCGATCAGCGGCAGGCGCATCGCGAAATCCTGCGCCATCCGCACCATCGCCTCGTAGATCGGCGCGTCGCCGTGCGGATGGTAATTGCCCATCACCTCGCCGACGCTGGTCGCGGATTTGCGATAGCCGCGGTTCCAGTCATACCCCGCCTGCTTCATCGCGTAGAGGATGCGGCGGTGAACCGGCTTCAAGCCGTCGCGCACATCGGGGAGCGCCCGCGACACGATCACGCTCATGGCGTAATCGAGGTAGGAGCGTCTCATCTCCTCTTCGATTGCAACCGGCGTGATATCGAGCGGCGGTGGCGGCGCGGGCGTGTCAGCCAAATTTTGGTCCGGAAAGCTGCCGAAAGTCGAGGGGTTCGCCGCCGAAAGCCGGCGGCGAAATTGTCAAAAAAGTCTAGCGGATTTCGCGCCGTTCAACAATCGCGGCCCGGGCGCCGGGGCAGGTTTTTCGCCGCCCAAGCCGGCCAGAAAAGTCGTCGGCAGGTCAGGAGGTTAAAAAACGTCCCTCATCCAAGCTCCGAGTCGCGAAAGCGGTGCCGCGCGACTCGGTTCGGAACGCTCTTTTTGCGGCGCAAAAGAGCGCGGGCGCGTTACTCGTTCAGCAGCGGAATATCCTTGGGCGATTGCGCCGGCGGCAGGGATTTGAGGAAGGCGTAGATATTCGCCGCGTCCGCATTGGAGAGCACCGCCGGCTCATAGGGCGGCATGGCGTTCGACGGCACCCTCAGCTGCTGCAGGAACGCCTCGTAGGGCAGCTTGGTGTCGGCGAGGCGCGGTCCGGTGATTGCCCCGCCCTGCCCCTCGGTGCCATGGCACTCCCAGCACCCGACCGCGCGGTATTCGCGCTCGCCCGCCTTGGCGTTGCCGGCGGCGGCATGGTCCTGCGCGCGGGCCGCGGCGCCGAGCGCCGCGACCGCGCCCGCCAGCGCGACGACGAAGATGCGTTTCCTCATTGCCCTACCTGTTTTCTTTGGCGTTACCGCCCTTGCGACACGACGTCGACGAGCGCCGGCTCGCCGCGCTTCACCACCTCGACCGCGCGCTGCAGCACCGCGCCGAGCTTCGCCGGATCGGTCACCGGGCCTTCGGCGTGAACGCCGTAGCTCTGCGCCATCTTGGCGAAGTCGATATTCGGATTTGCGATCTCGGTGCCGATATGCGCGGTGCGCGGATCGCGCATGTGGCGGTTCGCCATCGCCTGGAGATGCATCACCTCCTGGAAGTAGAAGCGGTTGTTGTGCACCACCATGAGGATCGGAATCTTGTGCTTGGCCGCGGTCCAGAGCGAGCTCGGCGATACCATGAGATCGCCGTCGCCGATGATCGCAACCGTGAGCCGGCCATGCTTCCTATTGGCGAGCGCCGCCCCGACCGCGCCGCCGCCGCCATAGCCGACGCCGTAAGCGCCGGAATCGCCGAGGTAATGGTGCGGCTTGTCCATCTTCCACAGGTGATGCGACCAGAAGCCCGCGGGCTGCGTCGCAACCGCGAGCGAGAAATCGTCGTTCTTGATCTGGTTCCACACTTCCATGGTGAGCCGCGCGGTCGAGATCGGCTGGATGTCCCAGCCCGAAGCCGCCTCGGCCTTCGCGCGCTCGTAAGCCTGTCGACGCGCGTCGCCAAGCTTCTTGCCGCGCCCCTCATAGGCCGATTTCTTGTCGGCCGTGACGAGCTTCTTCACCGCCTCGATGAGCGAGGGGAGCGTCGCCGCGCCATCGCCGCTGACTTCGAGATCGACATCGGCGAAGCGCTGGAAGTTCTGGAAGTTCGAGTGGATGAATTGATCGAAGGAGCTGATCGAGACGGTCTTCGTGCCGGGCTTCAGCAGCGAGCGCGACGAGCGATGGAGCTGGTCGCGATAGCCATGCGTCACGCCCCAGTAATCGACCATGTCGAGCCCGACGACGAGATCGGCCTGCCCCAGCGCGCCGCCGCGCCGCGAACTCTGGTTGAGCGGATGCTGATTGGGGAAGTTCATGCGCCCGCCTATATCGACGACCGCGCATTGCAGGACCTCGGCCAGCTCGACGAGATGCGACATCACGCCGTTGGGGCCGGGCACGCCGCGGTCGGCCATGATCACCGGGTTCTCGGCCGCGACCAGCATCTTCGCCACCTCGGCGACCGCGCCCAAATCGCCCTGCGCCGCGGCGAAGCGCGGCAGCTTCGGCAGTTTGAGCTTCGCGTCCTCGGGAATCGGATCTTCCTGCAGCGCGCTGTCCGCCACCAGGATGACCGGCCCCATCGGCGGGGTCATGGCGATTTGATAGGAACGGATGGTCGATTCGCCGAAATGCTGCAACGAGGCCGGCGAGTCGTCCCATTTGGTGAAGTCGCGCACGATCACCGGCCCGTCCTGCACCGTGTGATCGGTTTCGACGTTCGGGCGGCGCATGGTGGCGTCGGCGATGTTGGCCGTGATCATGCAGATCGGCACGCGATCGCAATAGGCGTTGTAGACCGCCATCGAGGCGTGCTGCAGCCCGACCGTGGCATGAACGAGATTGAGCATCGGCTTGCCTTCGACCTTGGCATAGCCTTGCGCCATCGCCACCGAGATTTCCTCGTGCAGGCAGGTGAGCCATTCGGGGTCTTTGTTCTTGCCGTAATTGATGAAGGATTCCTGCAGGCCGCGGAAGCTCGAGCCCGGCATCGACGCGATGTATTCGATGCCGAGTGACTTGTAAGCGTCGACCATGTAGTCGGAGCCGCTGGTGCGCTCGATCAGCTCGGCGGCGCCGGCCGGCAGGTTCTGCGTCTCGGCGGCCTGCTGCATGGCCGAGACGCCCTGCGGCGCCTTGGTCTTTTTCGGCGCGGCCTGGCCCTGCGCGACCGCCTTCAGCGGCGTTGCGACCGTTGCCGCCGCACCGGCGAGCGTTGCCGCTTTGAGGAAATTACGGCGACCGACTCCGGCCGCTTGCTCGCGCTTCGACATCGCTTCCTCCTGCAGATTCGTCCGACCGTTTCTGGCCAATGATTGGCATTAGCTCACAAAGCGGTGGAGCGTGCAACTGGTGCAAAGCGGCCGAGGCTGAAGCCTGTGCAGCGAAACCCTGCGTCAGAACGGGATCTCGTCGTCGAGGTCCTGAGTCGCGGGCGCGCGCGCGGCACGCGGCGCGCTTTGCCGCGCGGGCATGTCATCATCGCTCGCATCCGACGCATAGCCGCTCTCGCCGCCGCCGCCGCTGCGCCCATCGAGCATGGTGAGTTCGCCGCGAAAGCGCTGCAGCACCACTTCGGTGGTGTAGCGCTCCTGGCCGTCTTTGTCGGTCCATTTGCGCGTCTGCAGCGCGCCCTCGATGTAAACCTTCGAGCCCTTCTTCAGATATTTCTCGACCACGTCGACAAGCCGCTCGTTGAAGATCGCGACGCGATGCCACTCGGTCTTTTCCTTGCGCTCGCCGCTCGCCTTGTCGCGCCAGCTCTCCGAGGTCGCGACCGAGAGATTGGCAATCCTCAGCCCGTCCTGGGTCGAGCGGATTTCCGGATCGCGGCCGAGATTGCCGACGAGAATGACTTTGTTGACGCTGCCGGCCATGCGGGAGCTCCCTTGTTGATGTTGCAAGGGCGCGCGCGCACCCCCATATCCAGCGCCATCCTAGAACAGAATGGGAACATTGCCAAGCGCTTAGCGTGCTTGCTAAGATTCAACCATGCAGTACATCCGCGTTCGCGGCGCCCGCGAACACAATCTCAAGAATATCGATGTGGACATGCCGCGCGACAGCCTCGTGGTCATCACGGGGCTTTCCGGCTCAGGCAAATCCTCGCTTGCGTTCGATACGATCTATGCCGAGGGCCAGCGCCGCTATGTCGAGAGCCTCTCGGCCTATGCGCGCCAATTCCTGGAGCTGATGCAAAAGCCCGATGTCGATCTGATCGAGGGCCTCTCGCCGGCGATCTCGATCGAGCAGAAGACCACCTCGAAGAATCCGCGCTCGACCGTCGGCACGGTGACCGAGATCTACGATTATCTGCGCCTTCTCTATGCGCGGATCGGCGTGCCCTACTCGCCCGCGACCGGCCTCCCGATCGAAAGCCAGACCGTGTCGCAAATGGTCGACCGCGTGATGGCGATGCCGGAGGGCACGCGGCTTTTGCTCCTCGCGCCGATCGTGCGCGGCCGCAAGGGCGAATACCGCAAGGATCTCGCCGATCTGCAAAAACGCGGCTTTCAGCGCGTCAAGATCGACAACAAGATGTACGAGATCGACGAGGCGCCGGCGCTCGACAAGAAGCTGAAGCACGACATCGAGGTGGTGGTCGACCGCTTCGTCGTGCGCGCGGGGCTCGGCAACCGCGTCGCCGATTCGCTCGAGACCGCGCTGAAGCTCGCCGACGGCATCGCCATCGCCGAGAACGCCGATGGCGGCGAGCGCACCATCTTCTCGGCGAAATTTGCTTGCCCGGTCTCGGGCTTCACCATCCCCGAGATCGAGCCGCGCCTCTTCTCGTTCAACAATCCGCATGGCGCGTGCCCCGCCTGCGACGGGCTCGGCACGAAGCTGTTCTTCGATCCCGAACTTGTCATCGCCGATGAGCGCAAGAGCCTGCGCGAGGGCGTGATCGCGCCCTGGGCGGGATCGAGCTCGCATTATTATCAGCAGACGCTCGACAGCATCGCGCGCCATTTCAAGGCGAGCACCGGCACGCCGTGGAGGGATCTGCCCGAGAAAGTGCGCAAGACCGTGCTCTTCGGCTCGGGCGAGACGCCGATCGCCATGCGCTACGACGACGGGCAGAAGAGCTACACCACGACGCGGCCCTTCGAGGGCGTCATTCCCAATATGGAGCGCCGCTTCAAGGAGAGCGACAGCGCCTGGCTCAAAGAGGAATTGGGCCGCTATCAGAACACCACAGAATGCGAGGTCTGCCACGGCCGGCGCCTCAAGCCCGAGGCACTGGCGGTGAAGATCAACAAGCTCGATATCAGCCAGGTTTGCGACTTCTCGATCCTCGATGCCGGCGAATGGTTCGGCGATCTCGGCAAGCATCTGACGGCAAAGCAGCGCGACATCGCGCAGCGCATCCTGAAGGAGATCAACGAGCGGCTGGGCTTCCTCAGGAATGTCGGGCTCGAATATCTGACCTTGTCGCGCGCCTCGGGCACGCTCTCGGGCGGCGAGAGCCAGCGCATCCGACTCGCCTCGCAGATCGGCTCGGGCCTGACCGGCGTGCTCTACGTGCTGGACGAGCCGTCGATAGGCTTGCATCAGCGCGACAATGACCGGCTGCTGGCGACGCTGAAACGGCTGCGCGATCTCGGCAACACCGTGATCGTGGTCGAGCATGACGAGGAGGCGATCCGCAGCGCCGATTATCTGATCGATATCGGTCCGCTCGCCGGCATTCATGGCGGCAATGTCGTCGCCTCTGGCACGCCGACCGAGGTGATGGCCGCGCCCGACAGCATCACCGCGCAATATTTGACGGGGCGGCGCAGCATCGAGCTGCCGGCGCGGCGTCGCCCGGGCGCGCCGGGACAGCGTTTGAAGATCGTCGGCGCGCGTGCCAACAATCTCAAGAGCATCACCGCAGACTTCCCGATCGGCACCTTCACCTGCGTCACCGGCGTCTCGGGCGGCGGCAAATCCTCCCTCGTCATCGATACGCTCTACAAGGCGCTGGCGCGCAAATTGAACGGCGCGCATGAGCATCCCGGCCCGCATGAGCGGATCGAAGGCGCCGAGCATCTCGACAAGATCGTCGATATCGACCAGTCGCCGATCGGCCGCACGCCGCGCTCCAACCCCGCGACCTATACCGGCGCCTTCACGCCGATCCGCGACTGGTTCGCCGGCCTCCCCGAGGCCAAGGCGCGCGGCTACGGGCCGGGGCGTTTCTCCTTCAATGTGAAGGGCGGGCGCTGCGAGGCTTGCGAGGGCGACGGCGTGTTGCAGATCGAGATGCACTTCCTGCCCGACGTGTTCGTGCAATGCGATGTGTGCAACGGCAAGCGCTACAACCGCGAGACGCTCGAAGTCGCGTTCAAGGGCAAGAGCATCGCCGACGTGCTCGACATGACGGTCGAGGAAGGTGTCGCGTTCTTCCGCGCCGTGCCGGCGATCCGCGAGAAGCTCGCGACCCTGGAGCGCGTCGGCCTCGGCTATATCCATATCGGCCAGCCCGCGACCACGCTCTCGGGCGGCGAGGCGCAGCGCGTGAAGCTCGCCAAGGAGCTGTCACGCCGCGCCACCGGCCGCACGCTCTATATCCTCGACGAGCCGACCACGGGCTTGCATTTCGAGGACGTGAAGAAGCTCTTGGACGTGCTGCACGCCCTCGTCGATCAGGGCAACACCGTGCTCGTGATCGAGCACAATCTCGAAGTCATCAAGACCGCCGACTGGATCATCGATCTCGGGCCCGAGGGCGGCTCGGGCGGCGGCCGGATCGTGGCATCGGGCACGCCCGAGGAGATCGCCGCCACCAAGGGCAGCTATACCGGCGACTATCTGCGCTCCTATCTCGCGCGCACCGGCGAGGGCAAGAAGCTCAAACGAGCGTGAATTCACACGATCAATTGTTGAGCACGCTGCATGCACAGCCTGCGTCCGTCGACAAGCTCGCGATGAGGCTGAATCGTGGATGGCATTTAAGAAAATCACCTCATCCCGAGCGCGAGCGCCGTTAGGCGCGAGCACCTCATCCCGAGCCTCGTCGAGGGACGAGGGACGCACGGACGGATTTCCAGCGATGGGTGATCGCCCCGCCAAGCCCGGAGGGCCCACTTTTCAGCCGCGGGCAATTCTGCGATAGTTTCAACCTAGGTATTGGCGTCATTCGAGGGTGATGGCGATGCCTTTGCATAAGCGCTTTTTGCTGGTGCTGATCAAGCCATCGCATTACGACGACGATGGCTACGTCATCCAATGGCTGCGCTCGGCGATCCCTTCGAACACGCTCGCCGCGCTTCATGGCCTCGCCGTCGATTGCGCCGAGCGCCGCGTCCTCGGCGAGGATGTCGCGATCGAGATCGCGGCCTATGACGAGACCAACACGCGCATCCGGCCCGCGCGCATCGCGCGGAAGATCGCGCGCGTCGGCGCCGGCATGGTCGGTCTCGTCGGCGTGCAATCGAACCAGTTCCCGCGCGCCATGGACATCGCCCGCCGCCTGCGTGCAAGCGGCGCGCAGGTCTGCATCGGCGGCTTCCATGTCTCGGGCACGCTCGCAATGCTGCCCGAGATGCCGCCCGAGCTGAAAGAGGCGCAAGCCTTGGGCATCTCTCTCTTTGCCGGCGAAGCCGAGGGCCGGCTCGAGCGGGTGCTACGCGACGCCTGGGCCGGCGCGTTGAAGCCGCTCTACAATTTCATGGACGATTTGCCGGCTCTCGAAGGTACGCCCGTGCCGATCCTGCCGCGGCGGCGCATTCAGCGCACCACGGGATGCTTGACGAGCTTCGATGCCGGGCGCGGCTGCCCGTTCCAATGCTCCTTCTGCACCATCATCAATGTGCAGGGTCGCAAATCGCGCCGCCGCAGCGCCGACGATATCGAGCAGATCATCCGCCGCAACGTCGCGCAGGGCGTGACGCGCTTCTTCATCACCGACGACAATTTCGCGCGCAACAAGGATTGGGAGGCGATCTTCGACCGCATCATCGCGCTCCGCGAAGGCGAAGGCATGGACATCAAATTCGTGATCCAGGTCGACACGCTGTGCCACCGCATCCCGAACTTCATCGCGAAGGCCGGCCGCGCCGGCGTCGCGCGCGTCTTCATCGGGCTCGAAAGCATCAATCCCGAAACCTTGCTCGCGGCCAAAAAGCGGCAGAACAAGATCACCGAATACCGCAAGATGCTGCTCGAGTGGAAGCGCGTCGGCACCACCACCTATGCGGGCTATATTCTGGGCTTCCCGGGCGACACGCCGGACTCGCTGCTGCGCGACATCGAGATCATCAAGCGCGAGCTGCCGCTCGATCTCCTGGAATTCTTCTGCCTGACGCCGCTGCCGGGTTCCGAAGATCACCAAAAGCTCTATAAGCGAGGGGTCCCGATGGATCCCGATTTGAATAAATACGATCTCGAGCATGTGACGACGGTTCACCCCTCCATGTCGAAGGCGGAGTGGGAGGGCATTTACAGCCGCGCCTGGGAGACCTTCTATTCGCCCCAGCATATCGAGACGCTGATGCGGCGCGCCGCCGCGACCAGGATCAGCGCCGGCAAGACGCTCTTTCTGCTGATGTGGTTCTACGCCTCGGCCTTCGTCGAGAAGGTGCATCCGCTGCAGGGCGGCTATCTGCGTTTGAAATTCCGCCGCGACCGGCGCCCGGGCCTCAAGCGCGAGAGCCCGCTCGTCTTCTATCCGCGCTATGTCGGCGATCTCGTCGCCAAGCACGCGCATATGATGGGCGTCGTCTGGAAATTCGAGCGGCTGCGCCGCCGCATCCGGAAGGATCCGCATGCGCGCGACTATGTCGACCAGGCGACGACGCCCGTGGTGGAGGACGAGCTCGACACGCTCGCGCTCTTCACCGCCAATGACGCGGCCAAGGCCGCCGTCACCAAGGCGCGCCGCGACGATAAGGCGCGCGCCCGCATGCGCGCATGAGGCGATGAGACCTGTCCATGTGATCGGCGGCGGATTGGCCGGCAGCGAGGCCGCCTGGCAAGTGGCGCGCGCCGGCGTGCCGGTGGTGCTGCACGAGATGCGGCCGCTGCGCGCGACCGACGCGCATAAGACCAGCCGGCTCGCCGAACTCGTCTGCTCCAACTCCTTCCGCTCGGACGATTGGGAGAACAATGCCGTCGGTCTGCTCCATGAGGAGATGCGGCGTTGCGGCTCGCTCATCCTGCGCGCGGGCGATGCGCATCGCCTCCCGGCGGGCGGCGCGCTCGCGGTCGATCGCGAGGGCTTTGCCGCCGCGGTCGAGGCGGCGCTCGACGCCGAGCCCTTGATCGCGATCCGGCGCGAGGAGATCGCGGCGCTGCCGCCCCAATCCTGGGGCAGCGCGATCATCGCCACCGGGCCCCTGACCGCGCCGTCTCTGGCGCAGGCGATCGCCGACGCGACCGGGGCCGAGGCCCTCGCCTTCTTCGATGCGATCGCGCCGATCGTCCACGCCGACAGCATCGATCACGGCAAGGTCTGGCGCCAATCGCGCTACGATAAGGGCGATGGCGCCGATTACATCAATTGCCCGCTCGACCGCGTGCAATACGAGGCCTTCGTTGCGGCACTCCTCGCCGCCGACAAGGTCGAGTTCCACGATTGGGAACAGACCACGCCCTATTTCGACGGCTGCCTGCCGATCGAGGTGATGGCCGAGCGCGGCCCTGACACGCTGCGCTGGGGGCCGATGAAGCCCGTCGGCTTGCGCGATCCGCGCAGCCTTCGGCGGCCCTACGCGGTGGTGCAGCTGCGCCAGGACAACGCGCTCGGCACGCTCTACAACCTCGTCGGCTTTCAAACGAAGCTGCGCCATGGCGAGCAGCTGCGCCTCTTCCGTACAATTCCGGGACTGGAGCGCGCCGAATTCGCGCGCCTCGGCGGACTTCATCGCAACACCTTCATCAACAGCCCGGCGCTGCTCGATGCCGCGCTGCGTCTCAAAGCGCTGCCGCATCTGCGCTTTGCCGGGCAGATCACCGGCGTCGAAGGCTATGTCGAGAGCGCCGCGATCGGGCTCCTCGCCGGGCGCTTCGCTGCGGCCGAAGCGCTGGGGCAAGCCCTGACGCCGCCGCCGGCCACGACGGCGCTCGGCGCGCTCCTCGGCCATCTCACTGGCGGCGCCGACGCCAAGAGCTTCCAGCCGATGAACATCAATTTCGGCCTCTTCCCGCCGCTGCCCGAGGGCGCAATCACCCGCGCCAATCGCGGCGAGAAAAAGCCTTTGATGGCGCGCCGCGCCCTCGCCGCGTTGGAGCGCTGGCTCGTTCCCGCGCGCGAAGCGGCGGAATAGCTCTCTCTAGGCTGCAGACTCATAATGCCTGAGCCAGAGCCGAATGGAAGCAAGCTTTGCCATCGCAAGATAGTTGAGGGCGATGCGGTCGAAACGCGTGCAGATGTGCCTGAACTGCTTGAGCTTGTTGAAGAAGCGCTCGATGAGGTTGCGCTTTTTGTAGGTGCGCTTCGAGTAGGGAATAGGCTCGGCGCGGTTGATCTTGGATGGGATGCAGGCGCGGCAGTCCTGGTCGTCGATGACATCGCGGATCCAGTCGGCGTCATAGGCGCGGTCTGCGAGCACGACAGCCCCTTTCGGCAGATCGCTGAGCAGAAGCTCCGCCATCGGGGCGTCGTTGGCTTGCCCAGGGGAGAGCTCAAGCTGAACGGGCAGGCCATTGCCGACGACGCGAGCGTGCAGCTTGGTGGTCAGTCCTCCACGACTTCGACCGATACAAGCGTCTCCAGCTTGTTTTTTTGGGCGGCGGCTTGCTGATGAACCCGAACGACGCTCGAATCGATCATCTGAACCTTGCCATCATGAGCCTTAATGATCGCGTCCATCAGCCGATCCCAAACCCCGGCTTTCCGCCAGCGGTTGAAGCGGTTGTAGATCGTGGTCGGCGGGCCATAGCGCTCCGGAACATCGGCCCATGGCGAGCCTGACCGCAGGACCCAGAAAATGCCGTTGAGCACCCGACGGTCATCGACCCGCGGCACGCCGCGCGGCTTATTGGGCAGCAGCGGCGCGATGATCGACCATTCGAAATCCGTCAGCTCGTACCGTCGTGGCGACATGAACAGCTCCTTTGAGGAGCTTGAATCACATCTCGACCCGCAAGGGAATCCCTTTTATGAGTTTACGACCTAATACCGCCTGCGCCACACAGCCCAGGCGAGGCGCAGGCTTTGCAGCGTGTCGCGCTGCTCTAGGCGCGGATCGAACGCATCGTAGCCGCTGCGCGCGAGGCGCTCGAGGCGCCGCTCGGCGATGATGGCGGGCAGGAGCGCCGGCAAAGCGGCCTTGGGCACGGCCTCCCGCTGTGCCCGCGCCACGCTCAAATGATAGCGCGCGAGCGCAGCGATCTCTTCGGCGCATTCCTTGAGCGCCGGCGTCGATTTCCGCGCGAAGACGCTGCGCTCCACATCGATGCGATGATGATCGATCATGTCCTGCGGGATGTAGAGCCGCTTCATGCCGGCGTGGAAGCGCACCGCGGCAAGGAGACCGCTGAGCGCATAGGCGATCCCGACCGATCGCCCCACCGCCTCGCTCTTCCCTCCCCGCACGCCCAGGGTTTCGAGCGCGAGCAGCACGAGGCTGGCCGACGCGCCCTCGGCATAGGCTTCGAGCGACTCGAGATCACGGGGCGGCGCGGCGTCGAGATCGCGCGCGCGCGCCTCGAGCATCGCCTCGAAATGCGCGCGCGTCAGCCCGTGCGCGCGGATCGCGCGCGCCAAGGGCTCGGCGACGTCGTGACGCCGCACCGGCGCGCCGCGATAGATCTCGTCGAGCGCGTCGCGCCACCATTGCAGCCGGATCTGCCCGATCAGCGGCTCGTGCGTCACCTCCGGCACGCGCGCGATCTCATAATTGAAGGCATAGAGCGCGAACAGCGCCTCGCGGCACGTCGCCGGCGCGAACAGCGCGGTCTGGAACCGGTCGCGATCGTTTTGCCGCAGCGCCATGCCGAGCGGAGAAAGCGCCGGACCCGTCACGGCGAACGGCGGACCGAGGACTGCGAATCGGGGTTGAGTGCAGCCCGCGCCGCATCGAGACAGGCGGGGCAGAGGCAGGTCTCGTCCCCACGCGGCATGGGGATATAGGGCGGCGTCATGCACCAGCATGAACCCCCGCCTTCGCAAGAAAATCTCGCGCCGCAGCGCGCACACCGCATCTCCATGGCCGCAGTATGACACGGATGCGCGGGGCGGCCACACATCGCCCGACCCCCGTGAAACGATCTCCCGGTTTGTGGCGCAATTGTGATGCGCGCGAGGCGCGGTTATGATGTTCGCTGGCGGCTGGGGTCATCTGGGAAACAAAGCCGCTGAAAAAGGGGAAATCGCCAATGAAAAATCCGCTTGATTCTCTGGGCCAGACGATCACGCTCGGCGTCGTGCTGACGATTGTCGTCGTTCTTCTGATCCACGCCATCGCGTGACGCGGCAGAAGGAGGGAACGCCATGGAATTCGTCAGCTTCGACTGGTGGCAATTCTTTATTCGTTGGTGCCACATCCTGTGCGGTGTGATGTGGATCGGCCATCTCTGGTATTTCAATTTCACGCAGACGCCCACCATGCCCAAGATTCCGACCGAGCTGCGCCCGGGCGTCGCCAAATACATCCTGCCGGAAGCTTTGTTCTGGTTCCGCTGGGGGGCGATGGGCACGATCATCTTCGGCCTCATCCTCGCCTGGATGAACGGCTATCTCGGCTCGGCGATCAAGCTCGGCATCGGCGACGGCAGCACGCATAATACGACCATCGGCTTCGGCATGTGGCTGGGCACGATCATGTGGTTCAATGTCTGGTTCATCATCTGGCCAGGCCAGAAGAAGAATCTCGGCATCGTTCAGGCCACGCCCGACGAGGTCAAAAAGGCCACGCGCACGGCGGGCCTCGCGTCTCGCATCAATACCTTGCTCTCGATCCCGATGCTCTACTGCATGGCGGGCGTCCACTTCTATTAAGCGGTCGCTGCGACTTCTCGGCAAAACGGGGCCCGCGCGGCCCCGTTTCCTTTTGCGCGAGCCGCGATGACGATTTCGCGCGCCGCGCACATGAACGAGATTTAATGAAGCACGCGGCTCGTCACCCTCGCGCCTCGTGTCCACGTCATTTATGAAGTCCCGTTCCGCCGGACCAGCGCCGGCAGCGTGTTGATCTGCCCAAAATCCGTGCAATCAGTGAGGAAAAGCGATGACATTTGAGCTTCCGCCTTTGCCTTTCGCCAAGAACGCGCTCGAGCCGCATATCTCCGCGCGGACTTTCGAGTTCCACCATGGCAAGCACCACCAGGCCTATGTGACGACTCTCAACAACCTGCTGAAGGAGTCGCCGCTCGCCGGGAAATCCCTCGAGGACATCATCAAGACGACCGCCAAGGATGAGTCCAAGGCCGGCATCTTCAACAACGCCGCGCAGGTGTGGAATCACACCTTCTTCTGGAATTCGATGAAGCCCGGCGGCGGCGGCCAGCCGACGGGTGCGGCCGCATCGGCGATCAACGGCGCCTTCGGCGGCTACGACAAATTCAAAGACGAGTTCAAGCAGGCGGGCGCCACGCAATTCGGCAGCGGCTGGGCCTGGCTCGTCGCCGATGGCGGCAAGCTCAAGATCATCAAGACCGCCAACGCCATCAATCCGATATCGCTGGGCCAGACCGCGCTCCTCACCTGCGACGTGTGGGAGCATGCTTATTATCTCGATTACCAGAATCGGCGGCCCGATTTCATCGCCGCCTTCCTCGACCACATGGTCAATTGGGACTTCGTCGGCAAGAACCTGTCGCTGGTGCGCTGACTGGAGCGCGGCTGCGGGTCATGGTCCGCAGCCGCCTTCTTGCCGCCGGCATCAGCGTGGCGGCAGCAAAGCCGCCGCCACGCGCCGGTCCTCGGCGAGCAAGACGTTGTAGGTGCGGCACGCGGCGCCGCTATCCATGGCGTCGATGACGATCTCGCGCTGCCGCAGCGCCTGCCGCAAATCCGCCGGCACGAGCGCCATCCGCCTGCCGCAGCCCAAGAGCAGCACGCGCAGATCGGCGCCGAGGATGGGCGCGAGGCTTGCGAGCGAAACATCCGCCATCGAAACGACCGGCCAGGCGAGCGTCGCCCGCGGCAACACCAGGATCGCGCCCTTGTGGATGATCCCGCTCACCCGGAAGCCGTCGGCACTGTAGCTTTCGATCACCTGCCGGTCTTTGGGGACAAGCGGGGTGACATCCAACTCAGGGTGTCCGCTTGGCGGGGGTATCGCTCACGTCTTTGCGCCCGTGCCCCACATGGGTAGGGCGGATGTAATGGAGCAAGGGCGCGGCGATGAAGAGCGAGGAATAGGTGCCGACGCCAATGCCCCAGAGCATCGCGATCGAGAAGCCGCGCAGCACCTCGCCGCCGAAAACGAGCAGCGAGAGAACGGCGAGCGCGGTGGTGGTGACGGTCAGGATCGTGCGCGACAAGGTCTCATTGAGGCTCCGGTTGATCAGCATCGCGAAGGCGAGGCTCTTATGCCGCTGCATGGTCTCGCGAACGCGGTCATAGATCACCACCGTGTCGTTGACCGAATAGCCGGCGATGGTGAGGATCGCGGCGAGCGTCGTGAGATTGAACTCGATCTGGAAGAGCGAGAACAGCCCGATCGTCGTGACCACGTCATGCAGGGTCGACAGCATGGCGCCAACGCCGAATTGCCACTCGAAGCGGAACCAGACATAGATGGCGATGGCGATGAGCGCGAGCACCGTCGCCTCGGTGCCGGCGCGGATCAGCTCGGCGCCGACCGTGGGGCCGACCACCTCGACGCGGCGGTAATCGACCGCGGGTCCGAGTTTCGCTTTGACCTTCTCGACCGCCTGCTCTTGCGCCTTGTCGCCGCCGGGCTGGCGCTGGAGGCGGATGAGCACAGTGTCGGGGGCGCCGAAGCCCTGGAGCGACACATCGCCCAAGCCGAGGCCGTCGAGCTGGCCGCGCATGGCGGCGAGATCGGCGGGGCCCGTCGTGGTGCGGGCCTCGATCACCGTGCCGCCGCTGAAATCGATGCCGTAATTGAGGCCATGGGTGAAGAACAGCACGAGCGAGCCCAGCGTCATCACCAGCGACAGCGCAAAGCCGAGCTTGTGCAGCCCCATGAAATTGATGTTCGGAATTCTCCGAATGACGACGAGCGGGCGCATGGCTAGATCGGAATGACTTTGGGTTTCGTGCGCCGCAGCCAGGTGACGATCTGAAGCCGCGTCACGAGAATCGCCGAGAACAGCGACGTCAGCACGCCAAGGCTCAATGTCACGGCAAAGCCTTTGATCGGACCCGAGCCCAGCCAGAACATGAGCGCGCCGGCGACGAGCGTCGTCACATGGCTGTCGAGAATCGTGCCGAAGGCGCGCTCGAAACCCGCTTGCAGCGACGAGATCAGGGTTCGCCCGCCGCGCACCTCTTCGCGGATGCGCTCATAGATCAGCACATTCGCATCGACCGCCATGCCCATGGTGAGGGCGATGCCGGCGATGCCGGGCAAGGTGAGGGTCGCGCCGAGGAGCGACAGGCTTGCCAGCATGATGCACAGATTGAAGAACAGCGCGATGTCGGCGAAGATTCCGAAGAGGCCGTAGAACATCACCATGAACACGACGACGAGCGCTACGCCGACGACGCTCGCGAGCGCGCCGTCATGGATCGAATCCGAGCCGAGATCGGGCCCGACCGAACGCTCCTGCAGCACGGTCAGCGGCGCGGGCAAGGCGCCCGCGCGCAACAGCACGGCGAGATCGTTCGCCGATTGCGTCGTGAAGCTGCCCGAGATGACGCCCGAGCCGCCGAGGATCGGCTCGCGGATCACCGGCGCGCTGATCACCTTGTTGTCGAGCACGATGGCGAATGGCTTGCCGACATTATCCCTCGTCGCGTCGCCGAAACGGCGCGCGCCGGTCGAATCGAATTTGAAGCTCACCACCGGCTGATTGTCCTGGAAGGTGGGCTGCGCATCGGTCAGCGTGTCGCCGCTCACCATGACGCGGCGCTTGACGACATAGTATTGCTCCGGCTGCCCGTTGCGCGTCGTGTCGCTCGGCAACAGCTCGTCGCCCGGCGGCAGACGGCCGCGGCGCGCATCCTCGACCGACGCGTTGGTATCGACCAGCTGGAAGGTCATCTTCGCGGTCTTGCCCAGGAGCTCCTTGATATGCTCGGGATTGGCGAGGCCGGGAAGCTGCACGACGACGCGATCGTCGCCTTCGCGCTGGATGCTCGGCTCGCGCACGCCGGTCTCGTCGATGCGCCGCCGCACGATCTCGATCGATTGCGACACTGCCGAGGCACGGCGCTGCGCCAGAACCGCCGGGTTCGGGGTCAGCGTCACCGTCCCGCCAGGCCCGATCTGGATATCGAGATCGGTGCTGATCTTGCCGACGATATCGCGCACCTGAGCCGCGTCGCCGGGCTCGCGCAGGGTGAAGGTGACGTGATTGGCGTCGGAGGTGAGGCCGGTATAGCCGATCTTCGCCGCGTTAAAGCGCTGGCGGACATCATCGACCACGCCCGCGAGTTGCTCTTTCTCGACTGCCGCCATGTCGACGGCGAGCAGCAGATAGGAGCCGCCGCGCAAATCGAGGCCGAGCGAGACCTGGTGCTTGGGGAAAAAGGACGGCCAGGATTCGACTGTCTGCGGCGCGAATGCGTTGGGCAAGGCGAAGATCACGCCCAGAAGGCAGACGCCCAAGATGAGGACCAGCTTCCAGGTTTGGAAATAAAGCATGAGCGGATCCGGCGCCGAGCGCTAGCGCAGCCCCAGCAGCTTTCGCCACATCGGTACCGGCTCTTGCGTCTTGGGGTCGGCGGATGCGGCTCCGTCCTTCGGCCCGTCACCGTCCTTGTCCGACGAGCCCTTGTCCTTCGCCGGCACCGGCTCGGTTTTGGCGAGCACCTGGGAGACGGTCGAGCGGACCACCCGCACGCGCACATTGTCGGCGATGTCGACCAGGATTTCGTCGTTGTTGACGACCTTCGCCACCGTGCCGATTACGCCGCCGCCGGTCACGACGCGGTCGCCGCGCCGGATCGCGTCGAGCATCGAGCGCTGCTGCTTCGCCTTCTGTTGTTGCGGCCGGATGAGGAAGAAGTAGAAGACGACGAAGATCAGCGCCAGCGGCGCGATCTGCACCAGCATGCTGGATGAATCGCCGCCGCCGGTCGCTTGTGCAAATGCCGGCGAAATCAGCATCGGACACTCCCTGGCCCAAACGGGCCGCCGCCGGCGCCAGAGACGCGCCGAGCGCGGCGCATTGGTACTGGATGGGCGCGCAAAGCGCAAGCAAGCGGCCCGGTTGCGAGCGTGCGGCCTGCGGCTATCATGGCGCCGCTTTCATCAAAGGCAAGCCGCGGTGCGGGACGAGGCGATGACGGAAAAAGCGAAGACCACCACCCTTTTCGCGCGGATCGCCGCCGCCTTGGAGCGCCTGGCGCCGCCGGCGCGGCCGAAGAACGACATCGAGGCGGCCGATGCCTTCGTCTGGCACGCCGACCGCGAATTCCTCGAGCCGGTGCCGAGCGTCAACCGCGTCGACCTCGCGCTGCTGCAAGGGATCGAGCGGGTGCGCGACATTCTCATCGACAATACGCGGCGCTTCGCCGCCGGATTTCCGGCCAACAACGTGCTGCTCTGGGGCGCGCGCGGCATGGGCAAATCCTCGCTGGTGAAGGCGATCCACGCTGCGATCAACGCTGAGTCGCCCCGTGCGCTCGTTCTCGTCGAGATTCATCGCGAGGACATCCCGTCGCTGCCGACGCTGCTCGCGCTGCTGCGCCAGACCAAGCGGCGCTGCCTGCTGTTCTGCGACGATCTTTCCTTCGATCAGCAGGACACCAGCTACAAATCCTTGAAGGCCGTGCTCGAAGGCGGCATCGAGGGCCGTCCCGGCAATGTCGTGCTCTACGCCACCTCGAACCGGCGGCATCTCATGTCGCGCGACATGATCGAGAACGAGCGCTCGAGCGCGATCAATCCCGGCGAGGCGGTCGAGGAGAAGGTCTCGCTCTCCGACCGCTTCGGCCTGTGGCTCGGCTTCCATGCCTGCGACCAGCCGACTTATTTCAGGATGGTCGAGGCCTATGCCAAGCATTTCGGCCTCGACTATCCCCCAGACAAAATGCGCGCCGAGGCGGGCGAATGGTCGATCACGCGCGGCGCGCGCTCGGGCCGCGTCGCCTGGCAATATATTCAGGACCTGGCTGGCCGGCTCGGCAAGACGCTCGCCTGAGCCTGGCCGCGCCGGCGCGTCGATCCGATCGGCCGACGACCGGCCGAAGCGTGGTAATCTCTCAAAAAAATCACCGCTTTGGTCTTGAACCGCGCGGCAAAATTTCCGACTTAGTTTGGCGCTCTCAGAGCGAGAGTGCTAAGAAACGCGAAACCCAGCGAAACGGAGGTTTGTCATGAATTTCCGTCGTTTGCAAAAATCGGACATCATGGGCGTCATCGAAGGCGCCGAGACCAAGCGGAAAGCGAAAGCGGCGTAAGGGAGGGCTCAAGCCATGGCTGCGAAGGAAGTCCGGTTTCACGGCGACGCGCGCGAGCGCATGCTGCGCGGCGTCGACATTCTGGCGAATGCGGTGAGGGTGACCTTGGGCCCCAAGGGCCGCAACGTCGTGCTCGATAAGAGCTTCGGTGCGCCGCGCGTTACGAAAGACGGCGTCACCGTGGCCAAGGAGATCGAGCTTGCCGACAAGTTCGAGAATATGGGCGCGCAAATGGTGCGCGAAGTCGCGTCCAAGACCAGCGACCAGGCCGGCGACGGCACCACCACGGCGACCGTGCTCGCGCAAGCGATCGTGCGCGAGGGCGCCAAGGCGGTGGCCGCGGGCATGAACCCAATGGATCTGAAGCGCGGCATCGACCTCGCCGTCGAGACGGTGGTCGAGGACATCAAGAAGCGCTCGAAGAAAGTCTCGACCAATGACGAGATCGCGCAGATCGCCACCGTCTCGGGCAATGGCGATCGCGAGATCGGCGAGATGCTGGCCAAGGCGATGCAGAAGGTCGGCAATGAGGGCGTCATCACGGTCGAAGAGGCAAAGAGCCTCGAGACCGAGCTCGACGTGGTCGAGGGCATGCAGTTCGACCGCGGCTACATCTCGCCCTATTTCGTCACCAACGCCGAGAAGATGGTGGCCGAGCTCGAGGATGCCTACATCCTGCTCCACGAGAAGAAACTCTCCACCCTGCAGAGCCTCCTGCCGCTGCTCGAGGCGGTGGTGCAGTCGGGCAAGCCGCTCCTCATCGTCGCCGAAGAGGTGGAAGGCGAAGCTCTCGCGACGCTCGTCGTCAACAAGCTGCGCGGCGGCCTCAAGGTCGCGGCGGTGAAGGCGCCGGGCTTCGGCGATCGCCGCAAGGCGATGCTCGAGGACATCGCGATCCTCACCAACGGCCAGCTCATCTCCGAAGATCTCGGCGTCAAGCTCGAGAACGTAAAGCTCGACATGCTTGGCCGGGCAAAGAAGGTCCGCATCGAGAAGGAGAATACGACGATCGTCGAGGGCGCGGGCAAGAAGAAGGACATCGAGGGCCGCTGCAACCAGATTCGGCAGCAGGTCGAGGAGACCACCTCCGATTACGATCGCGAGAAGCTCCAGGAGCGTCTTGCCAAGCTCGCGGGCGGCGTCGCGGTGATCCGCGTCGGCGGCGCGACCGAGGTCGAGGTGAAGGAGCGCAAGGATCGCGTTGACGACGCGATGCACGCAACCCGCGCCGCGGTCGAGGAAGGCATTATCGCCGGCGGCGGTGCCGCCCTTCTCTATGCGACCAAAGCGCTGGCCAAGCTGCGCGCCGAGAACGACGACCAGAAGACCGGCATCGACATCGTGCGCCGGGCCTTGCAGGCGCCGATCCGGCAGATCGCCGAGAATGCCGGGGTCGATGCCTCGATCGTCGTCGGCAAACTGCTCGACGGCAACGACGCGGATCGCGGTTTCGATGCGCAGACCGGCGAGTATGTCGACATGGTCAAGGCCGGCATCATCGACCCGACCAAGGTCGTGCGCCTCGCCTTGCAGGACGCGGCCTCGGTCGCCGGCCTGCTGGTGACGACCGAAGCCATGGTCGCCGAGAAGCCCGAGAAGAAGCCCGCCATGCCCGCGGGCGCGGGCGACATGGACTTCTAGTCTCCTCGGCTGGCTCGCGAGGGCGGGCAAGCCGCCGCTCGCGCGCCGGCCGGGCGAGCCGGAATCGCAAACCAGCGCGTCCCACCGCGCCGCAAGCGGAAGCTTGCGGCCTGCGAGGGCGTGGCACGCAACCCCGGCGTCTCCCCGATCCTTATGAGCTTCGCTGGTCATGAGCGGTGCA
>DATEKH010000240.1:0-3133 GCA_035277525.1 Allostellaceae bacterium
GGAACCAAGGGCATGGGTTTTCGAGCCGTACAAGCTGGGGAAGGTTGATGCGCAGGGCGTAAAATGACTGACATCGGCGTTGAAACGTTCTAGAACCGGCGCGACCTTCGATCGCGTCCGTCACAAAAGTATCATGCCTGAGCTTTCCCCAGACAAACCTTACCGCATCGGCCGCTCCAAAACCGGACTCGGCCTCTTCGCCACCAAACCGATCAAGAAGGGCACCCGGATCATCCGCTATTTCGGGCCGCTGCTGGATTCGAAGAAGAAAAAAGACGACGAGATCGAGAACAAATACCTGTTCGAGCTCACCAACCGCTGGACCATCGACGGCTCGGTCCGCAAGAATATCGCCCGCTACATCAACCATGCCTGCAAGCCGAACGCGGAAAGCGACGTTCGTCCGCGCAAGCGCAGGGTCTATATCCGCGCCATCAAGAACATCGAGCCCGGCGAGGAGATCAACTACGATTATGGCACCGATTACTTCAAGGCCTACCTGAAGCCGATCGGCTGCAAATGCGACGCCTGCGAGAAGAAGCGCAAGAAGAAGCGCGCCGAGGCGAGGACCGAGCGCCAGCGCGAGCGCGAAAAAGCCGAGCGCAAGGCGGAGCGCCTCGCCGAGAAGCTCGCCAAGGCGAAGGAGAAGCTGAAAAGGCTCAACGGCCATGCCAAGGCTAACGACAAGGGCAATGGCAAGCGCTTCAATGGTCATGCCAACGGCAAGCTCGCTAATGGTGCCGACGGCGGCGTGGCCAATGGTTACGACCGCACGGCGGCTTGAGCGACAAGGTGGTGAGATAATCGTAGTCTGCATCAGCGCAGCGATATTCGCGCCTTTCTGACTGCCAAACCCAATTTCGGTGTCGTCGCCCGGCTTGACCGGGCGAGCCAGCATTCCAGAGGCGGTAGTGTTCTCGCCGAGACGCCCCTGGAATACTGGATTCCCCGCTTTCACGTGGAATGACGGCGAGAGGGGACACACCTCTACCTTCCCGCGGCACCTTCATGCCCGAGTGATGCATCGCGCGTCGCCCTCGAAGCGAGGAGGGCGCAGGGAATGCCGGATGCTGGCCGCACCCATGGCCCGCCTGCAACAAAAAACGCAGGCGGCAGTCACCACAGGCAAGGCCGGAGCAATCCGGCATTCCCTGCGCGGTGGTTTTAACGGCTGCTTCGTGCTCTCCTCGGAGTGCCGGGCTTGATAGCCTCCGTCGCCTCTCGGGTTCGTCACCCGCAGGCTTGATCCCAGCGTCGGGAGATCAGGACGACACGACTTGGCCGTCCGCGAGGATGCTTTCGTCGGCGCGCAAGCGCGCTGAGCACCTTCACGTCCACCGCATCCCGCTTCCAACGTCCGTGACGATCGCGATACGCCCCTTGTGTCCAGAAAATCTGGCAGGATGTGCGAACGGGCGGTTCTCACCAACCGCCCGTTGCTGGATTTGAGCCCGTTACGCCCCAAAAGCGAAAAGCCTGCATCAGAGCGAGGGACAATCCGGTGTCTTCCTCAACCCGAACAGTTGCAAGGGCCTCGAGCCCGTACCGAGCAAGGAAGGGAGTGGATGATGGCACAAAATGATCTCGTTGTCGTGGGCATCGATGTCGCCAAGGACAAGGTGGATGCGTGCATTCGCTCGTTGGCCTTGCGGCAGACCTGCCCGAACACCGCACAGGGTCACCGCAAGCTGGTTGCCTGGTTGCGCAAGCATCAGGTGAGCAAGGCGGTGCTGGAGGCCAGTGGCGGTTACGAGCGTGAATGGCGCAAAGTGCTGCACAAGGCCGGCATCGAGGTGCGGATTGTCGACCCCAAGCGGGTCCGCAACTTTGCGCTGTCGGCTGGCCGGCTGGCCAAGAACGATGCGATCGACGCGGAGATGATTGCCTGGTTCGCAGAGACGTTCAGCGAGGGCCCGAGCCAGACAAGCGATCCCGCACGCGAGGAACTAGTCGCGCTGGTGAAAGCACGCATAGCTCTGGTCGAGCTCAAGACCCGCCTGCAAAGCCAGAATGCACATGCTGCGCCAGGACAGGTTCGAAAAGCGAATGCACGCGTCTCGAAGAGCCTGGCTGTCGAAATTGAAAAGCTCGAGGCTGCAATCGCGGCCAAGGTCAAGGCCACGGCAGACTTTGCCGAACGCGCCGAGATCATCGAGAGCGTACCGGGCTTTGCTGAAACGACCGCCGCCAACCTGGTCGCCGGGATGCCGGAGCTCGGCCATGTAAGCGACGAGATCGCGGCGGCCTTGATCGGCCTCGCTCCGTATGACGACGATAGCGGCCAGCGGCGTGGCGAGCGCCACATCAAGGGGGGGCGACGCTGGATTCGCAACGCAATCTATATGCCGTGTCTCGGCGCCGCCACGCAGAACAATCCCGTCATCAAGGCCTTCTATCAACGCCTGATCGCCAAGGGAAAGGCGCCGAAGGTTGCGCTCGTTGCCTGCATGCGCAAGCTGATCATCATCCTCAACACTCTGATCGCTAGACGGCAGAAATGGGATCCCAGCCGCTACGCCGTGAGCTAACAAGCGTACATCGCGCTCGGTCCTCGACCGAGCGCATGCAAAGCCAAAAGACCGGTGAGCGGGCGGGGTCAAGGCCGTCAGCCGCCGCAGGCGGGGGCGCGCAGCGCCAGCCTTGAGGCCGGCCGATCACCGCGTCTACTTCAGCACAGTTGCTCCAGTGGAGGCGGGACGGCGGAGAGGATAATCATGTATTTCGGAAAAGCGAAAGATAAATATTTTTGTCGATGGGGGCTTGACATGACTTCTGATAAAACGAACGGCGTCGTCGCAATGCGGTGACACTGCTGAACTTCACCCTTTCGGCGCGATCACCGGCCGGCGCGATGCATGTGACGCGAGTCACAGCAATTGTGCTGACTGCCACATCACTCTCAACCAGACGATGTGGACAATCCCTCGTCATGAAACAGGAGATGCACATGATGCACGAAATCGATGTCCTCTCTGACGACGAACTCGCCGGCGTCAGTGGTCGTATGATGGCGCAACATATCGAAGCACCGCCGACGCCCCCGGCGCCGGGTGGAGGTGCCAGTCAGGACATGGATTTCAGTCGTTGGTGGGACATCTGGAATTCGCTGGCACATACTCTCTACTGATCAACA
>DATEKH010000241.1:0-8564 GCA_035277525.1 Allostellaceae bacterium
CCTCAAAGTCTTGGCGAAGCCGGCGCTCGGCTTCGGCGAGGCCTATATGGATGGCGAGATCACGCTGGAGCGCGGCAGCCTTTCGGATCTTTTCGAGCTTGCCAACCGCAACCTGCCGCATCGCCGCAAATGGCGCGTGCCTTTGCTCTCGCCGCTTTCGCTCGCGCTGCGCCGGCGTCTCCAGCAATGGAATTCGCGAGGCAAAGCCAAGCGCAACGCCGCACATCACTATGATCTGTCGGAGACCCTCTTCCGCGGCTTTCTCGATCGCGATCTGCAATATTCCTGCGCCTATTTCCGAAGGGCCGGCCTCTCGCTCGAGGCCGCACAGCAAGCGAAGAAGCGCCACATCATGGCCAAGCTCGCGCTGCGGCCGGGCCTCAGCGTCCTCGATATCGGCAGCGGCTGGGGCGGGCTCGCGCTCGATATCGCGCGCAGCGGTGCGCGCGTCACCGGCATCACGCCCGCCGCCGAGCAGATCGCGGTGGCGCGCCAGCGCGCCGCGGCGGCGGGGCTCTCCGGCACGGTCACCTTCGAGCCGCGCGATTATCGCGAGATCGACGGGCCGTTCGATCGCATCGTCTCGGTCGGCATGTTCGAGCATGTCGGCGCGCCGAACTATCCCGCTTTCTTCCGCACCATCGCGCGGCTCCTCAACGAGGAAGGCGTCGCGCTCATTCATGCGATCGGCCGCAGCGACGGGCCGGGCACGACCGATGCCTGGACGCGCAAATACATTTTCCCCGGCGGCTATATCCCCGCGCTGTCCGAAGTCGTACCCGCGGTCGAGCGCGCCGGGCTCTTTGTCGCCGATCTCGAGATCCTGCGCCTCCACTATGCCGAGACCTTGCGGCACTGGCGCCAGCGCTTCTTGGCGCAGCGCGAGGCGATGAAGAGCCTTTACGACGAGCGCTTTTGCCGCATGTGGGAGCTCTATCTCGCCGGCAGCGAGATGGCGTTCCGTCATGGCGGGCTGATGGTGTTCCAGCTCCAGCTGGCGCGCCGCGTCGACGCGCTGCCGCTGACGCGCGATTATATCTACGATCGCGAGCAGGCGCTCGGCGCGGCGGCGGAGTGATTGGGCGGGTTGCTTGGCGACTCTCGCGCAATGTTACGATTGCATTCGCTGGAATACGGCCGTGCGTCCCTCGACTGCTCGCCTTCGCTCGCGCTCAGGCTCACGCTCGGGATGAGGCGGATTTTTTGATGCCATCAAACATATTTCCTCACCCTGAGCAGCGCTCCGCAGGAGCGCGTGTCGAAGGGCGCAAGCTGCTCATGCAGCATCTCGCAGCGCAAGCCACGCAGAACGGCAGCGAGACGCCGCTTCACTCCCCCAGCGGCACGACGAAGCGGCGATCGAGCATGGCCTCGCCATCGGCGTTGGCCGGCAGCATGCCCTGCTTTTTGAAATAGGCGACCTGGCGCATCACGTCCGCCACGTCGAGCCGCGCCTCGGGATCGTCGAAGGAAATCCCCTGATCGAGCTGCTCGACGGGCTGATGGAGGTGCTTCGAGAGAATCGCCAGCACCTCGGGCGCGGTCGGCCCGTCCTTGCGCTGTCCGTCGGGCGTGGTGAAGGCGTTGTAATAGTCGCGCGCGCCTTTCTTATAGGCGTTGAGGAAGGCCTTGATCAGCTCGGGCTTCTGTTGATCGGTCTTGGTCGAGACCAGGATGATCGTGTTCTGCCACGGCGTCTCGTCGCCGACCCAGGCGAGGAGATGCGCCTTGCCGCTCTGCGACAGTTTCAGCGCGAAGGTGTTGACATTGATGCCGACATCGACCTGCCCGCCGGCTACCGCCGTCGCCATGTTCGAGAGCGTCTGCAGCGGGACGACGCGCATGGTCTTGTCGTCGAGATGGTATTTGGCGACCGCGAGCTCGAATTCGTAATGGATCGGCCCGCCGACCTGGACGATGCCGATGCTGTGGTGCTCCATGTCCTTCAGCGATTTGAGCCCGGCATTCCAGGCCTGGTTCGAGGCGAGAAAGGCCGCGCCATGAAAGCTCGGCGCCTCGCGCCCCTGGCCGGCGATGATTTTGAGGCCGCCCTTGGCCGCGAGGTTGTAGGCGGCGGCGGTCGCCGCGGTGGTGCCGAAATCGAGATCGCCCGCGACCACGCCCTGCGCCACTTGCTGCGCGGCATCGAAGCTGATGGCGTCGGCGTCGAGCTTCTCGGCGGCGAAATAGCCCCGGTCCTGGGCGAGGAAGACCGGGCCGACGCCAGTGACGGGGCCGATGCCGATCTTGATCTTCTCCGCCGCGCCGGCGCCGAGCGGCGCCAGCAGCGCCAGCGACGCGACCGCACCGGCGAGCCCGAGCTTCCAAGCCTTCATCCCATCCTCCCAAAGAGACGCGCCTTCGCGGCGCCAAACGCGCCAAAGCGCCAGCACCCGGAGCGACCTCGACGCCCCACCTCACATCGTCGGTACTACATCATTCCCATCATCGCCGCCCCGAAAAGGAGGCGGATGATGAAGCCGACGATGATGAAGACGACGATCACCCCGAGGATCAGCGCCGCGGTGAAGGTGATGGCGCGCTCGCCGGGGACGCTCATCACCGGGGTCGCGCCCGCATAGAGCAAATAGAGCCCGTAGAGCGTCATGAGGAAAGTCAAAATCCCGAGAAACGGGATCAGCAGGAAAACGCCGCCGACCCAACTCGCCGTGTAGGAATAGGCGACGAGCTTCAGGGCGGGGGTAAAATCGCCGCTGCCGCCGAAGCGGGGCGCCAGCCATTGCGCGATCAACGCGACCACATAAACCGCGACCAGCGCCAGGATGTACTGCACGACAAGGCCCGCAAGGCCGAAGCCGAAGCCGTAGCGGCCGAAGAAGATCGAGAAGCCGATGAAGCCGCAGACCGGCGGGATCGCCGCCATCGGCAGGATGTAGGATTTATAAAGCGAGCCGGTCTCTGCGGGCTCGCCCGCGATCACCGGCCATTCGCTATTGGGCGACAGCAGAATATTTTTCGCACGCGCGACCAGATCCATCTCCCCCTCCGGCGATAGATATGACCCTCGCCACGGATGATAGCAGAACCGCGCCTTGGCGCCACTGCCCGCGACACTCAATCGATCGAGCGCGCGCCCGCGCTGGCCTTGCGCGCAGCGGCGCGGCGGGCCAGAACGGGCGGCGACATTCGAAGGGAGAAAAAGATGGCGCAGCAGATCATCAATCTCGAAGGGCATGACCATCCGCAGGCCTCGCCGCTCGGTTGCAAGATCGGGCCGCTCTTGAGCTCGGGCGCGATCACCGGCAAGGATCTCGAGACCAGGACCATGCCGGCCGATCCCGATACCCAGGCGCGCAACGCCTTCATCAACATGAAGCGCGTGCTCGCCGCCGCCGGGATGGGGCTCGAGGACGTGGCGAAGCTCACGATCTATCTCGCCGACGACAAATACCGCGACGCGGCGATCAAGCATTGGGCGCTGACCTTTCCCGATCCGATGAAGCGGCCGACGCGGCGCACGCTCATCGCGCCCATCCATGCCGGCGTGATCCAGGTCGAGATCATCGCCTATAAGGCGTGATCGGGCGAGCGAGCGAAACGCAGAGCAATTGCTCGTCGCTGGATATCAGCCGTGCGTCCCTCGACAAGCTCGGGATGAGGCGGGTTTGTCTATGCCACCCCCTACTTCTCCTCACCCTGAGCGCGCGCGAAAGCGCGCAGTCGAAGGGCGCAGGCTGCTTATGCAGCCCAACCTGCGAGGTCTCGACCAAGCGCTCCTCAAGCGCAACTCACCCGAGCAGCACATAGGCCGCGAGGATCACAAAGCCGCTGACCGCGATCATTGCATGGGCGCTGGCCCAGAAGCCCGGCACGCGGCGGCGCCTTATGTGCAGGAGAAGGCTCGCAATGCCGAGGCAAGCCGCGATCAGCAGCAGCGCCGCGGCGATCGCGCCGAAGGATTGCGTGCCGGTGGCAACGCCGCGCACCGGCCCAGCGATCAAAGCCCAGAGCAAGGCCGCGAAGCCCGACACCGCGACAATGCCATGCGCGGTAGCGAGCCAGGCCGAGGGTGGCTTGCCGACCGCCTTGGCGCCGATGAGCGCCAACGCAGCCCCCAGCAACACCGCCAAGCCCAACAGAGCGAGCGATGAACCGAGCACCGCGTTCCCCGATCGGCGCGCTTAGCCGGCGCCGATGCGTGCGATCGCGGCGTTGAGGCGGGCCAAGGCCTGCTCGGCCTCGCCCTGGCGCTCGCGCTGCTCCTCGACCACTTCGGGCTTGGCCTTTTCGAGGAATTGCGGATTGGCGAGCTTCTTGCCGATCTTGTCGAGCTCGGATTGCAGCGCGCCCGCCTCTTTCTTCAGCCGCGCGCGCTCCTTGGCGAGATCGATCGCGCCGCCGACATCGAGCGCGACCGTCGTCGTGTCATGCATGACGAGAAGCGTGGTCTTGCCGTCGCTCCGCCGCTTTTGATCGCCAGGATCGAGGAACACGTCCTCCCTCAACCGCGCCAGGCGCCTGATCTGCTCGTTGTGGCGCGCGCTCCATTCGCCGATGCGCGGCGCCGCGTTGCTGGTCATCGCCGAAAGCTCGGCTGCCGCCGGCACGTTCATTTCCGAGCGCGCGGCGCGGATCGCGGCGATGTGGCTCACCACCCATTCCATCTCTTCGCTCGCGGCCTCGTCGGCGAAGCCCTCCTCCGCGGGCCAAGGCGCGGCGATGAGCATGCCCGACCCCTCACCCGCCAGCTGCCGCCACAGCGCCTCGGTGATGAAGGGCATGATCGGGTGGAGCAGATGGACGATGCGCTCCAGGACGAAGGCGGTCATGGCGCGCGTCTCGGCCTTGGCCGCCTCATCGCTCCCGGTGAGGATCGGCTTGGAAAACTCGATATACCAGTCGCAGAACGTGCCCCAGGTGAATTGATAGAGCGCGTCGGCCGCCTCGTTGAAGCGGAAGGCCTCGAGCGCCGCCGCAACTCGCGCGGCGGTCCGGCCCGCGGATGTGGCGATCCAGCGATTGAGCGTCAGTTTTGCGCTCTTCGGATCGAACCCCGGCACCCGCTTGCAGCCATTCATCTCGGCATAGCGCGCCGCGTTCCAGAGCTTCGTGCCGAAATTACGATAACCCTCGATGCGGCTCTCCGCGAGCTTGATGTCGCGGCCCTGTGCGGCGAGCGCCGTCAGGGTGAAGCGCAGCGCGTCGGTGCCGTAGCGCGCGATCAAGTCCAGCGGGTCGATGATGTTGCCCTTGGACTTCGACATTTTCTGGCCGCGCGCGTCGCGCACCAGCGCGTGGATATAGACCGTCTTGAACGGCACCGCGCCCATGAACTTGCAGCCCATCATCATCATGCGCGCGACCCAGAAGAAGATGATGTCGAAGCCGGTGACGAGCACGTCGGTCGGATAGTAGCGCTGGAGTTCGCGCGTGCGCTCGGGCCAGCCCAGGGTCGAGAACGGCCACAGCGCCGAGGAAAACCAGGTGTCGAGCACATCGGGATCGCGGCGCAAATCGGCCTCGTGGCCGTAATGCTTGGCCGCGGCGGCGAGCGCCTCTTGCTCGGTCTCCTCGACGAAGACGGCGCCGTCGGGCCCGTACCAGGCCGGAATCTGATGCCCCCACCAGATTTGCCGCGAGACGCACCAGGGCTGGATGTTGCGCATCCATTCGAAGAAGGTGTTCTCCCAGCTCTTCGGCACGAACACCGTGTCGCCGCGCTCGACCGCCGCGACCGCAGCCTTGGCGAGCTCGCCCGCATTGACATACCACTGATCCGTGAGCCAGGGCTCGATGACGACGCCCGAGCGGTCGCCATAGGGCACCATCACGAGCTTCTCCTCGATCTTCTCGACGAGGCCCTGCGCCTCGAGATCGGCGACGATTTTCTTGCGCGCTTCGAACCGGTCCATGCCGCGATAGGCGGGCGGCGCCGCCTCGTTGAGCTTGGCGTCGCGGTCGAACACGTTGACCAGCGGCAATCCGTGGCGCCGCCCGACCTCGAAATCGTTGAAGTCATGCGCCGGCGTGATCTTGACCGCGCCGCTGCCGGTCGAAGGATCCGCATGCTCGTCGCCAAGGATGGGGATGCGCCGCCCGACCAAGGGCAGCACCGCGTGCCTGCCGATCAGATGCTTGTAGCGCTCGTCCGCCGGATTGACCGCGACGCCGGTGTCGCCGAGCATGGTCTCGGGCCGTGTCGTTGCGACCGTGATGAACTCGCCCGCGCGGCCCTCAATGGGATATTTGAAATACCACAGCGCGCCCTTGGTCTCCTCGTTCTCGACTTCGAGATCGGAGACCGCGGTGTGAAGCTTCGGGTCCCAATTGACCAGCCGCTTGTCGCGATAGATGAGGCCCTCGCGATGCAGCTGGACGAAGACCTTGCGCACCGCGGCCGAGAGGCCTTCGTCCATCGTGAAGCGCTCGCGGCTCCAATCCGGCGAGGCGCCCAAGGAGCGCAGCTGGCGCGTGATCGTGCCGCCTGATTCCGCTTTCCACCGCCACACGCGCTCGACGAATGTCTCGCGGCCGAGCTTGTGGCGGTCGGATTGCTCCAATTCGAGCTGGCGCTCGACCACCATTTGCGTTGCGATGCCGGCATGGTCGGTGCCCGGCTGCCACAGCGCGTCGCGGCCTTTCATGCGCTGGTAGCGGATGAGAATGTCCTGCAAGGTGAAGGTCAGCGCGTGGCCCATATGCAGGCTGCCCGTGACATTGGGCGGCGGCATCATGATGCAGTAAGGCGGCTTCGCGCTCTCGCTGTCGGCGGCGAAGGCGCCCGATTTCTCCCAGGCGGCGTAGATCGGGCCTTCGGCCGCGGCGGGATGAAAATTCTTGTCCAGCATGGCCGAGCGCGCTTACAGCTCGTCAGGCATCGAAGACGATCGAACGTCTTCCCTCTCCGCCGCGCAGCGGGGGAGAGGGGACGTCCCGTTCGACCGCTCTTGCGATCGAACCCTTCGGGGCCAACCGCGAAGAGCGGTTGGCCGGGGCGTCCCAATCGCGACAGCGATTGGGAGGGTGAGGTGGTGGCCGCAACAGATGCCCACCTCACCCGCTCCCCGCGGATCACGATCCGCGGGTCGCACCCTCTCCCCCCAATGGGCGGAGAGGGTTTTTGCGATACCACGTCTCATGCGATTTCGAAATATGCGCTCGCGCAGTGGACCAGCGCTCAGCGGCGCTGCGCGTCGAGGGCGAGGCGGCCGATCTCTTCGCGCACGATGCGCTCGACGAGCTGCGGCAGGTTGTCGTCGAGCCAGGCTTTCAGCATCGGGCGCAGAAGCTCGCGGGTGATGTCTTCGAGCGTGCGGTTCGACTGGCCCATGGGCAGGCTCTCGATCGCGGGGTCGCGTTGCTTGCGGTTGACGAGCTCGCTCAAGGCCGCGAGCGAAGCGTTGGCCGCGGTTTCGGAGATGAGCCGCCGCCCGAATTGCGGCGCCCCGGGCTCGGCCGGGGCAGGCGCCGGCTCGGCTTCGGGCTCGGGCTCGGCAAGCCTCACCCGCGGCTCATCCGCCGCCGCTTCGGCGGCGGGCTCGGGCGCGCTCGGCGGCACGGTGAGATGCGGCTCGGCCGGCTCATCCTCCACTTCCTCGGTCAGGACCAGAACGTCGTCGGCCCCGGCCGCAGCCGGTTGCGGCGCGGGCGCTTGCGCCGTCGCAGCGGCGGGGTCGCCGTCTTCGGAGATGATCCGCCGGATCGAGGCGAGAATCTCCTCCATCGACGGCTCATGCTGGTCTTTCGCGTCCGACATTCGCTTTCGGCCCTGTTCCTCCCGCAAGACTAGGCGAAAAGCCCCGGAAATGCCAGCGGCGGCGCCGGTTTCTAAGGGCCTATTGGTCGCGCGCGCCGAAGCCCAGGACCTTGTCGCGCACCGAGCGGTAATGGGTGTCGACGTCGTAGAGCTTCACCGGCAAGGTCAGATCGACCGCGGTCAAGACGCCGATCTGCTGCGCGAGGTTGAACTCGGCGACGGCGAGATCGTGCTGCGCCTTCACCAGCGACACCTGATCGCTGAACAGTTCCTGCTGCGCATTGAGGACGTCGAGCACCGTGCGGGCGCCGACCTGCTGCTGCTGCTGCACGCCTTCCAAGGCGATCTGGGCGGCGCGGATCGTCGTCTGCAGCGAGGCGATCGAGGCCCTGGCCGATTGCACCGTCTCCCAGGACTGGGTCGCGGTCTGCACCGCCTGGCGCCGCGTATCGTCGGTCGTGCCCTTGGCCTTGCCGACATTCTCGATCGCCTGCCGGCTTTGCGACCAGATATTGCCGCCCTCATAGAGCGGCACGTTCAGCTGCGCGATCACCGACTGGTTGGTGGTCTCGCGGCCCGCGAGCTGGGTTTCTTGCAGGCGCTGGATATTGCCGACGATCGAGACGGAGGGAAGCAGCTGCGCCTTGATCTGGGCGACATTGTCGCGCGCCGCGTCTTCGGCGAATTGCGCGGAGATGACGCTCGGATTCTTGGTCGCGGCCAGCGCCAGCGCCTGATCGCGCGTCGCCGGGATGACGGGGCGCATCTCCGGCTGGGTCAGGCCGGCCGGCGGATGTCCGACCGCGCGGGTGTAGTTGGCGGTGTCGACCTCGAGCGTGCCCTCGTC
>DATEKH010000242.1:0-2401 GCA_035277525.1 Allostellaceae bacterium
CGCCTTCGCCGCAGGCGCGCGCGCCCGCGATGCCGCTGCCGATGCCGAGCCCCGGCGCCGGCGGTGCGCCGCGCTATTCGAAGGATCAGGTCGCGGCGCTCGCCGGCAATGCGCCTTATGCCGAGCATGCGATCACGGGCATGCGCCGCACCATCGCGACGCGGCTCAGCGAATCCGAGGCGGTGCCGCATTATTTCCTCACCGTCGATTGCGAGATCGACGCGCTCCTCAAGATCCGCGCCGACATCAACGACGCTTTGGGCGTCAAGACCTCGGTCAACGACTTCGTCATCAAGGCCGCCGCTTTGGCGTTGCGCAAAGTGCCGGCGGTCAATGCCGCCTGGAGCGAGGATGCGATCCTGCAATGGCAGGATGTGCATGTCGCCGTGGCGGTGGCCTTGCCCGAAGGCCTCATCACGCCGATCATCAAGCATGCCGACAAGAAGGGGATCCCGCTGATCTCCTCCGAGATGCGCGAGCTCGCCGAGCGTGCCAAGGAAGGCAAGCTGAAGCTCGAGGAGTTCCAGGGCGGCACGATCTCGATCTCCAATCTCGGCATGTTCGGCACGCGGCAATTCACCGCGGTCATCAACCCCCCGCAAAGCGCGATCATCGCCATCGGCGCGGGCGAGAAGCGGCCGGTCGTCAGGGACGGCGCGCTCGCGATCGCGACGGTGATGAGCTGCACCGCGACCTTCGATCATCGCGTCGTCGACGGCGCGGTCGGCGCGCAGTTCATGGCCGCGTTCAAGAAGCTGATCGAGGCGCCCGGGGCTTTATTGATTTAGCTTCGCACGACGGCGAAGGCCTGGATTCAGCCTTCGCCTGTGCTACGCGAGGCCCCCCACCCGCAACGCTGACGCGTTGCTTCCCCTCCCCCTCGAGGGGGGGAGGGTAGGGAGGGGGTGAATCGACAGGAGACACGAGTGGCAGAAACGTCTTTCGACATGGTGGTGGTGGGTGGGGGCCCGGGCGGCTATGTCGCCGCCATTCGCGCATCGCAGCTCGGCATGAAGACCGCGGTCATCGAGCGCGAGAATCTCGGCGGCATCTGCCTCAATTGGGGCTGCATTCCAACCAAGGCGCTGCTGCGCTCGTCGGAGATCAACCATCTCCTTCACCGCCTCGGCGATTTCGGCTTCTCGGCGAAGGACATCACCTACGACGCGACGAAGATCGTCGAGCGCTCGCGCAAGGTCGCAAAGCAGCTCTCGAACGGCGTCGGCTTCCTGATGAAGAAGCACAAGATCGCGGTGTTCGACGGCAGCGCCACCTTGGCCGGCGGCGGCAAGCTCGATGTCGCCAAGGACGGCAAATCGCTCGGCACCCTTGCGGCCAAGCACATCATCCTGGCGACCGGCGCGCGTGCGCGCGCGATGCCGGGCTTGGAGCCCGACGGCAAGCTGGTCTGGACCTATCGCGAGGCGATGGTGCCGCCGGCCTTGCCCAAATCCCTGCTCGTCATCGGCTCGGGCGCGATCGGCATCGAATTCGCGAGCTTTTATCGCAATCTCGGCTGCGAGGTGACGGTGGTCGAGGTCTTGGATCGCGTGCTGCCGGTCGAGGATGAGGAGATCTCGGCCTTCGCCAAGCGCGCCTTCGAGAAGCAGGGCATGAAGATATTCACCTCGACCGAGGTGAAGGACTTAAAGAAAAGCGCGGACAGCGTCACGGCGACGCTCGTCACCGGCGGCAAGAGCCAGACGATCACGGTCGAGCGCGTCATCCTCGCCATCGGCATTGTCGGCAATGTCGAGAATCTCGGACTTGAGAAGACCAAGGTGAAGGTCGACCGCACCCATATCGTGATCGATCAGTGGTGCAACACCGGCGAGCCCGGCATCTATGCGATCGGCGATGTGGTTGGCCCACCCTGGCTCGCGCATAAGGCGATGCATGAGGGCGTGATGTGCGTCGAGCGCATCGCCGGCCTCAATACCGTTCATCCGCTCGACGTGACCAACGTCCCCGGCTGCACCTATTGCATGCCGCAAGTGGCGAGCGTCGGCCTCACCGAGAAGAAGGCCAAGGAAAACGGCCGCGCGGTCAAGGTCGGGCGCTTTCCCTATATCGGCAACGGCAAGGCCATTGCTCTTGGAGAGACCGAGGGGCTGGTTAAGACCGTGTTCGACGCCAAGACCGGCGAGCTCCTCGGCGCGCATATGATCGGCGCCGAGGTGACGGAGCTGATCCAGGGCTATGCCATCGCCAAGACCATGGAAGGCACCGAGCAGGATCTGATGGAAACGATCTTCCCGCATCCGACGCTCTCCGAGATGATGCATGAATCGGTGCTCGAAGCCTGGGGCCGCGCGCTGCATATTTGAGGCGCGGCTTGATCCCGCCGCCCGCGCGCGCCACATGAGGAGCGCAAGACGCTGCAAACCTATCTCGCGTCCTT
>DATEKH010000243.1:0-20211 GCA_035277525.1 Allostellaceae bacterium
CGAGCTGGATGCCTTCGGGCCGCGCGGTGTAGCCGGTCAGAACGTGAAGCACTTGGCCGGCAAGACTATGCTCGCTCAAGATCGCCGAGGTATCCCAGAGATTGTTGCCAAGCGCCGGCACGAAGCCAACGGCGCTGAGGAAGGCCGCAGCTTGCGAGGCCATGCCGGCGGCAAGGAAGAGGATCAGCCCGGCCGTAACCCCGAAGAGATAGCGCAAGGGAATCACGATGAGGCCGAAATAGATCGCCGCACCGGCAATCCCGCCGGCGACGAGACCGAGCGCGCCGCCCAGGATCATGCCGGTGGCGCCGTCCCCGCTCGACAGCGCGATACCGTAGAGAAACAGCACGATCTCCGAGCCTTCGCGCAGCACGGCGATGCCGCAAACCAGCGCCAGGGCATAAAGCGGTCGCGCTCCCGTCAGCACCTCTAGCCCGATGCGGGTCGCGTCCGTGGCAAGTTCGCGCCCGTGGCGGCTCATCCAGATGTTGTGCCAGCCCAACATCGCGACCGCGGCGATGAGAATCGAGGCGTTGAACACTTCCTGGCCGGCGCCTTCGACCGCGGCTGCGATCTCGCCAGCGAACGCTGCGACAAGGCATGCGCCGGCGACTCCGGCGGCACAGCCGCCTGCGATCCAAAGGCCGCGCCGCGGCACGCCGCGGCTCGCCGCCATCACGATTCCGACCACCAGAGCGGCCTCGAGCACCTCGCGAAACACGATGATGAGGGTGGCGAGCATGGGTTTCTACTTCACCACCAGACGGCCGCGCGTATCGGGATGGAAATCGTCGAAGAATTCGTAGCTTCCGGCGTCGAGCGGACCGACGAAGACTGTCACCGCACCGCCCGGCGCCACCACTTTTTCGCGGTGGAAATCGGTGCTCTCGAACTCCGACATGCTCTTGTCTTGGTTGCGGATGGTCAGCTTGACCTTCTGACCGGCGGGCACCGGCACCTCGCTCGGCACGAATTTGCCGCCGCTGATCGCGATCGTGATATCGCCCTCGCTCGCCTGGCCCGGCACGGTACCCGCCAGCATCGCAAGAGCGGCGATCAAGCCAATCGATCGGCCCCAACCCAATCTCATCTCGAACGCCCGTCCGCTAGTAATAATCATTCTCAATAAGGGAATGATAATCATTTGCATCTGGCCGGTCAAGCGGCGCTTAGCCGCACCGCGCTAACTTCTTGGGGCCCGCCGCCGCCCTTATGGCCCGGCGGCCTCGGCCGGTAAGCTCACGGACTCAAGCGGCGGGCGACAGGCAAAACGGCGCCGCCGCGCCGGCAAACAAAATGCCGCAGCGGAGGGCAGGATGAAGCGCAGCATAGACCGGATTCTCACCACTCATGTCGGCAGCCTGCCGCGGCCCGACGCCTTGCTCGAAGCCTCGGCCGCGGCGCGCAAGACCGGCGATTGGAGCTCTTTCCAAGGGCTTTTGCCGCCGCTCGTTGCCGCGATCGTCCAGGAGCAGGCTGAGAATGATCTCGATATCGTCAATGACGGCGAGTTCGGCAAATCCGGCTGGGCCAATTACGCGCTCGAGCGGGTGAGCGGCTTCGAGCCCAGGCCGGATAAGCTTTATCCCGCCATATGGCTCGGCCGCGACCGCACGCGCTTCGTTGATTTCATGCGCAAGGAATTTCCGCGCGGCGCGGTCGGCACGCCCGGCCATGCTTGCACCGGAGCGATCGCCTATCGCGATCACGCCGCGGTCGCGCGCGACCTCGACAATCTCAAAGCCGCGCTGGGCGGCGTCAAGGCGGAGGACGCCTTCTTCACCACGGTCGCGCCGGCAAGCGTCGGCTATGACGCGGAGAACGAACATTATGCGAGCGAGCGCGATTACGTCTTCGCCATCGCAAAGGCGCTGCGCGAGGAATATCTCGCCGTCCAAAAGGCGGGCTTCGTCCTTCAGGTCGACGACGCGGTGCTGGCCAATATGTACGACCACCTGGTCGAGCAGAGCCCCAAGCGCTATCGCGACTGGGCCGAGCTGCGCGTCGAGGCGCTCAACCATGCGCTCGAAGGCATCCCCGTGGACCGCATCCGCTATCACATCTGCTTCGGCTCCTGGCACGTGCCGCATGTCGCCGACGCGCCCTTGGAGGCGATCGTCGATCTCATGCTGCAGGTCAGGGCCGGCGCCTATTCGATCGAGGCCGCCAATGTCCGCCACGAGCATGAATGGCGCGTGTGGAAGAAGGTGAAGCTGCCGCCAGGCAAAATCCTCATTCCCGGCGTGGTCACCCACCACACCACAACGGTCGAGCATCCGCGGCTGGTCGCCGACCGCATCGTCAATTTCGCGCGCATCCTCGGGCGCGAGAACGTGATCGCCGGCACCGATTGCGGCTTTGCCCAGGCCGAAGGCGTGCAGCGCGTCCACCCCTCGGTGATGTGGGCGAAGTTCGACGCGCTGGCCGAAGGCGCGCGCATCGCCAGCGCCGAGCTCTGGGGGCGCGCCGCCGCCTGAGCGGCGTCGCCCTCAAGCCGCGCGATAGGCGGCGTTCTCGTCGGCGATGATCGGATTGGCGAGCACGCCGAGGCCGGTGATCTCGACCTCGACCTTATCGCCGGGCTTCATATTCACCTGACCCAGGATCTTGTGCCGGCCCGAAGGCTGGAGGTTCTCGCCCGGACGCGGCGGCAGCGCGCCGGGCGTTCCCATGGCGATCATGTCGCCCGGCCGCAGCGTGTAGCCGGCCGAGAGGTAATGGATCACCTGCTCGACCGCGAACAGCATGTCGTCGAGCGGCGCGTTCTGGCGCTCGATGCCATTGAGGCGCGTGATGACGCGCTGCTTCCTGGGATCGCCGAACTCGTCCTTGGTCATGAGCCATGGCCCGACGCTGCCCGAGCGCTCGAAATTCTTCCCCAAGCCGAAATTGCGGTTGTGGCGCTGATATTCGCGCACCGAGCCCTCGTTGAAGCAGGAGAAGCCGGCGATGTGATCGAATGCCTTCTCAATGGGGATATGCCGCCCGCCGCGGCCGATGATCACGCAAAGCTCGCCTTCGTAGTCGAATTCCTTGGCGATCGCGGGCGGCGGACAGAGCAAGGGCTCGTTCTGGCCCACGAGCGAGGCGGGCGTGCGAATGAAGAGATGCGGAAATTCCTTCGAGGTGGTGAGGCCGGTCTCTTCGATATGCTTCTTGAAGTTGAGCGCCAGCGCCCAGGTGACATGCGGGTCGGGAACGACCGGAAGAAAGCGCACCTCACTGAGGCTGCGCGTGCCGGGCTTGCCGGCGGCCGCATCATCGAGTCGCGCAAGACCCTCCGGCAATGCCAAGAGCGCGCGCAAGCTCGCGGGCAAAGACGGCGCAATGTCGCCGACTGGAATGAAGCTCTCCCGCCCGGCGACGACGCCGATCCGCGCCGCGCCGCCCTCTTCATATGAAATGATTCGCATCGCCGCTCAGGGGAGATAGCCGCGCTCGCGCCAAAAGCGCTCGGCGGCGCGGTGGAGCGGGAGATAGAGCGCGCCCTCCTTGCTGTCCTTGCACAGCTTGTCGAGCGGCATCGGCCCCTCGCCATACCACGGAATGCGGTCACGGCGCGCATCGAGCCCGGCGCAGAAATTATAGATCATCGCGTCGGGCGCGCTCTCCAGGCAGAAAACCGGCCAGCCGCTGAAATCGACCGTCCAGACCGTCTCGCCGAGGCCGGGATATTCCTCGTTGGTGATCGCCGCGCGCATGATCCCGTCCTCTTCAAGCGACTTGAGCTGCGGCTCCTCGACCGCGAGGAAACGCATGCCCATCTCGATCGCTTGCGGCGCGTAGAGCGGCAAGGCTTCGTCCCAGACCGCGTCGAGCTCGCCGCGTTTGACCGCCCCCAACCGGTCGGGGCCATAGGGCATGCCCTCGGTATAAACGAGCTTGCCGCCCCAGCTGACGATGTCGTCGAGCGTCATGCCATAGGCGCTCAGCACCTGATTGCAGATCATGTGCACCGAGTGATCGGGCTGGCCGCGCAGCGAGACCTTGAGCGGATAGCGCGTGCGCTTCAGATCGCCCAAGGTCTTGAGGCCGGTTTTGCCCGTCACGGCGAAGCCCAGCTGATCGAATTGCGGGATCACCATGATCGAGCGCAGCGGGATGGGCTTTTTGTAAGGCCCCCGGCCGCGCAGGGCCATGCCCAGCACGCCGCCGGGATTGCAGATCGCGATATCGGCCTCTCCCTTTGCCACCGCGTCGACCGAATTGGGCGCATCGCTCGCAAAGAAGCGCGTGCGCCACTGATCGTCGCCTTGCGGGCGCATCAGGATCATCACCTGCTTGTCGCGCCATTCCTCGGCGGCGACCAGCTCGGAGACGGTCTCGAGCATGAGCCGCGAGCGCATGATCACGGGGGTGCGGATAGGCTTTTGGATGGTGAGCATCGGCGGCAGCTCCTTTTCGCGGGTTGGGCGGGCGGCTATTTTGGCAGATAGGCTTCGGTCAAAAGCTTCGACATGTCGGGCGGCGTATCGAGCAGTTTCAGCGCGACGAAGGAGCGCTTGAGGTTGACGAGCGATTCCGGATCGAACCGGCAGGTCGGATTGAACATCCCGCGCACGATGTCGTACTCCTTGTCCATGACGCTCTCATGGAAGCCCGTGATTTCGCTCCAGAGCTTCACCGTTTCGGCCTTGTGGCTGCGGATGAAGACCGTGGTCTCGATCCAGCCGGCGAGGAAGGCCCGCAGCGCGGCTGGATCGGTCTCGATCAAATGGTTCGACGCGAAGAGCGTGCCCGAGGCGACGTTGCCGACGAAGTCCGACACCGGCACCAGGACGCGCCCGACCTGGCTTTCCTCCATTTTCAGGAATGTGGTCGTGCCGCCGATATAGGCGTCGATCAGATGGTCGCGGAAGGCCGCGACGGGCGAGGCCGCGCCGCTGCCGATCGCCACGCGGGTGACGCCGTTGGCGCCCCAGCCCTGCTTGCGCTCGAGCTCCTGCGCGAGCCAGTCGGTGAGCGAGCCCGCGCTCGAAATGCCGATCTTCTTGCCCTTGAGCTCTTTGACCGATCTGATCGGCGAATCCCACGGCACGCCGATGCTGAAATAGGGCAGGGTCGAGGTGTTCTCGCACACCGCTTTCATCGCCACGCCTTTGGCGACGAAGGCCATTTGCGTTCCCGCGCCGTCGCCGATATCGATCGCGCCGGCGGTCATGGCCTGGATCATCTTGCCGCCGCCGGTGAAGTTCAGGATCTTGAGATCGATGCCGTGCTTTTTGAAAATGCCGAGCCGCTCGCCGACATCGACCGAGATGATCGCATCGGCGTTAGCGGCGGCTTTGCCGACGGTAAGCGTCGTCGCCGCTGACGCGGGCAGTGCGATGATCGGCGCCGCCAGCGTCGCGAAAAGCGCCGCGCCGAGCTTGCCGCGCCATTGAGACCGACCCATCACTCCTCCCTCGCAGCCGCTTCGCCGCATCTTTGCGCGCAAGACGATGCCCGCAAAGTCTCCTAAACGAAGTCGGGCGATGGTGCAACGCCCCATGCGCACGGCGGCGAGGGTTGCGGCTTTCCCATGGGGAAACCGCGATTTCTCATTGAGAAATGCCGCGTTCGCGCGCGGTTAATCTGTTGCCGCGAGGCGAAGCTGCGATAGAATTCCGCGCGATGGCAGGATCGCATGAGGTTTCCATGTTCGTGACCGGGCCGCGCTTTTCCTCGAACTACATGGGCATGACGATCCGCTACGAGGAAGCGATCGAGCGGGCGCAAAGCATCGTCCCGATCGCGCAGCGCAATATTGCGCTCGCGGAAGACATGCGTCGCATGCCCGAGGAAAACATCAAAGCGATCCTCGAATCCGGCCTGATGCCGCTGATGCGGCCGAAGATGTTCGGCGGCTATGAGGGCGATTGGATGACGCAGATCGATTGCGTCAGCGAGGTCGCGCGGATCTGCGGCTCCACGGGCTGGTGCATGACGTTCTTCATCCAGCACCAATATTTCCTGAGCCTGTTTCCGCTCGAGGCGCAGCGCTTCGTCTATGACCGCCAGCCGGACCCGACGCTCCTCACCTCCTTCAACCAGACCGGACAGGTCAAGGAAGTCACCGGCGGCTATGAGATCGGCGGCCGCTGGCATTTCGCCTCGGGCGGCGATTACTGCCAATGGGGGATCGTCGGCGGCGTCACCCGGAATCAAGACGGGTCGGTGAACAAGCGGCTGAATTTCCTGCTGCGGTCCGAGCAGTTTCGAATCGACCGGGTGTGGGATTCGATGGGGCTCAAAGGCTCGGGCAGCAACGATGTCATCGTCGAGCCAACCTTCGTGCCGGCGAATTTTGTCTACGACCATGACGACGCGCTGATCGGGCGCGCGCCCGGCCAGTTGGCGCTCGACGGCGTGCTTTATCGCTCGCCGCTGATCCTCAATTCGGGCTTCGCGGTGATGACGCCGATGCACGGCATCGCGCGCGGCGCCTATGAGGCTTTTGTCGAGCTCACCGCCGGCCGCGGGGCGCGGCCGCTCGGCGCCAAGCCGTCCGACCGCGTCGATGTGCAGATCGCGATCGGCCAATCCAAGGCCGAGATCGACCTCGCTTATCTCATCACCGAGAAGCTGGTCGCGACCATCTTCGAGGGCAAGAAGGTCACGCGCGTCGATGCCGTGCGGCAGCGGCGCGACATGATGATGCTGAAGCAGATGCTGCTAAGCGCGATCAACCGGCTGTTCGATTTGAGCGGCGCGCATGGGCTGCTCGGCAATCACGCGATCCAGCGCCACTGGCGCGACCTGCACGCGATCTCTCATCACGCGCAATGGGCCGCTCCGGCCATCCAGATCGCCGGGCGCGACGCGCTGGGCCTGCCGCCCCTGCCGAGCGACACCTATCCCTTGGATTAGGAAAAGGCGATGGCGGCAGGAGAATCGATCGCGATCGTCGGCGGCGGGCTTGCCGGCCTCGCCGCGGCCCACGCGCTCGAGGCTGTCGGCATGCATGCTGCGGTCTACGAAGCGGCGCCGCAACTCGGCGAGATTGGCGCCGCCGTCAACACCAGCCCCAATGCCAACAAGGCGCTGCTCGCGATCGGCCTCGGCGACGAGATCGCCGCTGTCGCCAATTCCTCGCCCGGGATCTACACACGCAATATGCAGACGGGCGAGTTTCTCGAATTCCGCGACCGGCGCAAGACCTCGGCGCGCTATCAGGCGCCTTATTACACCTTCCATCGCGCCGATCTCTTGGATGCGCTTGCGAGCGGGCTCGACCCGGGCATCATCCATCTCGGCCATCGGATCACGGCGATCGAGGAGCGCGGCGACCGGGTCGCGCTCAGCTTCGCCAATGGCGTGACGGCCGAAGCCGACAGCGTGATCGGCGCGGACGGCGTGCGCTCCGTCATCCGGCACGCGCTCTATGGCGATGACAGCCCGACCTATACCGGCCAGATGGTGTGGCGCGCTTTGCTCAAAGGCAGCGACGTGCCGTCCGAGGTGCTCGAGCCCACCGGCCACATTCAATGGGTCGGGCCGGGCTGTCACCTCCTCGCTTATTACATTCGCGGCGCCGCGCTCGTGAACATCGTGACCCAGGAAGACACCGATAAATGGGTCGAGGAGGGCTGGTCGATCCGCGGCGACCCCGACGAGATGCGCTTGAGCTTTCCCAATCCCGAGCCGCGGCTCGAGAAGCTTTTGAGCATCGTCACGGAATGCTCGAAATGGGGACTCTTCACCCGGCCGCTGACGCGGAATTGGGGCCGCGGCCGCATCCAGCTCATCGGCGATGCGGCGCATGCGATGCTGCCCAATGCCGGCCAAGGCGCCTGCATGGCGTTCGAGGATGCCTATATCCTCGCGCGGTGGCTCGAGGCTTGCCCCGACCCGGCCGAGGCTTTCGCGAATTTCCGGCGCATCCGCATTCCGCGCGTGCATGCCGTCCAGCGCCTCTCGATGGCGAATGCGCGCTTCAAGCATATGCGCGATGCCGCCGCGCAAAAGGCGCTGATCGAGTCCGGCAAGGGCAGCGCGCATGGCAATAGCGAATGGGTGTGGGCCTTCGACCCGGTGGCCGAATGGGACAAGGAGCCGAAGGTGCCGGAGAGCGAAGCCGTGGTTTAGTAGGATGTTGAAAAAAGCGAGGGCGTCATTGCGAGGCCGCCCCTTCGACAGGCTCAGGAGCGGCCTCGCAATGACGACCATAAACTTTTTCAACAGCCTGTTCGATCTTCGGCAAGATTGACAAAACCGGGCGGCGTGCCGCTCCCATAACAACGCGATTGCGGAGGTTCACCATGACGGACGGTCCAACCCGGTACAATGCGGGGATCCAGCGCTCCAAAGGTCTGCTCGAGCTCGCGGCGGCGCTTTATGACACGTCGCTGTCGCGCCGCTCGACGCGCAGCGGCACACGCATGCCGCAGATCGATTCACGCCTCGGCACGCAGCTGTCGCTGCGCATCGAGGGCGCGCGCGACCCGGGGCGAGACCAGGGCTTGGGCGTCTCCTTTGCCATCGGCGGCTCGCGCGACAACTTCCTTCAAGTCGCGCGCAAGGAGGTCTCGCTGTTATGGATCAACCCGAGCGCGCCGCTGACCCAGGCCTATCGCGGCCTGCCGCCGTTTTCGCAAGCCCTCCCCTTGCGCGCGCTCGGCGTGTTTCCGTCCTGGGACGCGGTGGTCGTCGCCGTCCACCGTTCGACCGGCATCACCGCGATCGAGCAGATCCGCGAGCGCCGTCCGGCTTTGCGCGTTTCGACCGGCAATCCCACGCACGCGCCCTTTGACGAAGACCCGACCATGTTCGCGGTCGGCACGATGATCGCCGCCGCCGGGTTCTCGCTCGATGACATTCGCGGCTGGGGCGGCAGCGTCCAGAGCGTGTCGCGGCCGAGCCATCCCGATCGCGCCGCGCTCATCGAGAAGGGCGCGCTCGATGCGATCTTCGACGAGGGGCTGCTCAGCTGGGGACAATTCGCGCTCGAACGCGGCTTCCGCATTCTGCCGATCGAGGGCGCGGTGCGCGGCCGCATCGAGGCCGCGGGTTATGACATCGCGACCTTGCCAAAATCGCGTCTGCCCGGTCTCGAGCAGCCGATCGACGCGGTCGATTTTTCCGGCTGGCCGATGATCGTGCATGCGGATATGCCGGACGAGCTCGCCTATGCGCTGTGCGAGGCGATCGAGGCGCGCAAGCTTGCCATCCCGACCGACAATTACCGCCCGCTCGACCTGGCGCAGATTTGCTCGACCGGCGAAGAAACGCCGCGCGGCGCACCGCTTCATCCCGGCGCCGAGCGCTTCTACCGCGAGCGCGGTTACCTGCGCTGAGCGGCGCCGAGCGGCGAAAGCGCCGCAAAGCGGAAAATCTCGGAGCGCGCGTCAATCGACGCGAATTGCCTCAAACTTTAGACGGTTTCTACGGAAGCTTAAGTCGTCCTTAGGCGGCGCCGGCTTAGAAGCGGCGATCCCATCCAACGCTTGAGGACGATCATGACCTCGGTGCTTCAGAAGGCGCGTCTCAAATTCAAGTTCCCGCCGGGCGATGAGAGCAAGCCCATGCGCGACGCCGTGAGCCAGGCATTCTATTCGCTGCGCGCGACCATCGGCACGAAGGAGCATCCCGAGGTGATGGGCTCGCCCTGGGATTGGCGCTTGACCTCGACCGAGGCGTTCAAGATCGAGACCGACAAATTGCGCGAGCATGTGCGCTTGTGCTTTTCGACAAAGCAGCCGGGCGATGCGCAAAAGCCCGAGATCCTGCGCCTCAAAGAATTGCTGGCGCATTTGCAGATCCTGCAGGAGCCCGCCAAAGCGGGCGAGGCCGCGGTCGAACTCAAGAAGAACGGACCGCTGGTCGAAATCGCCGCTTAAACGCCGGCATATTTCAACCACCTGCCGTTTTTCCCTCGATTGGCAAAGCGGGCGGCGGCAAGGAACGACCGGGCCGCGCGCGGCGTTGCCCTTGCGATCACGGTTTTGCCATGCCTCGGATCGGGTGCCGGCGCTATGATCCGCCGCCGCCTGTTCCGGCGGAGGGCGTACCGCGCGTCGCCCCCAAAACCAGGAGAGACAGATTGATCGCCAAACGCTACTTTGCTCTCCGCTTGGCCTTTCCCGTCGCCGTCGTGACGCTCGCCGCGCTCGCGCCTCTTCCGGCGCGGGCCGATTTCTTCGACGACATGCGCAAGACTTTCACGACCGACATCCCGCATTTCTTCCAGGACGATATTCCCTGCACCTTTGGCGGGAAGCCGACCAGCGGCACCAAGACCTCGTGCAACAACAAACCGGCCAAAGCCGCGCCGGCTCCGGCGCCGAGCAAGCCGCAAAACACGGCGGTCCCGCCGGAGAGCCCTTCCCCGAACACCGGCACGACGACCCCGCCGCCGAGCAGCGGACAATAACGCGAACCGCAAGCCGCGGCACCTAACGCCGCGCTGTGATCCCCGTGGCGACTACGCCGCTTGCAACGGGTCGCGCCGCCGCATCGCCCACCAATAGAGCGCGACGAGCGGGATCATGAAGGCCATCACGACGAGGGTTAAAGCCGCCGCCGGCCCGAGCCCGCCGCCCGCCCACATGTTCCAGACCAGCACCGGCAAGGTGAGGTTCGCACGCGCGGTGAGGAGCACCGCGAGCGTCAGCTCGCGATAGACCAGCAGCGCGATCCAAAGCCACGCATAGCCGAGCGTCGGCGCGAGCAGCGGCAGAAGGATGCTGCGCAGGATCGAAGCGGTCGAGGCGCCGCTCACCGTCGCCGCCTCCTCGAGATCCTTGTGGATCTGGATTAGCGCGGCATTGGTCATCCGCGTCGCATAGGAGAGCCGCGCGATGACGAAGACGAACAGCAACAGCCAGATCGTGCCGTAGACCGGAACCGCGTTCTTCAGGACGAAGAGGGTGAAGAGCAGCACGGCGAAACCGAAGACGATGTTCGGAATGGCGTGCGGCAGAAAGGCGACGAAGTCGAAGCCCGCGCGGCCCGGCAGCTTCGAACGCAGCACCACCCAGGAGAAGGCGAGCGCGAGGGCGAGCGTCACGCTCGGCGTCAGGATCATCAGCTCGGCCGAATTCCGCACCGCCTCGAAGGTCAGCCCCCAGTCGATCTTGCGGAACTGCGCGAGCGAAAGGGATTTGAACGCCGACGCCGAGGGGTAGCGGAAATAGGGCAGCGCCGCCGCCCAGATAACGACGAGCAGCGGCATGAGCTTGTCGAGCACGAAATAGACGCCGAGAAAGCCCCACGCGGTCCAGACATGCCGGCCCAACGCCACGAGACGCGGGCGATAGCCCTTGCCGGTCACGACCTGATAGCGATAGGCGCGGCGCTGCAGCCGGCTGTACCACCAGATGAGCACGGCCGCGATGCTCATCACCACGGTCGAGAGCGCAGCGACCGGGCCGTAGCGCGGCGAGCCCTCGGGCAAGGCGAGCTGCAGCACAAGATAGGTCGAGAAGGTGAAGGTCTTGTTCGCCCAGCCGATGATCGCGGGGACATCGAAGGCGGCGAAGCCGATGGTGAAGATATAGATGCCGGCGGCGAGAATGCCGGGCCAGGCGAGCGGCAAGGTGATCTCGCGGATGATGCGGCGCAACGGCGCGCCCGAGATCGAGGCCGCCTCCTCGAGCGCGGGATCGATCGAGCGCAGCACCGAGGCCGTCATCACGAAGGCGAGCGGCCCGAGGCTCAAGCCCATGACCCAGCCCATCCCTGCGGGCGAGGCAATGTTCAAAGGCGCGTCGTGCAGGCCGAACAGCGCGCGCAGGAACTGGTTGGCGATGCCAATGCGCGGATGCAGCAGGAAGAGCCAGCCCATGGCGCCGGCAAACCCCGGCATCAGCAGCCCGATGGTCATCAGCGTGTTGACGACGAGCTTGCCCGGAAGATCCGTGCGCGTGACGAGCCAGGCGGCCGGCACGCCGAAGAACAACGCGACCGCGAGCGAGACCAGGGTGAAGACGAGCGTGTTCGCGAGAGCGCGCAGCAGCGAGGGATCGCCGAACGCCTCGGCATAGTGGAGGAAGGAATAGGCCGAGACCGGCTCGATCGGCGAAGCTTCGCGGACGCTGAGCCAGAGCACGATCACCGGCAGCGCCAGAATGGCGACGCTGGTCGCGAGGACAAGCGCGAACATCACCCGCTCCGAAAGATCGAACCCCGGGAAACCCGGCCTGTGCGGGCGCAGGACCGGAACGGCGAGCGCGGCGCCCGCGCCGGGCGGTCTTGCCCTGTCCGCTTCCTCGCCGCGCGCCGACACTATTTCCCGCTCTGGCGGAAGAGCTTGGCGACGTGCTGCTGGGCGGCGTTGCCGGCAGCGTTGGTCTCCTGCCACGCGACGTCGGCGATGCCGAATTTGAAGCCGAATTTCTTCTCGACCGCCTCGACTTCGGCGTGCATGCGCGAATCGGGATAGAGATGCACGTCGGCGTAAAAGTAGTGATAGGTCAGCTTCTGGCCCTCGGGCGAAGCGAGATAGGTGATGAACAGCTTGGCCGCGTTGGGATGGAGCGCGTTCGTCGGCACGCCGAGATAGAAGAAGCTGATGAGCGGATATTCGGGCGTGATTACGCGCACGATCGGCGCACCGGTGGAGGCTGCCTGCCGCTGTAAATTGCCGCCGCCGCAATCCGTGACGAAGGCCGAGAACTCGCCCGAGGCAAGCCGGTCAAAATCGGTGCAGAGCATGAAGCCGCCAGCATTGGCGATGAACTCTTTGGCGAAGGCGAGCGTTTTGTCCGGCCCCCACGCCTCCTTCGCCGCAAGCTGGTCGAAGCCCGCGGCAAAGGGCGTCGTCGCGAATTTCCCCTTCCATTCGGGCTTCAGAAAATCGGCGAGCTTCTCGGGCTTCGAGGGCGCGGTCTCGCTGTTGTAGGAAAAGCCGAGCGTGCCGGAGAAGATCTTGACGTATTTGCCCTGCTCGACGATGTCGCCGCCGAGCCGGACCGGGTCATACTCGCTCCAAGGTGCATCCTGGAACATGCCGATCTTGCCGAACACGGCCATGTTGCGCGAGAAACCGAAATAGACGTCGGTCGGCGACGGCAGCTTGTTGCGCAGCGCAACGGCAATGGCGTTGCCGTCCTCGGGGAAGGAGGTGCCCGGCGTCCATTTGACGGCGATGTGCGTGCCATAGGCCTTGTTGACGCGCTCGCCGATCTCCTTGACGCCGTCGGCCCCGCCCCAAGAGCTCGTCGAGCCCTGGAAGACCAGCGTGCCTTCCTTGTCGGCCGCCGCGGCAAGCGCCTTCAAGGCCGGCGACATGGTCGCGGATTGCGCCCGCGCGCCCCCCGCATGAAGGGCAAGCGCGGCAATCATCGCCGTCGACAGAACGAGCGCGCAGCGGCGCGCGGCAATCTTTTGCATCATCTCCTCCCTGCGCGAGCGCCGCATGGCGGCGGCGCCTCGCTTCGTCTCGTCTCCGCCGCGCGGGCCGCGCGGCTCAGCGCGCCGCTGCCAGCTCGCGCCCGAAGCCGCCGGCGTAATTGCCCACGGCCTGACGCTCATTCATCAGCGTGGATTGCTGGCGGAAATCGACCTTTTCTTTGGCGCGATCGCGGATGACGCAAAGCGGGTCCGTGCCCGCTTCGATCGCGGCGAGCGCTTCGCGCATCATGCGGCGCATCAGGATGATGCCGCCATCCGACGCACCCAGATGCTCGTTGACGCGGTCGGCGATCACGCCCTGCTGCTCGATCGCCATGCGGTCCTGATCGCTGTTGTCGATGCCCCACCAATCGCTGTCGAGACGCTTGTAGACACCGAGCTTGTCTTCGCGAATCGACACGGGAATGGCGCGCTTTGCGCCGGGCGTGAAGCGGACGAAATAGGTCAGCGTCGATTCATCGTCGACCGGCACGCGGTAGAGCAAGGTGCGCACCTGCTCGCCGCCCGGCGTAACCGGCGGCACGTTGAAGCGGTTGACCAGCGGGAAGCCGTAGCACGAGATATGCATGTCGCTCTCGCCCGTGCCTTCGACCAGCATGACATTGTCGACGCCGTAATCGCGCCGGTCCCAGCGATAGGTGACTTTCCTCGCGCCATAGGCCGGGAAGGAATGGCCGTGCAGCCAGGCAAGATGGCTGATATCGACGATGTTCTCGACATGGTTCAGCCAATTGGCGTTGACGTTGCGAATTTGGATGCCTTTGGCGCCCTCTTCCATGCGCAGCACGTCGTAGAGCGGCAGCACCGGCGCGGGCGCTGGGCCGAGGTAGCCAAAGACGAGGCCGCTCGCCTCCTCGACGGGATAGCTCGTCAGGCGGACCTTGTCCTTGAAGCCGCTGCCCTCGGGCTCGGCGGGCTGATCGACGCATTGGCCGAGGCTGTCGTAGAGCCAGCCGTGATAGGGGCAGCGCAAACAATCGCCCTCGACGCGGCCGTAATCGAGCGCGAGGCTGCGATGGGCGCAGCGCCGCGCCATCAGCACCGGCTTGCCGCTGGCGCCGCGATAGAGCACGAGCTCCTCGCCCAACACCTTGATCGGCCGCGGCTTCGCCGTGACCAGTTCAGAGCATCCGACCGGATGCCAGTAGCGCCGCAGCATCGCGCCCATCGGCGTTCCCGGCCCGACGCGGGTCAACAGCGCATTCTCTTCCTGGCTCAGCATGGCGTGCTCTCCGGGACGACGTGATCGGGCGGCCTCATTTGGCGTGGGTCTCGGCGCGGGTGCGCTCGGCATAGCCGAGGGCGTAGCCGACATCCTCGCGCGTTTCCTGGAAGCTGCCGGCGTTGCGCTGGAAATCAACGCGCTGCTTGGCCGGATCGCGGATCACGCAGAGCGGGTCTTTGCCCTCGGCAATGGCGGCCAGCGACTCGCGCATCATCTTGCGCATTTCAATGATGCCGCCATCGGAGACGGCCAGATGCTCGTTGGCGCGGTCGGCGACGACGCCCTGCTGCTCGACCGCCATGCGGTCCTGATCGTTGACATTGATGCCCCACCAATCGCTCGCGAGCGGCGTGTATTCGCCGTATTTGGTCTCGCGCCGCGAACTGTTGAGGACATGCTTCTCGCTCGCATAGAAGCGCACGAAATAGAGGAAGGTCGAGACATCGTCCGACGGGACGCGGATGATGATCGAGCGCACATGCTCGCCGTTCTTGTCGATCGGCGGCAGGGTGAAGCCGTTGACGGTCGGGAAGCCGTAGCACGACACATGCGTATCGTCGATCCCTTCGACACGCATGACATTGTTGGCGCCGTAAGCCGTGCGGTCCCAATTGTAGCGCACCTTCTTTCCGCCATAGGAAGGGAAGGTATAGCCGTGCAGCCAGGCCAGATGGCTCACATCGACGATGTTCTCGACATGATTGAACCAGTTGACCTCGATCTTCTGCAGCTGCACGTCCTTGACGCCATGCTCCATGCGCAGGACATCGAAGAGCGGCAAGAGCGGCGCGGGCTCCGGCCCCATATAGGCGAAGACGAGGCCGCTCAGCTCTTGCGTGCGATAGCTCGTCAAGCGGATCTTGTCTTTGAACGAGCTGCCCTCGGGCTCGGCCGGCTGCTCGAGGCATTGCCCGCTCTTGTCATAAAGCCAGCCGTGATAGGGACAGCGCAGCGCATCGCCCTCGACCCGGCCGTAATCGAGCGCGAGGCTGCGATGCGCGCAGCGCAGCTGCATCAGCGCGGGCGCGCCGGAGGTGCCGCGATAGAGCACCAATTCCTCGCCCAGCACCTTGGTGCGCTGCGGCTTGGTGGTGACATGTTCCGACAAGCCGACGGGATGCCAGTAGCGCCGCAGCATCTCGCCCATCGGCGTGCCGCGTCCGACCCGCGTAAAGATCTCGTTGTCTTCCCGGCTGAGCATGTCTCACTCCCTCGCGCGCGATCGTTATCGCGCCGGCGGAGCATCCCGGATTTGCCGGCTGGACCCGCGCCGCGGCGCTGTTTTACGACCGCAATCGTAATCCCTTTCCGCGAGCGGGAGGCAGAGATTTTTGCGCGTGGGCATTCGTGCCCCAGCGCGGCACGCCGCCCGGGCATGCCCGGGCTTGTCTTAAGCCTCGCGCAATGGCCATCATCGAGCCGATGGCCGAGCGCAACAAATCCGTGCAATCCGGTCTTGCCGCGCTTCCCGCCGTGGAGCGCCTGCTGCGCAGCGCCGACGCCGCGCCGCTGATCGCGGCCCATGGCCGTCCGGCGGTGACCGACGCGATCCGTGCCGTGCTCGCCGCGACGCGCGCCGCCATGGGCGGCGTCGCTGCGGCGCCGGCCGAGGACGCGCTGATGAGCCGCATCGCCGAGCGGCTCGACGCGCAATCGCGCCCGCCGCTGCGGCCCATTTTCAATCTCACCGGCACGGTGCTGCACACCAATCTCGGCCGCGCCGTGCTGCCGCGCGAAGCGATCGATGCGGTCGCGGCGGTGATGTCGGCGCCCGCGAATCTCGAATACGATCTCGGCCGCGGCGGCCGCGGCGACCGCGACAACCATCTCGAGCCGCTGCTCTGCCGGCTGACCGGCGCCGAGGCGGCGACAATCGTCAACAACAATGCCGCCGCCGTGCTGCTCGTGCTCAACACGCTCGCCTTGCACAAGGAGGTGCCGACCTCGCGCGGCGAGTTGATTGAGATCGGCGGCGCCTTCCGCATGCCGGACATCATGGCGCGCGCGGGTTGCCGCTTGCGCGAGGTCGGGACGACGAACCGGACGCATCTGCGCGACTACGCCGAGGCGATCGGACCGCGCACCGGCCTCGTCATGAAAGTCCATCCCAGCAACTACGCGATCGAGGGCTTCACCGCGAGCGTCGCGGAAGCCGAGTTGGCGCGGCTTTGCCGCGAGCGCGGAATCGTCTTCGCGGTCGATCTCGGGAGCGGCGCGCTCGTCGATCTTCGCCGCTTCGGCCTGCCGCACGAGCCGACGCCGCAGGAGACGCTGCAGAACGGCGCCGATATCGTCACCTTCAGCGGCGACAAGCTCTTGGGCGGGCCACAGGCGGGCATCATCGTCGGCCGGCGCGACTTGATCGCCAGGATCAAGCGCAATCCGCTGAAGCGCGCGCTGCGCGTCGACAAGATGACGATCGCGGCGCTGGCGGCGGTGCTGCCTCTCTATCTCGATCCGGATCGTCTCAACGAGCGCCTCCCGGCCTTGCGCGCGCTGGCGCGCCCGCTCGAGGCGATCCGCGCACAGGCCGAGCGGCTCACCGCGCCGCTCGCGGACCGGCTCGGCCGCGCCGCGACAATCGAGTGCGTTGCTTGCGACAGCCAGATCGGCAGCGGCGCGCTCCCGACCCAAGCCTTGCCCAGCGCCGGGCTCGCGCTGCGCCCGGCCGCGGAAAAGCGCGGCGCGGGCGCCGCGCTCAACCGCTTGGCGGCGGCGTTTCGCGCCTTGCCGATACCGGCGATCGGGCGCATCGAGCGCGGCGCGCTTGTTTTCGACCTGCGCTGTCTCGAGGATGAAGCCGCCTTCGTCGCGCAACTCGCGCGGCTCGAGGCAATGCGATGATCGTCGCGACCGCGGGCCATGTCGATCACGGCAAGACCGCGCTTATCCGCGCGCTCACCGGCATCGATGCCGATCGCTTGCCCGAAGAAAAGCGGCGCGGCATGACCATCGATCTCGGCTTCGCTTATTGGCGCATCGATAGCGGCCCCACCATCGGCTTCGTCGACGTGCCGGGGCATGAGAAATTCATCCGCAACATGCTCTGCGGCGTCGCTTGCGTCGATTTCGCGCTGCTCGTCGTCGCCGCGGATGATGGCGTCATGCCGCAGACGCGCGAGCATGCGGCGATCCTCGATCTCATCGGCATTACGCGCGGCGTGGTCGCGATCACCAAGATCGACCGCGTTGCGCCCGAGCGGGTCGAAAGCGCCGGTGAGGAGATCCGACGTCTCCTGGCACCGACCGGGCTTTGCGCCGCGGCGCTTCTGCCGGTGTCGGCGTCGACCGGCGAAGGCATCGCGGCGCTCTCGGCCCATCTGCAAGAGGCGGCGCGGCACACGCCGCCGCGGCCGGCGCAAGGAAATTTCCGCCTCGCGATCGACCGCGCTTTCACCATCGCCGGCGCCGGTCTCGTCGTCACTGGCGCCGCCTTCTCGGGCGTCGTCGCCATCGGCGACACGGTCCGCGTGCTCGGCGCCGATCGCGCCGCACGGGTGCGCGCGCTCCATGCGCAGAACCGTGCGGCGAGCGCGGCTCAAGCCGGCGAGCGATGTGCGCTCAATCTCAGCGGCGCCGATCTGACGCTGGAGCAGCTCGAGCGCGGCGACTGGATCACCGCTCCCGATGCGCCGGCGCCGGTCAAGAAGCTCGATGCGCGGTTGCGTCTGTTGCCAAGCGAGGCACGCGCGCTCGCGCATTGGACGCCGGTTCATCTCCATCTTGGCGCCGCGGAGGTGACCGGCCGTATCGCGCTGCTCGAAGGCAAGACGCTGGCGCCGGGCGAGACGGGGCTCGCTCAGCTCGTCCTCGACCGGCCTCTGGGCGCCGTGCATGGCGACAATTTCATTCTTCGCGATCAGTCGGCCCGACGCACCATGGCCGGCGGCACCGTCATCGACATCGCCGCGCCCGGGCGCGGGCGCGCGCGGCCGGAGCGGCTCCTGCGCCTGCGCGCCATGGAGCAGGACGATCACCCCCGCGCGCTCGCCCAGCTCCTCGCGCACGCCCCGGCCGGGCTCGATCTCGGCGCCTTCGCGCAAAGCCGTAACCTCACGCCGCAAGAAGCGAGCACGCTTTTTGCCGCGGCGGGCTTGCGGATCGTGTCCGCGCGCGGAACCCGGCTCGGAATCTCCTTGCCGCAATGGCAAAGCCTCAAATCGCTCGCGCTCGCCGAGCTCGCCGCGTGGCACCGGCGCGCGCCCGACATGACTGGCTTGAACGAGACGCGCCTCTTCGCAGCATCGCGCGCCCGCGTCGCGCGCGATCTCGCGCTTGCGATCGTCGCGGAGCTCGTCAAGGAAGGCGCCGCGGTGCGGAGCGCCACCGGCATCCAACTGCCGCAGCACCGGCCAATGCTCGCGCCGGCCGATGCGGAGCTGTGGCGGCGCGTCGAGCCGATGATCGATCGACAGCCGCTGCGTCCGCCGACGCTCCACGAGCTTGCTGCCGCTCTGGGCGAGGATCCGAAGACGCTCGAATCGATGCTGGTGCGCGCGCTGCGGCTGGGGCTGCTGGTGCGGGTCGCGCCCAACCGCTTTTTCCGCCCGGACGCGCTTCGCCGCCTCGGCGAGATCGTGACCTCGCTCGGCGACGCGGCGCGCGATCGTCGCGTCACCGCGGCCGGCTTTCGCGATCGCGCTGGCATCGGCCGCAATGTCGCGATCGAGCTGCTCGAATATTTCGATCGCATCAAATTCACCCGGCGCGTCGGCGATGCGCATGAGGTGGTCGGCAATATCGAGCCGCTCTTCGCCGCGCCGTCATCGCCGCCGATTGGGGCGCTGCGTGCTGAATCCGGCTGATGATCGGAAGGGAAACGTGTCCCGGTGGCACGCCCGGACTTCAAATTCTCCCGTCCCGGTCGGGCTATGTATCGTTATATGTCGAAAGTGACCGCTCTATAAGGCTTTCTCGGCTTCGCGCGGCGCGGCGGTATTGTGGCGTATCGGGGCGTTTGGGCGTGTTCGGTTGCAGGATGGGTTGCTTTTAGCTCGTCACCCGAACCTTGTTCCACCCGCGCCGCATCATGCAAGCATCCGCCAGATTATCGCGCGCTTTTTCTGCTGCCCTCATCTGTGCTGCCTGCGCGTTCATTGCGTCGGCTTCGGCGAGTTGTCGAACCCCCTCTGCATAGCTAGTGCCGGCTGTCGCGGCTGTCGCGGTTCCTTGGAAAGTACTGTTGTACATCGTGCCGCCTGGACCGAACGTTGAGGTGTTGCCGGAGATCCGGTAGTTGCGCGGCTCCGGCGGGCTCACATCGGCGGGCATAGAGACATTCGGCATAGGCACGGCCCGCATCGCGATGGCGCCGCACTCGGCCGAATCTATTTGGCGCTGACGATCCGCGAGCGCCGGTGCAACACTCGGGTTCTGCCATGTGTAGCGCGGCGTGCAACCCACGAGTGCCAGCGCGGCAAGCAGATAGTAAACGCGCATGACCGTCCTCTCTGTCGTCTGCACGGTGCTGTTGAGACTTCGTTCCGGCCTAAACAATAAGTGGCACCAGATGAACATTTCGTTAGTCGCGACAGCAGAGACAGGGTGCTGGCGGCGTCCTAATGCACCCGAAGGTGGCCCGTGAAGAAGGCAACGATAAGCGCGCCGGCAAATTGAAGCGCGGCCGGGGCGAAGTGAATAGCAGCCGCTATGCC
>DATEKH010000244.1:0-55668 GCA_035277525.1 Allostellaceae bacterium
CTCCTCATCAGGAGCCGTGATCCCTGGATAATTAGGCCTGTTCGAAAGGGCTATCAGGTTGATCCAAATCAATCCAGGATTGGGCATCGAGCCTATTTCTGCGCAAGTCCGGCTTTGTATGAGCTGAGAATTCCCGAAAGCTCGTAACGAGAACGATTGCGCGCGTCCACGCGGTCGCCATTCCTGAGCACGTCAACTGGAATGACCGACCTCCCTGCTGCCTCCCTGCCGGCGATCCACGTCTTTGGAGGCGCGCATGAAGGCGTGGATGCGCGGGCCACGCCCACGCATGACGATTTCGCCAAATATTACGCTTGACGTATTACGTGTATCGTAATATAGTGACTCGCGAATGATCCAAAGCTTTCGAGACGCGGCCACGCGGCGCTTTTACGACGGCGAGCGCGTCAAGGAGTTCGATCAAATCCGGAAGCAAGCAGCCCGTAAGCTCGATATGCTCAATGCCGCGGTCACGCTCGAGGATTTGCGCTCGCCGCCCGGCAACCGGCTCGAGGCGCTGAAAGGCGATCGGGCCGGGCAACACAGCATTCGCATCAACGACCAGTTTCGCCTGTGTTTCGAATGGACGAACCAGGGACCTGCCAATGTCGAAATCGGCGATTATCACTGAGGAGCATGAGATGACCCCGCGCAACCGCATTACCTCCCATCCCGGCGAGATTTTGGAGGAGGAGTTTCTCAGCCCCCTCGGCATGACCGCCAACGCGCTCGCAACGGCGCTGCGTGTTCCCGCCAACCGCATCGGCGCGATCTTGCGCGGCGAGCGCGCGGTGACGGCTGACACGGCGCTGCGCCTCGCGCGCTATTTCAACACCAGTGCCGAATTCTGGCTGAACCTCCAGACGATGCACGATCTGACCAAGGCGGCCAAGGAACTCCACCAGCAGATCGAGCGCGACGTGCGCCCGCGCGCGGCGTGAAATTCAGAGTGGGATTCCGGCACATTCGACGTTGGCGAACATTGGAGATAGCCGTTGACTCAGGAGGAACGCGATATCGCAGCCGTGAAGCGTCTGTTTAAGGAGATGCGGAGATCACCGACGCATAAGTTTCGGAGAAAGCAAAAGACTTGGATGCGCCGAGGCGGAAAGCAGTGTACGTGATCTACGCGGCGAGCGGCCGCGTGGTGCATGTCGGCAGGACGCCACGGGCGAGTAAGGGCATTTATCAACGCCTGCGGAACCACATGAGCAATCAATCCTCGTTTTGTGCCAAATATCTCAAAGGCGCCGGCGGCAGGCTCTCGCGACAGCGGTTTACGTTCCGGTATGTCGTGGTCAGCAGCCCAAGGCAGCGCGCATTATTGGAGATGTTCGCTATCGGCTCGCTCTGTCCAGCACATCTTGGTGTTGGATAGAATTAACGACATGCAGCTTCGCGCTACCAACGGCTAATGCGGCGTCGATACGAGGCCCTTGCCGCGTGCGCAGGGCGCTGCCAAGCATCGCCGATTTTGGCTGAAGAAAGGCAAACGCCAGTGAACGAAGAACAGCGGAATTTAATTGATCGCATTGACTCGATCTTTTTTACTCACGCGAAAGGTCGACGAGACCGACTAATTCAGGAAAATCTACGGCTGGTCCACTACACCACCGCGGAAAATGCGGTCAACATTATCCGGTCTAAAACTTTCTGGATGCGTGACACGCGCTCCATGACGGACTTCCGGGAGGTCGAACACGGCTACGCAAAGCTCTTCGAGTACTTTACACAGAAGTCCGGAAAAAGAGACGCATTTTGCGCCGCACTCGATAGACACTTCGCCGACGCTGGCCGCGAAGCATTAAAACGATTCGACGACTGGTGGGCGCATATCAGAACTACTACCTACATCTGTTGCTTTTCCGAACATAGCAAGGGCGAGGATGCTTACGGGCGACTCTCGATGTGGCGAGCGTACGGGCCGAAAGCGGGGATTGCGATGGTTTTCAGAGTACCTGATTCCTATAGCTCAACGCCTCTGAACGTATATCTCAGTCCAGTTGCGTATTTGGAAAATGACGAGTTTTGGAGGCAACTCGACGATGTCACCGAAAGGATCAATGCCGCCGGTGAGATGCTGAAGGGTCTAAATCGAGATATTTTCGTATTCGCCGCATATCGAATGCTCGTGATGGCCACTCTCTCTCTCAAGCATCCGGCTTTCTTGGAGGAGCTAGAGTGGCGTCTTATACACCTCCCTTTTGAAACGCCGTCTCCCTACGTAAAAAGCGAGACAGCGACGATTAGCGACGTTCCCCAGGTGATATACAAGCTCTCCCTCGAGAATCATCCTGCCGAGGGAATTACTGGCATCACGTTACCGGAATTGTTGGATCGTGTAATAATCGGTCCGACGCAATATCCAGGGCCAATCTACACATCGCTCGCCAAAGAGCTTTCCGACGCGGGAGTCCCAGACATCGCGACAAAGATAGCGTTCTCTGGCATTCCGCTTAGGACTTGACTTGCGGCGAGCTTAAGCGGCGACTCGTCACTTTCACGGTCCTGGGCTGAGAACATCGGAGTAAGCTCGGCAGTGGCGCCAGACCGCATCACTCGAATTTCTACCCAAACCTCTCCCTTAGAAACCGCTCCGCCCCAGGATGAAGCGGCACGTCGAAGGGCGTCGCATCGGTGTCGCGCCAGACCTGGCTCACCTCGGTGAAGCTCTCTTCCCACGGGATCTCGTCGGCGCGCAGCGCGAAGCCGGCGCAGAGCTTGTAGACAGTCGCCGCATCGAGCGCGGCGCTCGCGTAAAGCGGCCAGCCGCTGTAATCGATCGCGGCCATGTCCGTGGCAAGGCGCGGGAATTTGCTCTTCGGCACGATGCCGCGGCGCCAGCCGAGCGCCGCCAGCTGCGCGAAAATCTCGGGCTCGATATCGAGCGGCACGAGATCGCATTGGAGCGCCTCGTCGAACCAGATGACGAGCGCCTCGTCGAACACGGCGTCCAATGTGCCCCCACGCATGGGCTCCATGCGGCGCGGATCGCTCGGGCTGCCGCTCATATGCAGCTTGCCGCCCCAGGCTTCGATATCGGCGAGGCTGAAGCCGTAAAGGCCGAGCACTTGCTCGGTGAGGACGCGCGTCGAGTGCGTTACGTCTTCCTTCACCGACACTTGCAGCGGATAGCGCGCGCGCTTGATATCGGCGAGGGTGCGGAAGCCCAAGCTCTTCTTCACCGCGAAGACGAACCAGTCCCAAGTCGGCCACACGCCGACGACGCGCAAGGGGAGCGGCGCCTTGAACAGGCCGACGCCACGATAGGCTTGCGTCAGCAAGGCCGACGGATTGACGAAGGCCATCTCGATCGAGCCCTTGGCGACGGCATGCGCCAGGATCGGCGAGCCGGTCGCCATGCGCAGGAACGGGCGGAACTCCGCGCCCGAGCCGTTGCCGATGGCGATGCAGACATCGCGATTGCCGCCATAGGGCGTCGCCGGATCGCCGGCGAAATTGAGGCCCAGCTCCCACAGCGCCTTGGCCCTGAGGAAATTCGCGCCGCGCGGCAATTTCTCCATCTCACGCCTCCCGTTCCGGTTCTTCGCCTCGACCGTCGCAGGTGAAGGAAATTGTCATTGCGAGCGAAGCGAAGCAATCCAGAATCGCGTCTCGGCCCTGGATTGCTTCGTCGCGCTTAGGCGCTCCTCGCAATGACGGGTGGTTCAGCGCTGCGCGTCACCGCGTCTTCGGGTTGACGCGCCTGAGCAAGGCCCGGCTCTCCCTGATCGCGGCACGGCTTTCGACGACGGCTGCGTAGCTGCGCGCGATGAGCTTGCTTGCCCGCGATGCGTTGGCTTGCGCCAGGGCGTGGCCTTCGGCGGCAGCTTCGGCGAAGGTGGTCGCGGCGTTGAAAGGAAGCGGGCGCTGGTCGGAATCCGCCATCGCGCATCTCCTGCTGATGTCTCAGGCGGGAGTGCGCGCTGCCCCTTGTGTTCGGCGGGGATATCGTCTCTCTCAGCCGTCAGCGCCCGGGAAACCCACAGCTGACGATGACGCGATTGTACGTCCGGCGTCCGGGGATGTCACGCGGCGCTCGCTCGCGCGCTCACTTCAAGAATTCATTGGTGTAGAGCCCGTCATAGGATTGAACGCGATCCTCGGGCTTCAAGAATCCCGCCTCGGCGTTCATGCGATCGCCGTTCTCCAGCGCCTTCACCGTGATCGTCGGCGGCGATTGCGTCATGCGCGCGACCGCTTCGTAGGAGCTCTTCACCACCGCGTCGCTCACGGTGGGGAAGCGCTTCTTGAGGATCGCGATGGATTGATCCTTCCGCTCCAACAGGAACTTCGTCGCCAGCACGAAGGAATGCCCCATCTTCTCGCAGAGCGAGCGATGGTCGGCGCAAAGCTGCGGCCGCGTCAGCAACAGCCCCGCGGCGAGCGGCAGGTATTGCGGCAGCTCGCCCTTCGTGCCATCGGCCACGATCACGCCCTTGCCTTCCTCGGCGAGCTCCAGCGAATAGGGCAGCGAATAGGAAAATCCGTCGACCGTGCGGCGCTCGAAAGCCGGAATCAGCTCGGGCGCGTTGAGCGGCGGATTGGTGAAATCGCCGGGGCCAAGGCCCGCGGCGGTTGCGATCGCTTTCAAGAATACATCGGCGACCGAGCCGGTGCTGCCGCCCGAGACGATATGGCCTTTCAAGATCCTCGCGCGCACCGCCAGCGGCGCTTTGGGATCGAAATGCGCGGCCTCGGCGATGTCCTTGCGGATGATCGTGACTTGGCCGCTTTGATCGTTCATCGAGCCGAGCGCTAGGAGCCGCTGGCCATGCGCCGCCGCGCGCGTCAGCGCGGTGCTCGCCGAGAGCGCGAAATCCGCCGAGCCCGCGATCACGGCGTTGACCGTAGCGACGCCGCCGAGGTTGATGACCTTCACGTCGAGTCCCTGATCGCGCCAGATGCCGGCATCCTCGGCGATGTAGGCGGCGAGGAACGCCATGATCGCCGGGGTCTGGGCGAGGCTGGTCTTCTCCATCGCGGCTTTCGCCGGCGCAGCCGCGCCGATAAGCGCCGCAAGCCCCAAGGGCAGGATCGCGCCAAAGCTCCCCCGATCACGGATGTACGCACTCGTCTTCATGCTCCCCCTCTTTTGCCGCATCGGCGCGGCGTGAAACAATTGCTGCGCGAAACCTGCGCCGGATTCGGCCCGTTTGGCAACCCTCTTTCAACAGTCCTGGCCGCGGCCGCATCGCGCCTGCTCCTTGTCATTCCCGCATCGCGGGCATCGCGGAGTACTTGCAAAAATTTAACCGGCCTCGCCGCTTCATGAACGCGCGCGACCCCGCTTATATTTCTTCTGCCTTCTCCCTGGTTTTGACGGAGACAGTGACCATGCATCGGACTGCAATTGCCCTCTGTACTTTGCTGGGATCGCTCGGCCTCGCCGGCTCCGCTTTGGCGAACACGCTGACGATCCAGTTGCCCAGCGGCGCGACCGAGACCATCCGCTATGCGGGCAATGTCGCGCCGCAAATCTCGATCCGCCCGGCGCAAGCTGCCGAGGCCTTTGATGAGGCGCCTCTTGGCGTCTTCGCACCGGATCCGATCTTCGCCGCGATGGAGCGGCAATCCGCGGCAATGGCGCGCGAGACCGCGGCGCTCATCAACGTCGCCGACGCGCTGGCGAGCCAATCCTTCGCGCGCCTCGGCCCTGCGATCCCGATCGATGCGGCCAATCTGCCGCCCGGGACGACGAGCTACAGCGTTGTTGCGACGCTCTCGCCCAAGGGCGCCTGCACCCAGAGCATGACGATCATTTCGCAAGGCACGGGCCAGCAGCCCCGCGTGATCCGCCGCAGTTCGGGCGATTGCCAAGGGGCGTCGAACGCCGCGGTGCCCGACGCTGCGCCTGGGATCGCGCCGCCGCGCCATCGCGCAAAGACCTATTCGATCGATGCGCCGGCCGCGTCGCACAAGCAGCCGATGTTGCGTGAAGCCGCTTGGGAGGAATAGGGGGCGCCCGTTCTGTCGTTGCGAGCCCCTTCGACGAGCGCACGAGCAAAGCAATCCAAGTCCGCTGGATCGCTTCGTTGCGCTCGCGCGCTCCTCGCGATGACGATGGAGCTGGGGCCGCGCTATAGCCGATCGGCCAGAAACCGCATGAGGCGCGGCGCGAAGAAGCCCGAGAAGCTACCCTGTTCCTCGATCGGATCGCCGCCCCAGAAATGCGGCGCGCCCTGGACGATCGAGGTCCGCACGAAGGTGCCCGATTGTTTCAGCGCGGTCACGAACACGGTCGATTGCGTCGCGACATCGACCACGTCGTCCTCGGTGCCATAGGCGATGAGGAACGCGGTCTGGTTGTTGTCGCGCGTAACGTAGCTCAAGGGCGAGGCGTCGAAATAGAGCCGCCGGTTGTCGATCGGCGCCGCGCCGAGGAATTTCTCCGTGATCGGATCGCGCGGCCGCGCCACCAGATCGTGCTGCCATTGCGCGGCGAGATCGTAAACGCCATAGAGCCCCGCCACCGCTTTGACGCGCGTGCTCTCCTTGGCGAACTCGTCGTCGCGATAGGCGCCGGCGAAAAGCGGCGCATCGCCCGCCAGGGCGACGAGCGCCGAGAGCTGCGCTCCGGCGGAATCCCCCATCAGCGCGATGCGCTTTGGATCGAGCTTCAGCCGCTCCGCCGCGCCGCGCAGATATTGCACGGCGGCGCGGATGTCGTGCACAGCCTCGGGAAAGGATTTCTGGTTGGCTTTGCAGAGGCGGTAATCGACCGCGAAGAGCGCGATGCCGCGCGTCGCGAGGTATGGCCCCCAATAGCGGTAGGCGTTGCGCGTGCCTTGCTGCCAGCCGCCGCCATGGACGGCGACGATCGCAGGATGCGGGCCGGCGCCTTCGGGCAGATAAAGATCGCCCAAAAGCGCGACGCCGTCATGGGTTGCATAGGTCACGCCGGATTGCTGTTGCATGTCGCGTCCTCCCCTCTTGCCCCAAGTCTAGCGCGGCGGCGCCGCGCGGCAACGCGTCAGAGCGCGATCAGCTCGCCGTTGCGGGTGCAGCTCGCCTCGGCGAGTTCGACGAAGGGCTCGGTCGCGGCCTCGGGCTCTTTCAGCGTCGCGCGATCCTCGAAGGGAAAGGCGGCGGCGCGCAGCTCGGTACGCAGCGGCCCCGGATCGACGAGGTTGGCGCGCATCGCTGAATGGCCGACCTCGCTCGCATAGACGCGCACCATCGCCTCGAGCCCTGCTTTGCTCGCGGCATAGGCGCCCCAATAGGGCAGCGCGCGCCGCGCCGCCTCGCAGGTCGCAAAGATCGCGCGGCCGGCGGGCCCGCGTTTCAACAGCGGATCGAAGGCGCTGAGCAACTGCCAATTGGCCGCGAGGTTCACATCGAGCACCTCGCGCCAGAGATTGACCGGCAGATGACCGGTCGGCGCCAAGTGGCCGAGCACCGCGGCGCAGGAGACGAGAATGTCGAGCCGGCCGAAGCGCTGCTCGACCGAGGCTGCGAGCTGATCGATCTGACCGAAGCGGCGCAGATCGAGCGGAATGAGCGTCGCTGCGCCGCCGCCCTGGCGGATCGCATCGTCGGTCCGCTCGAGCCCCTCCTGGCGACGCGCGAGGAGGATCACCTGCGCGCCCTCGGCGGCAAAGCGCTTGGCGATGGCCGCGCCCAAGCCGCGCGACGCGCCGGTGATGAGCGCCAACCGGCCCCCGAGGCGCTCCGTCATCTTGTGATCCGCGACATGATCGCTGGACAAATATCCAGCGCCCCTCGACTGGGCTCAGGGTGAGGCGTTTTTATTAATGCCATCCGCGTTGCTTCCTCATCCCGAGCGAAGTCGAGGGACGCACGGCGTCGCTGAAGCGTCAGACGGAGGAATCACACGTTCTCGGTCAGAAGCGAGAGCTGGGTCGAAACCCGGCCGGCTTCGTGATCGACCAGCGGGATCGGATACTCGCCGGTAAAGCAGGCATCGCAGAATTGCGGCACCTTGGCGTTGCGCCCGGCCTCGCCGAGCGCGCGGTAGAGCCCGTCGATCGAGACGAAGGCGAGGCTGTCCGCGCCGATGAACTTGCCCATCTCCTGGATGCTCATATGCGAGGCCAAGAGCTTTTCGCGCTCGGGCGTGGCGATGCCGTAGAAGCAGGAATTCGTCGTCGGCGGGCTCGAGATCCGCATATGCACTTCGCGCGCGCCGGCCTGGCGCATCATGGCGACGATCTTGGTCGAGGTCGTGCCGCGCACGATCGAATCATCGACCAGGATCACGCGCTTGCCCTGGATATGCGCGCGGTTGGCGTTGTGCTTGAGCTTGACGCCGAGATTGCGGATCTGATCCGTCGGCTCGATGAAGGTGCGGCCGACATAGTGGTTGCGGATGATGCCGAGCTCGAAAGGCAGCTTCGCCTCGGCGGCATAGCCCAAGGCGGCGGGCACACCTGAATCCGGCACCGGGATGACGATATCGGCGGGAACATGGCTTTCGCGCGCAAGCTCGGCGCCGATACGCTTTCGCGTCTCATAGACGCTGACGCCATCGACCATGCTGTCGGGCCGGGCGAAATATATGTATTCGAAGATGCACAGCCGCTTGCGCGCGTGATCGAAAGGCCGCGACGAGCGCAAGCCCTCGGGCCCGGCGACGATCAGCTCGCCCGGCTCGACATCGCGCAGGAACTGCGCGCCGATGATGTCGAGCGCGCAGGTTTCGGATGCCACGATCCAGGCGTCGCCGAGTCTGCCCAACACTAGGGGCCTGACGCCCAGCGGATCGCGCACGGCGATCAAACCTTCTTGCGACAGCGCCGCGAGCGAATAGGCGCCTTCGACCTGACGCAGCGCGTCGATCATGCGCTCCTCGACGCTGAGCTTCAGGCTCGTCGCGATGAGATGGACGATGACCTCGGTGTCGCTCGTCGATTGGAACAGGCTGCCGCGGCGCACCAGCTGCTGGCGCAGCTTGTAGGAATTGGTGAGATTGCCGTTGTGGCAGATGGCGAGTCCCCCGAACTCGAAATCGGCAAAGAGCGGCTGGACGTTGCGCATCGCGACCTCGCCGGTGGTCGCGTAGCGCACATGTCCGATCGCCGAATAGCCCGAGAGCCGGCCGATCACGTCTTTCGAGCTGAAATTCTCGCCGACATGACCCATGGCGCGATGGGCGTGGAACTGCTCGCCATCATAGGTGACGATGCCGGCTGCTTCCTGGCCGCGATGCTGCAGCGCGTGCAAGCCGAGGGCGGCAAGCGCCGCCGCTTCGGGGTGCCCGAATATGCCGAAAACGCCGCATTCCTCATGCGGATGGTCGTCATCGAAGGGGAGGGTGGCGAGCATGGGCCTCGAGCTTGAAATGGGCATCGCGCGGCCGGAAAACCAGCCGTTTCTTACACGGAACTGTCGCACTTCGCCAGCCCCGGCAGGGGCGAGAGCATGGTCTAGGGGTTGTTTTGCTGCTGGATCAGCCGGTCGAGATCGCGCTTTTCGTCGGGCGAATAGGCGGGCGGAGCATTGGCCGGGGTGGCGGGCGGCGGTTGCGGATTGGTAAACGCGCGCATCGCCTTTTCCGCCTCGGTCTCGATGCGGCGGGAATTGCCGCCCGCGGGGCCGGGCCGCGCATTGTGCGGAATCAGATTTTGCAGAGTCGCGGCGCCGGCTGCGAGGAATGGCAGGGTGCGCGATTGGGTGAACCAGTGCGGCTGGTCGGCGGGCGGAATCCAAGCCAGCGGCAAATAGGCGATGCAGACGAGCACGAGGCCGCGGGCGATGCCGAAAATAAGTCCCAGGCTGCGGTCGACCGGCGATAACGGGCTGCGCTTCACATGGCCGGCGAGTGATTTGGCGATGGCGTGAAGCACGACCAGCGCCGCGAGGAAGACGAGGCAGAAGGCGGCGATATTGGCGGGTGTGCCCCCGGGCACGAAACGCGCAAGCGGGGGTGCTGCGAGCGGATAGGCGTAATAGCCCGCCGCACCCGCGAGCAGCCAGGCGGCAATCGAGAGCGCCTCGCGCACGAAGCCGCGCGCATAGGCGAAAACCGCCGACAGCGCGATGACGGCGATGACGCCGAGATCGAAAACCGTCACGAATCGATCCCCGCCGGGCCCAGCGCTCGCCGCGTTTCGCCCGACCGTTCCTCGAACATCGCGACGAGTTGACGCAGATGATGCACCTCGCGCACGGCGAGTCCGGACTCGATCTCGCGCTCCTTGGCCCGGCCGCGACGCGGCGGGATCAGCGCCGCGGTGAAGCCGAGCTTTGCCGCCTCTTTCAGCCGCGCTTCGCTTTGCCCTACCGGCCTGATCTCGCCCGAAAGTCCGATCTCGCCGAAGACGACCGTATCGGCCGGCATCGGCTCGAGCGTCAGCGCCGAGATCAGCGCGCTCGCCACCGCGAGATCGGCGGCGGGCTCGGCGATGCGCAAGCCGCCGGCGACGTTGAGATAAATATCGCGTGCGCCGATCTGCAGGCCGCAGCGCGCCTCGAGCACGGCCAGAACCATGGCAAGGCGGTTGCCGTCCCAGCCGACCACGGCGCGCCGCGGCGTGCCGTAGCTCGAGGGCGCGATCAGCGCCTGGATCTCGACCAGCACTGGCCGCGTCCCCTCCATGCCGGCGAAGACGGCGGAGCCCGTGACCTTGTTGTGGTGATCGGCGAGAAACAGCGCCGAGGGGTTCGGGACCTCGGCCAAGCCGCGATCGGTCATCTCGAAGACGCCGATCTCGTCGGTGGGCCCGTAGCGATTCTTGACCGCGCGCAGGATGCGGAACTGGTGCCCGCGCTCGCCTTCGAAATAGAGCACGGTGTCGACCATGTGCTCCAAGACGCGCGGGCCGGCGATCACGCCTTCCTTGGTCACATGGCCGACGAGCACGACGCAGAAGCCGCGCTCCTTGGCGAGCCGGATGAGCTCTTGCGCCGAGGCGCGGACCTGGCTCACCGTGCCGGGCGCGCTGTCGAGCGTGTCGAGATACATGGTCTGGATCGAATCGATGACGACGATGTCGGGTGCGTCCGCCTGATCGAGGGTCGCGGCGATGTCGCGGATGCTGGTCGAGGCGGCGAGCGCGACCGGCGCGCGCTCGACCTTCAAGCGCGCCGCGCGCAACCGCACCTGGTCGAGCGATTCCTCGCCCGAGATATAGGCGCAGCGCAGGGCGCCGCCGCCCTGGCCCCTGGCCAAGGCCGCGAGCACTTGCAGCAGCACGGTCGATTTGCCGATGCCGGGATCGCCGCCGACGAGCAGCGCCGAGCCCGGGACCATGCCGCCGCCGCAGACCCGGTCGAATTCGGCGATACCGCTGACGCGCCGCGCCATTTCCCGCGATTCGCCGGTGAGGCCTGAGAAGGCGAGCCGTGGGCCGCGGCTCCGGCCGAGGCTGCTCTTGCCGAGACTCTTGGGCGGCGGCGCCGCGACGATCTCCTCGACCAGCGTGTTCCAGCCGTTGCAGGCCTCGCACCGCCCCGCCCATTTGGGATAGGCCGCGCCGCATTGCTGGCAGACGAATTGGGTCTTGCGCCCGGCCATCGCCGCCGCCTACCCGTCATTGCGAGCGAAGCGAAGCAATCCAGATTGCCGTCGCGACTCTGGATTGCTTCGTCGCTGCGCTCCTCGCAATGACTGCTGAATAATCACAGCGCGCGCACCTCCATTTTGATCGGCCCTTCGGCGCGGCCATGAATGAACTGATCGACATAAGGATTGCCCGATCGGTCGATATCCGCGCTCGTCCCGCTCCAGATGATCCGGCCCCTATAGATCATGGCGATGCGGTCGGCGATCTTGTGCGCGCTCGCCATGTCGTGGGTGATCGAGATCGCGGTCGCGCCGAGATCCTTTACGCATTGGACGATGAGATTGTTGATCACGTCGCCCATGATCGGATCGAGCCCGGTGGTGGGCTCGTCGAAGATGATGATTTCGGGCTCGGCGGCGATCGCACGGGCGAGCGCCACGCGCTTTTGCATGCCGCCCGAAAGCTCTGCCGGCCGCAAATCGCCGACTTCGGGACCCAAGCCCACCGCGCCGAGCTTTTCGAGCGCGATTTTCCTGGCCTTGTCGCGGTCGAAGCCGCGGCCCTGGATCAGCCCGAAGGCGACATTCTGCCATACGCTCAGCGAATCGAACAACGCCGCGCCCTGGAACAGCATGCCGAACTTTTGCATGAGCTTTTCGCGCCGGCCGCGCGACAGGCGCGTCACCTCCTCGCCGTCGATCTTGATCGAGCCGGCATCCGCATCGAGCAAACCCAGGATGGATTTGACCAGCACCGACTTGCCCGTGCCCGAGCCGCCGATCACGACGACGCTCTCGCCGACGCGGATATCGAGATCGATCCCATCGAGCACGACTTTGGGACCGAAGGATTTCTTCAAGCCGCGGACGGCGATTTTGGGCGCCGCGCTCATCGCTAGAACAGCACGCTGGTGAGAAGGTAATCGAACAGCAGGATCATCACCGAGGCCGAAACGACGGCATAGGTGGTGGCGGCGCCCACGCCTTGCGCGCCGCCGCGCGAATGGTAGCCGTGATAGCAGCCCATCAGCGCGATGATGAAACCAAACGCACCTGCCTTGATGAGGCCGGACATCACGTCCTTGGCGGTGAGATTGTCGGCGGTGTTGTGCAGGTAGGTCGCGGGATTGAAGCCGAACTTATAGGTCGCGACGATATAGCCGCCGAAGACTCCGATGATGTCGGCGACGAGCACCAGCATCGGCACGGTGACGAGGCCGGCGAAGATCCGCGGCACGACGAGGTATTTGAACGGGTTGGTCGAGAGGGTCGAGAGCGCGTCGATCTGATCGGTCACGCGCATGGTCCCGATCTCGGCGGCGATCGCCGCGCCGATGCGGCCCGCGACCATGAGCGCGGCGATGACGGGCCCCAACTCGCGCGTGACCGAGAGCACGACGACCGTCGCCATCGCGCTCTCGGCGCCGAAGCGGCTGAAGCCGGTATGGGTTTGCAGCGCCAGCACCATGCCGGTGAAGATCGCGGTGAGGCCCACCACCGGCAGCGAGTAATAGCCGATATCGATCATCTGCTTGCCGACCAGCCGCACATAGATCGGCCCGCGAAAGCAATGGCTGACCGCGGTGAGGGTGAAGATCGCAAGACGCCCGCTCGCGCCGAGAAAGGCGATGAAGACCCGCCCGATCGAAGCGAGGAAATCGAGCATCGCTAGCGTGTCCCGCCGCGATAGAGGCGCAGGCAGCGCTTTCCCAGCGCGGTCAGGACTTCATAGCCGATCGTGCCAGCGGCGAAGGCGGCGTCGTCGACGCCGTAATGCGCATCGAGCAGATCGGCGTAACCGCCCGGATGGACCGTGCGCGGATCGAGGCCGGTCACGTCGAGAGTCAGGAGGTCCATGGAGACGCGTCCGATGACCGGAGCCGGATTGCCGGCGATGCGGGCCGTGCCGCGATGGCTCGAAGAACGCAGCCACCCATCGGCATAACCGAGAGCGAGAATGGCGATTCGCCCTGGCCGGTCCATGCGGTGCGCGGCACCATATCCAACGGTCTCCCCCCTGTCAACGTCGCGTACTTGCAGGATTTTTGCCTTCAAATGCACGACCGGCGCCATCGGATTGGGGCGGCCGGGAAGCGGATTAATGCCGTAGAGCGCGGCGCCGGCGCGCACCATATCGAAATGAAAATCGCCGCCCAGGAAGACGGCCGAAGAGGAGGCGAGGCTCGCCGGAGCCGGCGCCAAGAGCCGGAGCGCGCCGCGAAAACGGTTGAGCTGCTCGAGATTCATCGGATGCGCCGGCTCGCCGGCGCAGGCGAGATGCGAGAGGATCAAGCCGAGCTTGAAGCCCTTCAAGAGCGCCGGCTCGGCGGCCAAGGCCTCAATCTCGGCTTGCGGCAGGCCCAGCCGCGCCATGCCGGTATCGATATGGAGCATCGCCGGCGCGCCGCCGCGGCGCTGCGCATAGGCTTGCCACGCCCGCACCTGCGCCAAATCGTTCAGCACTGGCAGCAGACGCGCTCTGGCGAATTCGGCCGGCGCGCCCATGATGAGCCCGTCGAGCACGGCGATCTGCGCGCGCGGCAGAAGCGCTCGCAGCGCCAATCCCTCGTTGAGAGTCGCGACGAAGAAGGTCTTGCAGCCCGCGCGCGCCAGGCGCGACGCCACCTCTTCCATGCCGAGCCCATAAGCGTCGGCCTTCACCACCGCCGCGCAGCGCGCGCCTGGCGCCAGCCGATCGGCGAGTCTCTTCCAATTCCCGGCAATGGCATCGAGGTCGATCTCGAGGATGGCGCCGGCCCGATCGATCGCGCGCGCCCATGCGCGCGTCTGCCGATCAGGGGATGACATAGGGCGTGTGTGCCTGATCCGCGAAGCTCGAGAATTTGGTGGTTTCGCCGTCGAAGCGCAGCGTGACCTTGCCGATCGGTCCGTGGCGCTGCTTCGAGACCAGCACCTCGGCCGTGGCATGAACCTGTTCGAGCCGCTGCTTCCAATCGTCATAGCGCATGTTGAAGCGCTCGTCGGACTCCTCCGGCCGTCGCATCGGCTCGCCGCGGCTCAGATAATATTCCTCGCGGAACACGAACATCACGACGTCGGCGTCCTGCTCGATCGAACCAGATTCGCGCAGGTCCGAGAGCATCGGCCGCTTGTCCTCGCGCTGCTCGACGGCGCGCGAGAGTTGCGACAGCGCCAGCACGGGCACGTTCAATTCCTTGGCGAGCGCCTTCAGCCCTCGCGTGATCTCGGAGATTTCCTGCACGCGGTTCTCGGCGCTGTTCTCCTCGCCGCGAATGAGCTGCAAATAGTCGACGATGACGAGGCCGAGGCCCTGCTGGCGCAGCAGCCGGCGGGCGCGGGTGCGCAGCCCGGCGATAGTGAGGGCCGGCGTGTCGTCGACGAAGAACGGCACCTCGGCAAGGCGCTGGCTTGCCTCGACGAAGCGCTGAAAATCCTCCGAGCCGACCTCGCCCTTGCGGATGTTGTTCGACGGCACGCCCGATTCCTCGGCGAGGATGCGGGTGGCGAGCTGCTCGGCAGACATTTCGAGCGAGAAGAAACCGACCACCGCGCCGTCCTCGGCGACCGTGCGCCCATCCGCGGTCCGAACCGGCCGATAATGGCGTGCGGCGTGGAAGCCGATATTGGTGGCGAGCGCGGTCTTGCCCATCGAGGGCCGGCCGGCCAGCACGACCAGGTCCGAGGGATGAAGCCCGCCCAGGAGCTTGTCGAGGTCGGTGAAGCCGGTCGCAACGCCGGTGGTGCGGCCGCTGCGCTTGAAAGCGGCCTCGGCCTGCGCGATCGCCTGACCAAGCGCGCTCGCGAACGGGAGAAACCCGCCTTCATATTGTCCGGTCTCGGCGAGGTCGAAGAGGCGTTTTTCCGCAGTCTCGATCTGCTGCGGCGCCTGGCGGTCGAGATCGTGGCGGTAGGCCTCGTTGACGACGTCCTCGCCGATGGCGATGAGCTGGCGGCGAAGATAGAGGTCGTAGATGGTGCGGCCGTAATCCTCGGCGTTGATGATCGTTATGACCGAGGCGGCGAGCCGCGCGAGATATTGCGCGCCGCCGATCTCCTGCAGCGCGCCGTCTTGATCGAACAGATTCTTGAGCGTGACCGGATTGGCGAGCTGCCCGCGCTCCATCAGCTTGGCGATCGCGGCGAAGATGCGGCCGTGAACGCCCTCGGCGAAGTGTTCGGATTTGAGGAACTCCGAAACGCGATGATAGGCCGCATTGTTGACAAGGATCGCGCCCAAGAGCGCCTGCTCCGCCTCAAGATTCGCGGGCGGCGTGCGGTACTGCGTGTCGCCTTCGCGAAGCGGCGTGACGTTGGAGGCGGCGCTTTCCATGGCGGCGATGTTACCATTCGCCGCGCGTCACGGAAGTCTCAATCTTCTCCACCCCCTGTGCAACATGGGGACGAGTCGTGTCAGGCGGCGCGCTCGGCGGTGCGCGAGGAGCGCTTGCGCTCGAAGTCGAACATGTAGTCGCGCGTCAGCGGCACGCTGTCGACTCGCTTGGCGAGCTGCATCTGGAAATTGATGTGGCCCTGGCGGCGGAACGCGACTTCGGAGGCGGCGAGATAGAACTCCCACATGAGGCAGAAGCGCTCGTCGTAGAGCGCCCGCACCCGTTCGCGATTGGCGAGGAACCGCGCGCGCCAGTTCCTCAAGGTCTCGGCATAGTGGAGCCGCAGGACCTCGATGTCGGTGATCCAGAGGCCGGTGCGCTCGACCACCGGCACGACCTCGGAGATTGCCGGCGCGTAGCCGCCTGGAAAGATGTATTTCCGGACCCAGGCGTTGGTGTAACCCGGCCCGTCGGCGCGGCCGATGGAATGCAGCAGAGCGATGCCGTCATCGGCGAGGATCTCGCGGATCTTCGCGAAGAAGGTCGGGTAGTGGATGACACCGACATGCTCGAACATGCCGACCGAGACGATGCGGTCGAATTGGCCGGTGACCTCGCGGTAATCCTTGAGCTCGAACTTGACCCGATCGGCGAGCCCGAGCGCGGCTGCGCGCCGCTCGGCGACGCGCAACTGCTCGACCGACAGCGTGACTCCGGTGACCTCGACACCGCATTCCTGCGCAAGATAGAGCGCGAGGCCGCCCCAGCCGGAGCCGATATCGAGCACGCGCTGGCCCGGCGCCAGCAGAAGCTTCGAGGCAAGATGGCGCTTTTTGCGCGACTGCGCCTCCTCGAGCGTGTCGTCGGGCGCGGCGAAATAGGCGCAGGAATATTGCCGATCGTTGTCGAGGAACAGGCTGTAGAGCGTGTCCGAAAGGTCGTAATGATGCGCGACATTGGCGCGCGCTCTGCCCAGCGGGTTGTATTGCTGGAACATCCGCAGCAGCCTGCCGACCGTATCGCCGATGCGCATCATCAGATGGGGCGGCACAAGGCTGAGATTGAGGCCGAGGAAATCGAGCAGATCGTAGATGCTGCCATCCTCGACAGTCAGCCGGCCATCCATGAAGCATTCGCCGAGCTTCAGCCTGCCATTGAGCAAAAGCTCGCGCGCGACCGCGCCGTCATGGAGCCGCATGGTCACCGTGGGGCCCGGCTCGCCCATAAATACGTGAAGCGAGCCGGCAGCGTCGTAGAGCCGCAAGGTTCCACGACGAACGATGTGACGCAACATGGCCGAGAGCAGCATCGGGAACGATCCCCTTGCTTTTGTCCTTTGATGCTCTTGCAACAACTAAACTACAGCAAAGGATGCATGGCAAGAGGGCCGGTTGCCCCGGCTTTTAGAGCATTTCCAAGGGGTGGGCGGCGGTGGGCGGCGGGAAGGCCGCATCGAGCGCCGCATGCTCCTCGGTGCTGAGCGTCATATCGAGCGCGGCGCGGTTTTCCTTCACGTGATCGAGGCTCGACGCCTTCGGAATGGCCACCAGGCCGTCGCGGCTCAAAACCCAGGCGAGGGCGAGCTGCGCCGCGCTGCAGCCGCGCTCGCGCGCCAGCCGCGTCAGCGCACGATTGCGCAAAATCCGGCCCTGCTCGATCGGCGAATAAGCCATGACGAAGACCCGGTGCTCGCGGCACCAGGGCAGCAGTCCCCACTCGATGCCGCGGCGCGAGAGGTTGTAGAGCACCTGATTGGCGGCGGGCGTCGCTTTGAGCTCTTGCATGTCGGATTTGTCGAAATTGCTCACGCCCCAATGACGGATCTTGCCCGCTTTTTCGAGCGCCGCGAAGGCCTCCAGCGTCTCCTCGAGCGCGATGCCGCCGTGCCAGTGAAGGAGGTAGAGATCGAGCCGGTCGGTGCCGAGCCGCTTGAGGCTCGTTTCGCATGCCCGCACGGTTCCTTTGCGGCTGGCGTTCTGGGGCAGGACCTTGCTGACGAGAAAGACTTCTTCGCGCCGGCCGGACATCGCCTCGCGCACGATTTCCTCGGCGCCGCCATCGCCATACATCTCGGCGGTATCGATCAAATTCATGCCGAGATCGAGCCCCAGCTTGAGCGCGGCGATCTCGGCGGCAATGTCGCGGGCACGCTCGCCCATGCGCCAGGTGCCGAGACCCAGAACCGGAACCTTGTCGCCGCCTCGAAGCTCGAGAAACCGCATTTCGTGCCTCCTTTGCGCCCCCCGCGTGCCGCCGCTGCGTTGCCCTATATGCGCTTTATATAAACCCGCCCTCCGGTCGTTCTCGATTTTATATGAGGGCATCGGCATCTCTTCATGCGATGTGCGACCATGCCGAGCGCGTCCAGGCGCTGGTGGGCAGCTACACACAAGGCCGCTGGCTTGGTATCCTTGGCGAGAAGCGGGTGAACGTGCTGAAGCTCAACCTGGCTTTGGACGCGCTCCCGCCTCGCTAGCTCGCTAGGAGGGCGATGGCCAATACCGAGACCTCGGAGCGCGACCAGCGCCCGTCTCCCGAGGCGCTCCTCCGGCAGGCGGCAAGCGAGGGCGAAGGCCGGCTCAAAATCTTTCTCGGCGCCGCGCCCGGGGTCGGCAAAACCTTCAAGATGCTCACCTCGGCGCAGACCGCGCGCGCAGAGGGGACCGATCTCGTCATCGGCGTGGTCGAAACCCATGGCCGTGAGGAATCCCGTGCGCTGCTCGAAGGGCTCGAGCTCGTCCCGCGCCGCCGCATCGACTACAAGGATCGCGTGCTCGAGGAGATGGATCTCGACGCGATCCTCGCGCGCAGGCCCGCGCTCGTGCTGGTCGATGAATTGGCGCATACCAATGCGCCGGGGAGCCGCCACCAGAAGCGCTATCTCGATGTCGAGGAGCTGCTGGCCGCGGGTATCGACGTCTACACGACGCTCAACATTCAGCATGTCGAGAGCCTCAACGATGTGGTCGCGCAGATCACCCAGATCCGCGTCCGCGAGACCGTGCCCGACGGAATCCTCGATCGCGCCGACGACATCGAGGTGGTCGATCTCTCGCCCGACGATTTGATCGAGCGGTTGCGCGAGGGCAAGGTCTATGTCCCGGCGGAGGCCGAGCGCGCGCTGCGCAATTATTTCAAGCCGGGCAACCTCACCGCGTTGCGCGAGCTGGCGCTGCGCCGCACCGCGCAGCGCGTCGACGAGCAGATGGTCTCCTATATGCGGGCGCATGCGATCAGCGGCCCCTGGGCGGCCGGCGACCGCGTGCTCGTCTGCGTCAGCGAGGATCGCGCGAGCCTCGGCCTCATCCGCTATGCCAAGCGCATCGCCGACCGGCTGCATGCGCCCTGGACCGCAATCTTCGTCGAGACGGCGCGCTATCACCGGCTGGGCGAGGGTGAGCGCGACCGCATCGCCGACGCGCTGCGCCTCGCCGAGCGGCTGGGAGGGCAGACGGCCACGCTTCCCGGCCGGCGCATCGCCGACGAGATCGCAGCCTATGCCGCAGCAAACAATTTCACGCAGATCGTCATCGGCAAATCGGAGCGCTCCCGTTGGTTCGAGCTGATTCGCGGCTCGATCGTCCATGATCTCGTGCGGCGCGCCGGCCATATCAGCGTGCATGTGATCGCGGGCGAGGCTGCCGCCGAGCCGGCCGCGCGGAGGCCTGTCGATGCCGCAACGCCCAAGGCAAAGCTCGACTGGCGGCCCTATGCCTTCACCCTCGGCGTGGCGGCGGCAGCGCTCGTCATCGGTCTCGCGCTGCAGGAATTCTTGAACGTCCTCAACGTCGCGCTCGTCTTCCTGACGGGCGTGCTGGTGGTCGCGGCGCGATACGGGCTGTGGCCTTCGCTCTTCGCCTGCGCGCTTAGCGTCCTTGCTTACAATTTCTTCTTTCTGCCGCCGCTCTACGCCCTGACCATCGCCGCTCCCGAGAACGTGCTGGCGCTCACCGCCTTTCTTGTCGCCGCCGTGATCGGCAGCAACCTTGCCGCCGGCGTTCGCAGCCAGGCGGTCGCGGCCCGCGCCCGCGCCCGCACCACCGAGGAACTCCTGGCCTTCAGCCGCAAGCTCGCGGGCGTCGCCACCCTCGACGACCTGCTCTGGGCGACGACCTATCAGATCGCCTCGATGCTCAAATTGCGCGTCGTCATCATGATGCCCGGGGCGATCGATCTCGTGGTGAAGGCGGGCTATCCCCCCGAGGACGAGCTCGACGGCGCCGATATCGCCGCGGCGAAATGGAGCTGGGCGCACAGTCATCCGGCGGGGCGGGGCTCGGATACCTTGCCGGGTGCAAAGCGCCTGTTCCTGCCCTTGCGAACGACGCGCGGCGTGGTGGGCGTTCTCGGCCTCGACCGCGAAACGCCTGGCATCCTGCTCACGCCCGACACGCGGCGCCTGCTCGATGCGCTGATGGACCTCGCGGCGCTTGCGATCGAGCGCATTCACCTCCAATCCGATCTCGACAGCGCGCGCCTGCAAGCCGAAAGCGAGCGGCTGCGCGCTGCGCTCCTCACCTCGGTCTCGCACGATCTCGGCACGCCGCTCGCCTCGATCATTGGCTCCGCCTCGAGCCTCAAGAGCGTTGGCGCGCGCTACGACGAGGCGCAGCGCGATGGGCTCGTCACCACGATTCTCGAGGAAGCCGAACGGCTCAACCGCTTCGTCGGCAACCTGCTCGATATGACGAAGCTCGAAGCCGGCGCGATCGCGCCCAAGCGCGAGCCGATCGATCTTGCCGAGGTCGTCGGAACCGCGCTGCAGCGCTCCGGGCGGATCTTGGCCAATCACCGCGTCGCGGTCGACCTCGCGCCCGACCTGCCGATGCTGAAGCTCGATTACGTGCTGTTCGAGCAGGTGTTGTTCAACCTCTTCGACAACGCCACAAAATACGCGCCGGCGAACTCGTTGATCACGCTGTCGGCGCGACGCCGCGACGGTGTGGTGCAAATCGATGTGCTCGACGAGGGCGCGGGCATCCCGCCCGATCAGCTCGAGCGCATCTTCGATAAATTCCACCGCACCCTGGATGGGGACCGGCGGCGGCCCGGCACGGGCCTCGGCCTTGCCATCTGCCGCGGATTCGTTGCGGCCATGGGCGGCACGATCCGCGCCCGCAACCGCGCGGACCGGCGCGGCGCCGATTTCGTTATCGAGTTGCCCGCGCCCGCGGGCCGCGCCGAGGCGGCATGACCGCGCCGCCCATTCGCGTTCTCGTCATCGACGACGAACCCGCCATTCGCCGACTGCTCAAGACCAGCCTCTCCGCCGAAGGCTATGAGGTCGTCGAGGCCGCGACGGGCGAGGAGGGCCTCGCCGTTTTCGGCCGGATGCGGATCGATCTCGTGCTGCTCGATCTGGGTCTGCCCGATATCGAGGGCCGGGATGTCATCACGCGCATGCGGGCGAAAGGGCTGACGCCGATCATCGTGCTGTCGATTCGCAGCGACGAGCGCGGCAAGGTCGAGGCGCTCGATGCCGGGGCCGACGATTACGTAACGAAGCCCGTGGGCATGGACGAGCTCAATGCGCGGCTGCGCGCCGCGCTGCGCCACCGGCTGCAGCAACAGGGCGAGGAGCCGCTCTTCACCAGCGGCGATTTGGCGGTCGATCTCGTGCGCCGCCACGTCGCGGTCAAGGGCGTCGAGGTGAAGCTCTCACCCAAGGAGTATGATTTGCTGCGCGTTCTCGTCATGCATTCCGGCAAGGTGCTGACGCATCAGCACATCATGCGCGAGGTCTGGGGCGGCGCGACGGATGTGCAATATCTGCGCATCTATATCCGTCAACTGCGGCACAAGATCGAAGCCGATCCCCAGCGTCCGTCGCTCATTCAGACCGAATCGGGGGTCGGCTATCGGCTGCGGCTCGAGGATTGATCGGACAGACGGGCTGTCTTCGCGGCGGAACCGCGAGACAAGCTATTCCTCGGCGCGGCTTTCTTCGGCGGCTTGGGCTGCGGCGGCAGCCTCGCGCGCGGCGGCTTCCTGCGCGAGCTTCACCGGGTCGATGCCTTTCGCCTGCATCTCCGCCTCTTCGGCCGATTGCGCGACGTTTACCGTCACCTGCACCGAGACCTCGGGGTGAAGGACGACGCGAAGCTTATAAAGTCCGAGCGTCTTGATTGCCTTGTCGAGCACGACCTGGCCGCGCGTCACGGTAAAGCCCGCGGCCGTCACGCCGTCGGCGATGTCGCGGGCGCTGACCGAGCCATAGAGCTGGCCGCTTTCGCCCGCCTGGCGAATCACGACGACAGACAGACCGTCGAGTTTTTGCGCGACCTGCTCCGCCTCCTTCTTGCGCGTCAGATTGGCGGCTTCGAGCTGGGTGCGCTGCTTCTCGAAATAGGTGAGGTTGTCCTTGGTTGCGCGCAAGGCCTTTTTCTGCGGCAGCAGATAGTTGCGCGCGTAACCGGGCCTTACCTTCACCACCTGGCCCATCTGGCCAAGATTTTCCACCCGCTCGAGCAGGATGACGTCGACCATCGCCGCCTCCTAGCGCAACGCGTAGGGAAGAAGAGCCAAGAGACGCGCGCGCTTGATCGCCTGGGCGAGCTCGCGCTGCTTCTTGGTCGAAACCGCCGTGATCCGGCTCGGGACGATCTTGCCGCGCTCGGAGACAAAGCGCTGCAGAAGCTTCACGTCCTTGTAGTCGATCTTGGGCGCATTGGGCCCCGAGAAGGGGCAGGATTTGCGGCGCCGGAAGAAGGGCCGCCGCGCCGCCGGCCGGCCGCCGCCGCGCTCCGCGCGCTCGCCGCGTTCCTCGCCATCGCTCATGCTTCGACTCCTTCTTCGCGCGTTTCGCGCTCGCCATAGCCGCGGCGCGGCCCGCGGTCACGATCGCGGTCGCGCTCGTCGCGGTTCCGATTCTGCAGCATGGCGGAGGGTCCGGCCTCGAGCGCCTCGACCCGCACGGTCAGATAGCGCAGCACATCCTCGTTGATGCGCATGTTGCGTTCGAGCTCGCTCACCGCCACAGGCGGCGCGTCGAGGTTGAACAGCATGTAGTGGCCCTTGCGGTTCTTCTTGACGCGGTAGGCGAGGTTTCTGAGGCCCCAGTATTCGCGCTTTTCGACCTTGCCGCCGTGCTCGGCGACGATACTGGCGAAGCTGTCGGCCAAGGCTTCCATCTGGGCGGTGGATATGTCCTGGCGCGCGATGAAGACATTCTCGTAAAGCGGCATCCGATCTCCTTATGGCTGTTTCGCGGCCCGGTGCTGGTCGGTTTGCCTCATGCGAGAAGGGCCGACACCCAGCCACCCGGACCTAGCCGGCTAGGCCGGCAAGGAGGCGCCGGACTATACAGCACGGAAAGGGACGCGCAAGCCCGCCTGTGCGGCTGGACAGCACCCTGTAAGGGGTGTTATCGCAAGGCGCGGGCAAGGAGCCGATGATGGGCCGATTCGCGTATATCGCCGTTTTCGCGCTGGTGTTGGCGGGCTGCATGCCGATCCCGCATGAGCCTCAGCGCGACGAATTCGGGGTGTCGGTAGCGCGCGCCGACGCCGGCACCACACCGCCCGCCGCGGCGGATATGGCGAGTCTCCAACGCAAGGCCGGGCAAAGCTGCGTTCATGCCTACACCCAGACCCAGCTCGATACCGAGCCCGCCGAGGCTGGCCAGCAGATCATCGACATGAAGCTGCGCTGCGGCCAGTACAATCGGCTCGATTTCGATTACTTCCGCACGGGCTGGTCCAACCTGCTCTAGCGAGCCGATCTGGGGAAACGAGAGATGACGCGCGCCTTGGTATTTCCCGGGCAGGGGTCGCAGAGCGTTGGCATGGGCCGCGAGCTCGCCGCGGCCTTTACCACGGCGCGCGACGTGTTCGGCGAGACCGACGAAGCCTTGAGGCAGAATTTATCCCGGCTGATGTTCGATGGGCCGGAAGAGCAGCTCGTTCTCACCGAGAACGCGCAGCCCGCGCTGATGGCGGCGAGCCTTGCCGTGGCGCGGGTGCTGGAAAAAGACGGCGGCCTCGATCTCAAACGCCAAATCGCTTTTGTCGCCGGCCATTCGCTGGGTGAATATTCAGCGCTCGCGGCCGCCCGTGCGTTGGCGCTCGGCGACGCGGCGCGGCTCTTAAAGCGCCGCGGCCTCGCAATGCAGCGCGCGGTGCCCGTCGGCGTGGGCGCGATGGCGGCGCTTCTCGGCATGGAAGTCGAGGCGGCGCGCGAGGTGGCTGCCGCGGCCGCGCAAGGTGAGGTCTGCGACGCAGCCAACGACAACGGGCCCGGCCAGGTGGTGGTGAGCGGGCACCGGGCCGCCGTCGAGCGCGCGATCGAGATCGCCGCCGAGCGCGGCTCGCGCCGCTCGATCATGCTGCCTGTGAGCGCGCCCTTCCATTGCGCGCTGATGAAACCGGCGGCTCACGAGATGGCGGAAGCTTTGGCCGAGGTGAAGCTCACGGAACCGCTCGTGCCGCTCATCGCGAATGTCAGCGCCGAGCCGGTTCGCGACACCGAGGAGATCAAGCGCCTGCTCGTCGAGCAGGTGACCGGGCTGGTGCGTTGGCGCGAATGCGTGCTGACGATGAAGCGCGAGGGCGTCGACACGCTGGTCGAACTGGGCGCCGGGCGCGTGCTGAGCGGGCTTGCCAAGCGCATCGACCGCGAGCTCGCGACAGCGTCGATCGGCACGCCGGCCGAGGTCGAGGCGTTTCTCAAGACCATCTGAGCAGCAGCGGATTCGAGGTTGAAGCGATGTTCGATTTGAGCGGCAAGGCGGCGCTCGTCACCGGCGCTTCGGGGGGCATCGGCGGCGCCATCGCGCGCGCGCTGCACGGCGCCGGAGCGAAAGTGATGCTGCACGGCACGCGGCGCTCGGCGCTCGACGCGCTCGCGGCATCGTTGGGCGACCACGCCTTCACGGTCGCTGCCGATCTGAGCGAGGCGGCCGCGGCGGACGCGCTCGTCAAGACCGCCGAGGAGGCGATGGGCCAGCTCGACATCCTCGTTAACAATGCGGGACTCGCGCGCGACACGCTGGTCATGCGCATGAAGGACGAGGATTGGCAGAAGGTGATCGATATCGATCTCACCGCCGGTTTCCGTCTCGCGCGCGCCTGCCTGCGCGGCATGGTGCGCCGCCGCTCGGGCCGGATCATCGCGATCACCTCGATCGTCGGCACGACGGGCAATCCCGGGCAAGCCAATTACGCTGCCGCCAAAGCGGGCATGGTCGGCATGTCGAAGGCCTTGGCGGCCGAGGTCGCGCAGCGCGGCATCACGGTCAACTGCGTCGCGCCGGGCTTCATCGCCACGGCGATGACCGACGCCTTGACGGAGGAGCAGAAATCGCGCATCGCCGCCGCGATCCCGATGGGACGAATTGGCACGCCCGACGAAGTCGCGGCGGGCGTGCTCTTTCTGGCCAGCGATGAAGCGCGTTACGTGACCGGGCAAACCTTGCACATCAATGGCGGCATGGCCATGATCTAGGGTCGCCATCGCGGGGGCGGTCGGCCATCTGGTAAAGGCCGGCGATCTATGTTAGTAACCGTCGCTTTCGACCGGCTCCTTCGGGCGAGCGGGGTGGAAATCGTTGATTGACAACCAACTTTGCGCGTCAATTTTGTCGAGGAACGTGTGATGAGCGATGTCGCCGAGCGGGTAAAGAAAATCGTGGTCGAGCACCTGGGCGTCGACGAGTCCAAGGTCACCGAGAACGCCAGTTTCATCGACGACCTGGGTGCCGATAGCCTCGACACGGTCGAGTTGGTCATGGCGTTCGAAGAGGAATTCGGGTGCGAAATTCCCGACGATGCCGCCGAAAAGATTGTGACCGTGAAAGACGCCGTTCAATTCATCGAAGCGCATCCGGCCTGAGTTTCGCTATCGCATGAGACGGGTCGTCGTCACCGGTCTCGGCTTGGTCACGCCCTTGGGTGTGGGCGCCGAGCGCGTCTGGAAGCGTCTAATCTCGGCCGAATCCGGCATCCGCTCGATACAGAGCTTCGATGTCTCCGATCTTCCGGCAAAAATCGCGGGTCAAGTGCCGCGCGGCGAAACCGCGGCCGGCGAGTTCAACGCCGATGACTGGGTTCCGCCGAAGGACCAGCGCAAGATGGACGAGTTCATCGTCTTCGCGATCGCCGCGGCGGACCAGGCGGTGAAGGATTCCGGCTGGACCCCGCAGGACGACGAAGCGCGCGAACGTACCGGCGTGATGATCGGCTCGGGCATCGGCGGCTTGCCTGGCATCACCGAAGGTGCGCTCACCGTGCATGAAAAAGGGCCGCGCCGGCTGTCGCCGTTTTTCATTCCGTCCAACCTCATCAATCTGGCCTCGGGCCATGTCTCGATTCGCTACGGCTTCAAGGGGCCGAACCACGCGGTGGTCACCGCCTGCTCGACCGGCGCGCACGCAATTGGCGACGCGGCGCGCATCATCATGTGGGAGGATGCTGACGTCATGGTCGCGGGCGGAACCGAAGCGGCGGTGTGCCGCATCGGCATCGCCGGCTTTGCCGCCGCGCGCGCGCTATCGACCGCCTTCAACGACGAGCCGCCGCGCGCGTCGCGCCCTTGGGACAAGGCGCGCGACGGCTTCGTCATGGGCGAGGGCGCGGGCGTGGTCGTGCTCGAGGAGCTCGAGCACGCGAAAAGACGCGGCGCCAGGATCTATGCGGAGATCCTGGGCTACGGCATGTCGGGCGACGCCTATCACATCACCGCCCCGGCCGAGGACGGCGACGGCGCGTTCCGCGCCATGCGCAATGCCCTAAAGCGCGCCGGCATCGCGAAGGAAGAGATCGACTACATCAATGCGCACGGCACCTCGACGCCTCTCGGCGATGAGATCGAATTGGGCGCGGTGAAGCGCCTCTTCGGCGACCACGCTTACAAGCTTTCCATGTCCTCGACGAAATCGGCGGTCGGTCATCTGCTCGGCGCGGCCGGAAGCACCGAAGCCATCTACTCGATCCTCGCGATGCGCGACAGCGTCGTGCCGCCGACGCTCAATCTCGAACAGCCGAGCGAGAATTGCGATATCGATCTCGTGCCGCTGCACGCCAAGGAGCGCAAGGTGCGCTACGCGCTTTCGAACTCATTCGGATTCGGCGGCACCAACGCCTCGTTGATTTTCGGGCCGGCCCCCTGACATGCTCGGCCTGAGCCGTAAAGCAGGGTGGCTCGCGGCCGTCCTGCTGGTTGCGGCCATCCTCGCCGCGGCCGCCGCCGGGTGGTGGGGCTACACGAAACCGGGACCGCTCAGCGCACCGAAGACCGTCGTGATCGAAAAAGGCGCAGGCCTGCGTGCGGTCACGCGCGCGCTCGCCGATGCGGGCGTCATCGATCGTCCCTATCTCTTCGCGCTCGGCACCTATGTTACGGGCCGCGGCCATGAGCTGCGGGCGGGCGAGTATTCGTTCCCGGCCGGGATCAGCGGGCGCGGCGCGGCCGAGCTCATCGCCGCCGGCAAGGTCGTGCAGCACAAGCTGACCATTCCCGAGGGGTTGACCAGCGCCGAGGTCGTGGCCCTGGTCGATGCCGCGCCGGCGCTCAGCGGCACGATCGATGCCGAGCCGCCCGAGGGCACCCTGCTGCCCGATACTTATTTCTATGTGCTGGGCAACACGCGCGAAGAGTTGCTCCGTCGCATGCGCCGCGCCATGGATCGCGCCTTGGCCGAAGCCTGGGCCGCGCGCGCGCCGAATCTGCCGCTCGAGAGTCCCGCCCAGGCATTGACCTTGGCCTCGATCGTCGAAAAAGAGACCGCGCGTCCCGATGAGCGCGCGCGCGTCGCCGGCGTCTATATCGAGAGGTTGAAGCTCGGCATGCGGCTTCAGGCCGATCCCACCGTGATCTATGTTTTGACCAAAGGTGGCGCGGTACCACTCGCGCATCCGCTCGATCACGACGACCTCTCGACCCCGTCACCCTATAACACCTATCTTGAGAAGGGCCTGCCGCCGACCCCGATCGCCAATCCGGGACTCGCCTCGCTGCGCGCGGCGGTCCGGCCCGACGACCGGGGCGAGCTCTATTTCGTCGCCGACGGCACGGGCGGCCACGTCTTTGCGAAGACGCTCGATGAGCACAACCGCAACGTCGCCAAGCTGCGCAACGAGCAAGGCGGCGGTTAGACGATCGGCTGCGGCGCGCCTCTCGGCTACCTAGGCGCGGGTCCTTGGCGGGGTTATAAAGCCCGGATGACGATAGCGAGCATGACCGGCTTCGCGCGCCTCGAAGGCCATGAGGGCGCCCTTGCCTGGGTCTGGGAAGTAAAGAGCGTCAACGCGAAGTCGCTCGATCTGCGCTTCCGCCTGCCAGGCGGATTCGAAGCGCTCGAAATTCCCATGCGTGCAAGCGTCAATCAAAAGCTCCGGCGCGGGTCGGTGACAGCCAATCTCACGGTGACAAGGGCCGCCGGCACCGTCGGGCTGCGCGTCAACCGCGAGGCGCTCGACGCGATCCTCCGGCTGGCGCGCTCGCTTACCGAGGAATTCAAGACCCTCGCTCCGCCGCGCATCGACGGATTGCTGGCACTCAAGGGTGTGCTTGAGAGCGCCGAGGAAATTCCCGACGAGGCGGCGCGCGAGCGGCAATTCGCGCTTCTCGCCGCAAGCTTCGAGCGCGCGCTCGAGCGGCTGGCGGCCATGCGCATCGAAGAGGGCGCAAGGTTGGAACGGGTGCTGCGAGCACGGCTCGATGAGATCGCGACGCTCCTCGACCAGGCCGAAGCAACCGCCGCCGCCCGACCCGAGGCGATCAAGGCGCGGCTCGAAACCCTGGTGAAAGCGCTGCTCGACGCCGTGCCGGCGCTGCCCGAGGAGCGACTCGCTCACGAGGCCGCGCTTCTTGTCGCCAAGGCGGATATTCGCGAGGAGCTCGACCGGCTGAAGGCGCATGTGGCGGCGGCGCGCGGACTTCTCGCCGAGGGCGACGCGATTGGCCGCCGCTTCGATTTCCTGTGCCAGGAATTCAACCGCGAAGCCAATACGCTGTGCTCGAAATCCGCCGATCTCGAACTCACCCGGGTGGGGCTTGCGCTCAAGGCGGCCATCGAGCAATTGCGCGAGCAGGTCCAGAACATCGAATAGGGGGACGATGTCGGGGGACAGGGTCAAGCGGCGCGGCATTCTGCTGGTGCTGTCCTCGCCTTCGGGCGCGGGCAAGACCACGATCACCCGCGCGCTGGTGGCGCGCGACCGCAAGCTCAAAATGTCGGTTTCGGTCACGACACGGCCGCGCCGGCCGCGTGAGGTGGATGGCAAGCATTATCATTTCGTCGAGCGCGCGGACTTCGACAATCTCGTGGCGAAGGGCGAGTTGCTCGAGCACGCGGTGGTGTTCGGCAATTGCTATGGCACGCCGCGCGGGCCGGTGATGAAGGCGCTCGATTCCGGCAACGACATCATCAGCGATGTCGATTGGCAGGGCACGCAGCAGCTCAAAGCCAATGTGCGCCAGGACCTCGTCTCGGTCTTCATCCTTCCGCCCAGCATCGCCGCGCTGAAGCGGCGGCTGCAAACCCGCGCGCAAGACAGCCGCGACGTGGTCATGGCGCGGATGGCAAAATCCGCCGACGAGATGAGTCACTGGGCGGAATACGACTATGTCGTCGTCAACCGCGATCTCGAGGACAGCATTCGCGAAGTGCGCGCGATCCTCGATGCCGAAAGACGGCGGCGCGAGCGCCAGATCGGCCTTGCCGATTTCGTCAATCGCCTGCGCGGCGGGCGATAGCGCGGGCGAGCGCGCAGAATTCCTCGACCGACAATTCCTCTGCGCGCGCCGTGGGCGCAACGCCGGCGGCCGCGATCAGGCCGCTCGCATCCTCGCCGAGTGCGCGCAGGCTTTGCCGCAGCATCTTGCGGCGCTGGCCGAAAGCCGCGGCCGTGGTGCGCTCCAAGAGCTCCATGCGGCATTCCGCGCGCGGTTCGGCATGGGGAGTCAGCCGCACCACGGTCGAGATGACGGCGGGGGCGGGCACGAAGGCGCTGGGCGCCACATCGAACAGCAATTCGACCCGGCATAGCCATTGGGTCAACACCGAAAGCCGGCCATAAGGCTTGGTGCGCGGGATGGCGGCGAGCCGCTGCGCCACCTCCTTCTGGAACATCAGCGTCAAGCTCTGATAAGCGCCGATCTCGCGCAGCCAGCCGATGAGCAGCGGGGTCGCGATGTTGTAGGGAAGATTGGCGACGATCTTGCGTGGGGCGGGAACGAGCACAGGAAGCCTCGTCTCGAGCGCATCGGCCTCGATCACGGCGAGGCGCTCTGGAAAGGCCGCGGCGATTTCCGCCAGCGCGCCGAGGCAGCGCGCATCGCGCTCGACCGCGGTGACATGGCGCGCGCCTTCGAGCAGCAGCGCGCGCGTCAGCCCGCCCGGGCCTGGGCCGATCTCGATCACCGAGACCGCATCGAGCGGCGCTGCCGCGCGCGCGATGCGGCGTGCAAGATTGAGATCGAGCAGGAAGTTCTGGCCAAGCGCCTGGCGCGCGCTGAGGCCGAAGCGCCGGATGACGTCGCGCAGCGGCGGGAGGTCAGGCGGTGGCGGCGACGCCGGCACGGCGCTTGGCGAGCGCGCCCGCGAGCTCGATCGCGGCAATGAGGCTCGCCGGATTGGCGACGCCCCTGCCGGCGATGTCGCAGGCCGTGCCGTGATCGGGCGAGGTGCGGATAAAGGGCAGACCCAGGGTCACGTTGACGCCTGCGTCGAAATCGATCGTCTTCAAGGGAATGAGCGCCTGATCGTGATACATGCACAATGCGGCGTCGAAGCGCGCACGGGCAGCGGGATGAAACAGCGTGTCCGCGGGCGCCGGACCGGTCGCCTCGATGCCTGCGGCACGCAGCGCTGCAACCGCCGGTGCGATGATCTCGATCTCTTCGCGCCCGAGGGTTCCGTTCTCGCCGGCGTGCGGATTGAGGCCGGCGACCGCAAGACGCGGCCGCGCGATGCCGAAATCGCGCTTCAATGCCTCGGCGGTGATTCGCCCCGCCGTGACGATGGTCTCCGTCCGCAGGAGCTTGATCGATTCGGCCAGCGCATGATGGACAATCACGGGCACGACGCGCAGCTCGCGGCAGAGCAGCATCATCACCGGCGTGACGCCGCCGGCGAGCTCGGCGAGATATTCGGTATGGCCGGGATGCGCGAAGCCCGCGGCGTAGAGGGTTTCCTTCTGGATCGGATTGGTGACGAGCGCCGCGGCGCGGCCGCGCTGAACGAAATCAACCGCCTTGGCGATGGCGCCGATGACGGCGCCGGCATTGGCGCTATCGGGCTTGCCCGTGATGACCCTGTTCGGCAGGGCCACCGGCAGCACGGGAAGGGCGCGCGGAAATGCTTTCGCCGCTTCCTCGGGCGCCGCGATCGCGGCGATCGGAACCTCCCATCCCAGGGATGCGGCGAGCTGCGCCAGCCGGCTAGGCTCGTCGAGGACGAAAAACGCCGGAAGAGCCGCCGCCTGGCGCTGAAGCCAGGATTTCAGCGTGATTTCGCCGCCGATCCCGGCGGGCTCTCCCATGGTGAGCGCGAGCGGCGCGCTCATCCGCGCACATCCACATAGGCGCTGCGGCGCAGATCGCGGAGATAGCGCCGCGCCATCTGGTCCATGCGCTGGCGCATAATCTGCTCATAGACCTGATCGGTATTTGGGATGGGCGAGGGCGGATCCAGCCGCTTGCACACCATGATGACGCCAATCCCGCCGCGCGCGGGCAAGGGCTTGCTCGCTTCGCCGACTTTAAGGGCGAGCACTGTGGCGCGCAGCTCGGAGGGGAGATCGCCGGCGCGGATGCTCGGCGTCTGGGTCGAGAGCTGCGGCGCCTCGTCGCGCGCGATTTTCGCCATTTCGCCGCAGCTCTTGGCGGTGTCGCTCACCCGCTGGGCTTGGGCTGTGACCCGTTGCTGGTCCTGCGGCGTCGCGTTGGCCGCCAGCGGGAACACCACCTCGACCAGCCCGAGCTGCGTGTCATCGACCGAGACCTGCCCGGGCGTCTGGCGAGCGATCAGCAGAAGGATGTAATAACCCGCCGGCGTGCGGATCGGGTAGGAGATCTGACCCGGATTCATCTTGCCGATGGCTTCGTCGAGGGGTGGGCCGAATTGCGTCGGGGTGACCCAGCCGAGATCCCCCCCGGTCGCGGCGGTTGGGGATTGCGAGAATTGCTGCGCCAGCGCGGCGAAATTGGCGCCGGCGCGAATCTGCGCGATCAGCTTGTCGGCCAGCTCCTTCACCTGTGCGTCCTGGGTGGGATTGTCGACCGCGAGGAAAATCTCGGCGAGGTGGCTTTGCGGCTTGCCGATATCGGCCTTGATGCGGGCGATCTCGTCGTTGACCTCGGCATCGGACACGCTGACATCCGAGGAGTAGCGCGCCTGCACAACCTTGTTCCAGGTGAGCGTGGCGGTGACCTGATCGACGAGCGAGCTGCGATCGACCCCCAGCCGCTTCAGATACTCGTCGAGGCCGCCCTTGGGCATGTTGTTGCGCGTTTCGATATTGCCCAGCGCCTTGTTGATCTCGTTCTTGTCGACCGAGATCTTGAAGCGCGCCGCCTCCTGCATCTCGAGCTTCTCGTCGATCAGCGTTTGAAGCACGCGTCCGGCTAGCTGCTGGCGGTTTTGCGGGGTGTCTGGAATGCCCGAGGTGCGCATGATGAGGTTCATGCGTGCATCGATGTCGCCGGCGGTGACGATGTCGTTGTTCACGACGGCGATGATGCGCGTAACCTGCGCCTGCGCCGACATCGTCAGCGCGAGAGCGAATGCGAGACCTAACAAGAACTTCATGAGCCGGTCACGACGCCGCCAAGGAACCGTTTTTGCCGGGTCTATATAAGCGGAAACCTGCGAAAACGCCAAAGGGCTTTGCGCCGCGCTCGGGCGCCGAGCCGCGGTCAGGAGCCGAAAGGCTGCACCGACACGTCGCCGAGATTCTTGAACACGAATGTCAAGACGAAGGACGTGCCGCTGTGCAGGTCGCCGAAGGCGATGCTGCTGCGGCGGACTGCCCCGGTAATCGCCAGGCAATCGTCGCGATAAGTGAGCTGAAAGGCGGAATTGATGCTGGCGCCGCCATTGTTTAGATCCTGCGTGTGCGAAACCTGCGTCGACCAGTTGGGCGTGAGCTGAGCGGAGAGCGTGACGCTGATCTGCCGCGCCGGCAGCGCAGAGGGAATGCCCGGAATGCTTGAGGTTGAGATGTAGCTCATGCTGCCTCGCAGGTTCGCCGGGCCTCCACTCACCCCGACCTCCTGCCGCCGCATCGCCAAATCCTGGCTGTCGAGGCGCGCCCGATAGAACAGATCGAGATAGCCGTTGGGCGAGACCAGCAACCGGCCCACCACGTCCGAGCGGCGATGATCGAGCCCCGCGCCGACCGGAAACTGTGAATGTGATTGCAGCCGGTAGCTCTCGCCGATCAGCACTTGACTGCTGCCGCCCGTGGGATTGTAGACGCCGGCGTGAAGCCCGTAATCGACCCGCTGGCCGCTATCGACGCGATCGAGGCCCGGAAACCGGTTGGCGCGAAACAAATCCGTGTCGTCGAACTCGAAGCTTTGCGCGTCCTCGTTCGGAATTTTGCTCGGATTGCCGCCGACCGGCGCGGCGTAGACCGCCGCAATCGGCTCGATCAGCGTGGAGAAATTCTCACCCGGGCGGATCCAAGGATAGCGCCAGGTGAGGCCGAGCTGCGGGAACACCCGCCCGGCGACCTCGTTCTCGCTTTGTGGGAAGCCGGCGAGCGGTGTGACGTCGCTGTCGTAGCCGTCGCCGCGCACGCTCGCCGTGAATTGGTAGAGATCGCCGATCATGCCGTTGAATGGCACCCGCCACTCGGCTCCGGCCGAGAGGCGCCGCATGTCAAGCCCGGTATGAGCGCTCATGAGGTTGAGGGCGTTGCTGGTCAATTGCCAACGCCCGCCCCATGCGTCCGGCGATGTGGTCAGCGTGTAGTCGGCGACCGGGAGAACGATCGGCTCATTGGCGATGCCGAAGGTTGGATTGAGGTTCTGAAAGGCATAGGCGCTGACATTGCCGTAGCTCTGGGTGCCGAACCTCTCGGCATAGACGTGGTCCGACAAGTAGTTGGTCGTATAGGGAAAATGGTAGCGCTGCAGATAGGTCTGATCGGTCGTCGCCAGGGCGTCGATGCCGGCGCGCCAGTGATCGGTCAAATCCCAAACCCCATTGGCCGAAATATGGCCGCGGACGCTGTTGTTGTTCGCGAGCGCCGACGAAAGTCGCGGATCGGTCGCGACGCTGCCGACGGTGACGCTGTTATCGGTGATGAGGTAACCGTTGCCGAAGCGCTGGCGGTATTGCCCGTCGAGCACCGTGCCGCCGCGCGTCGTGAAGATCGGCCGGAAGGTCATGTCCTTGTCCGGCCCGAGTACTTGGTAATAGGGGATGCCGAAGCGAAACCCGTTCGACGAATCGCCGCCGATCACCGGCGGAAGAAAGCCGCTAGCGCGCTTCACCGACGGGTCGGGATGCGACATATAGGGCGTGTAGAAGATCGGGAAGCCGTCGATCTCCATCACGGCGTCGCGGTATTCGACGATTTGCAGCTCCTTGTCGTCGATGATCTGCTCCGCCTTGATCTGCCACACCGGCGGGCGGGTCGGATCCTTGGCGCAGAGTTCGCAGGGCGAATAGATTCCGCGCCGCAGTTCGGTACGAGTGCCGGCGACGCGACGCGCCGTATTGCCCGCCATCCGCGAGCGGTCCGACAGCAGCAGCCGGACATCCTTGATGAATCCGTCGCGGAAATTGTCGCGCAGCTCCATGAAATCGGCGAAAGCGACGTCGCCGGTGGGCTGCAACAGGCTGACATGGCCGGAGGCGGTGACGGTATCGGTGCGTTGATCGTAAGTGACCGTGTCGGCAAGGAGAATTTGGCCGTTCTGGCTCAACTCGACATGACCCTTGGCGATCGTCAGACCGCGTGCCTGATCGTATTGCAGCTCGTCGGCTTGGACGAGCACGGGCGCGTTCTTGCCCGTATCGTCCTGATCGGCCGCGCGGCCGCTGCGCGGCGCGAGGAAGAGCGCCGCCGCAATCAGCAGGATGAATGCCCCCCCTCGCATCCTTGCTAGCCGTCTTCGAGATGGAGCAGAAGGCTGGTGCCGAGCAGGCAGGTCACGCCGGTCGGGGTCCAGGCGGCGAGCGCGATCGGGATCGTCGCAGACAGCCCCAACGCGAACACGACGTCGGAGAGGAAGTAGAGCGCGAAGCCCGTGGCGACGCCCGCCGCGATCATCAAGGTCGCGCCGCCGCGGCGCTGCATCCGCATGCTGAAGCTCGCCGCGATCAGCACCATGGCGGCGTAGAGGAATGGCCGCGCCAGCAAGGCGTTGAAATAGAGCCGATGCCGCTGCGAGGAAAATCCCGAACTGTCGAGAAGATTGATGAAGCCGGGGAGCTCCCAAAACGACATGGTCTCGGGCGAGGCGAGGCTGTCCTGGATCTTGCGCGCGGTGAGGTTGGTCGAGACATCGATACGATCGAACGGAACCAGGGGTTTTTCCGGCTGCCATTCATAGCCGTTGAGCACCTCCCACGCGCCGTCCTTCAGCACCGCTTCTTTGGCGTCGATGCGCTTGATGAGCTTGGTATCGCCGGCGAGAAACAGGATCATGACGTCCTGCAGCGCCTGCTGCTTCACGAGAAAGCCTTCCGCATGGACGATCGCCTGATCGCCCGTCGCGTCGCTCTGGCGCAGCCACAGTCCGGAGCGCGACAGGTTCAGCTGATCGCCGCCGGCGCGCAGAATCCGGTTTTCCAATTGCTCGTAGCTCGCTTGCATCACCGAGGCGATCGGATTGAAGATCGTCACCACGACGATGCCGATCAGGAATGCGCCGCTCAAAGGCGGGGCGAGGAACTGCCAGGCCGAGATGCCGGCGGCGCGCGCCACGACGAGCTCATGGCTGCGGGTCAGGCGCCAGAACGCCATCATCGTGCCGAACAGAATGGCGAACGGCATGATCTGCTGCGCCATGTAAGGTTGCTTTAGCGCCGCCATTTCGAGCAGCACGAGCAAGCTCGCGTCGGGACGCGTGCCGGCGCGGCGGATCAGCTCGACATAATCGAGAATGAAGACGATGGTGAGCATTGCCACGAAAATTCCGGAACACCATCCGAAGAATTGCCGGGCGATGTAGCGGAAAAGGGTTTTCCAGGGCGACATCGCTTACTCGGCCGGTTGCATGCCTAGGCGCGCGCGCTCGCGCGGGCGGGCCTCGCGCAGCAGCAGCCAGAACGACGCCGCCAGCGGCAGGGCAAGGTTGATGTAGATCAGCGGCAGGGCGTCCGTCGAGCGAGCGGCGACATTCTTCAGGCCGACATCGAGGATCTCGATCGCCATGGCGAGCAGCACTGCCAGCAGGATGCGGCGTCCCTGGCCGCGGCGGTTGAATTCGCCCGTAAGCAGGCAGGCGAGCGGCAAAACCGCCATGGTGAGGGCCGAGAGCGGCGCCGCCAGGCGCATATTGAGCTCGGCAAGCATCGACCGGCGCGCTTCGGGTTCATGGGTCGTGCGCAATCCGGCGACAAGATCGGTGGTGAATTGCTCGTCGACTTGCCGGTCGCGCACGCCGGGCATGTCACTGAGCTCGGTCAGCTCCAGGGTATATTTGTCGAAGTGCAGCACCGCCAAATGCCCGTTCGCGACCGTGCGCTGCTGGCGCGTGCCGTTGACGAGGAGGAGGCGCGGCCCGTCCTTGGTGTTGGCGATGGCCCCGCGTTCGGCGAACACCGTTACCGGCTTGTCGGGTTGGCGATTGTCGTAGATGAGGATGCCGGCCAATTCGCCATCCGCGTCGCGGCTCCGGACATACACCATGAGGCGGTCGGAAATGGTGTTGAACACGCCGTCCTGGATCAGGATGGAGGCGAATCGGTTGCGAATCTCGAATTGGAGGTCCTTGAAGGCGCGGTTGGCCGCCGGAAGGAGATAGAGGGTCAGGGCGAAGAGAAACACCATCCCCAGCGCGCCGGTGATGAGCGCAGGCCGTGCCAGGGCAAGGGGACCGACGCCGGCGGCGCGCATCACCACGAGCTCGCTCTCGGCGATCAGCTTGTTATAGACGAACAGGACGGCAACGAAAACCGCGATCGGCAGGACGACGACGATGAAGCGCGGCAGAATCAGGATTGCGAGGTGCAGAAAGACCCCGACGGAGAGGCCGCGGTTGACGATGAGATCGATCAGCCTCAAGGCTTGCAGCAGCCATACCGCAAAGCTGAGCACGAGGCAGACGGAGAGCATCACCAGAAGCGCCTGCCGGAGCATATAGCGTGTCAGCCCTTTCATGCGCCGGATTATAGGAGGCGCCGAAGCGCCGAGCCTAGCCTCGAATCGGTCCGCTGCGGATTTTTGTGAAAGAGCGTTGCCGCGGCGCGACGTTCGGTTCGACTTGCGGCACGCCCTCGGGCGTGGAAGTCTCATCCGCCGCTCGGACGGCCGGGCATGGGGCTGTGTTGATGCAGGGTGTCGATCGATTGCCGCCGCTGTCCGGGGGACGTTTCTGGCTGCTCTTTGCGTTGCTGCTCGCGCTCAGCGCTGTGCCGCTCGGCCTTACCGCTCTGCCGCCGCTGCTCGACTATCCCAATCATTTGGCGCGCATGCACCTGCTGCCGCGGCTCCCCGATGCGATCCTGGAACGGTCCTACGCCGTCGCTTGGGCTCCCTTGCCCAATCTCGCCATGGACGGCGTCATTCCCTGGCTCGCCGCCATCATGCCGCTCGAATGGGCGGGAAAGCTTTTCATTCTTCTCGCCTTTGCCCTGCTGGCGGGTGGTGCCGCCGCGCTTCAGCGCGTCCTGTTCGGCACCTGGTCCGCTTGGTCGTTGCTCGCCTTCCTGCTGCTCTATTCGCGGCTGCTGCTGTGGGGCTTCACTGGCTATCTCTTCGGCTGCGGCTTGGCGCTCGCGGCTTTCGCGGCATGGATTCCGCTCCGCCGGCGGCCCTGGGTGCAATCCGTGGCACTCGGCTGCGCTTTCGCAACCGCGATCTATCTCGCGCATTTGCTCGCCTTCGGACTCTATGCGGTCATGATCGCGTCCTATGAATGGGGCGCAATTTGGCGCGGGCGGCCGCCCGTCGCGCGCGCGGTCGGGGCTCTGGTGATTGGCGGCGCGCCCTTTCTGCCGGGGCTCCTTCTCCTCGCACGGAATTCGTCGTCGGGCCGGGTCCTCTATGCCAATCCGCTGCGCAAGGTCGACCTCTTGTTCAGCGTGTTCGACGATTACAGCCGGCCCTTCGATGTTGCCTGCTTCGTGCTGGCCGTGCTCGCCATCGCCGCGGCGTTCCAGCGGCGCTGGCTCCGAATCGCGCCCGAGATGGCGGCGCCCCTGATCGGGCTCGTCATCGTCTATCTCGCAATGCCGACCCAGCTCTTCACCGCCGCGGGCGCCGACCGACGGATTCCGCTGATGATCTTCCTGGTGCTGATCGCGAGCAGCGCCTGGGTCGCGCCGCGCCGCGCGCTGTCGCGGGCGTTCCTCGCCGCGGCGGGCGTGATGTTTCTTCTGCGTCTCGGCGTTGTGGCTTTCGTCTGGCACGAGAGCGGCCTGCTCTACGCCGAGCTCGCGCCGGGGCTCGATCGGCTGCCGGTCGGAAGCTGTGTCGCGAACTCCTTCGATGGCCGAGGAATCGAGGTGCAGAAGGCGCCGCTCACGCATTTCGCGACGCTCGCCGTGGTGCGCCGCGACGCTTTTGTCACCTCGATCTTCGCCTATCGCGATCAGCAGCCGATCCGCCTTACGCCGACCGCGCAACATCTCGCGGATCAATTGTCGGCACAAGGCTTGTGGGATGCCTTCGTCACCGCGGCGCATCCGCTTCCGCCGCCGATGCAAGCAGCGCTCGCGCAATGCGGCTATATCGCCTTTGCCGGCGTGGCGCCTTTCTCGCTCAAGGCGGCATCGGGCCTCGAGCCGGTGTTCGTGATGCCGCGATTCCAGCTTTATCGGGTTGCCTCGGCGACGCGGTTGCCCTCGTGATCCCGCCGCTCGGTCTCTTCATTCCGACGTGGCCCGATCTCGCGGGGTGGCTGGGCGCGTTCTTCGCTTGCCTCGTCTTCATCGGGCTGGGGCGTCTCGTCACCGCCGGTCGCGCCGCGCCGGAAGCCGCGTTGATCGGCGGCTGGGGCGCCAGCGCCTTCATCCTGACGCTATGGGGGCTGGCGACGCAGGCGAGCCTGCGCTTTCCGGCATGGGCACTCGCGGCGCTCGGGCTCGCGGCGCTGCTCGCGCCTCGGCTGCGGCTGGCGCGCGCGGATTGGCGCGCGCTGGCGCGCGTGATCGTGCTCGCGCTGCCGCTTATCGCGTTGATGGCAAGCGCGCGGCCGAGCCTGCCGGATACCTGGCTCAACCTGTTGCCGAACGCCGCCTACCTCTACGATCATGGCTTCTTTCCCGCCGATGCGCGGCCGGCGGCGCATTCCTTCATCGCCGGCGCGCCCTACAACATGCAGCTCGCCGCTTTCGTCGCGAGCCTTGTCACGCCGGACTTCCCGCCGGCCGCGATGATCGATCTCAATCTCTTACTCCAGCTTGCGGCGGCCCTGCTGCTGGCGCGCCTCGTCGCTCAAGGCGGGCACGAGACGAAGGCCCCGTCCTGGAGCGGCACGGCGTTTGGCATCCTGCTTGCGACCCTGCTCAATCCCGGCTTCGATCCGCGTTATCACCTCTCGGCCTATAGCGAGCCGTCGGTCACGGTGACGGTGGCGTTTGCGGGCTGGTTCGCTGCGCGCGCTCTCGACCGCATGAATAGCGGCCGCCGCGCGGCATTCGATGTCTGGATGCTGGCGCTGACGCTAACGGCGCTCGTCAACATCAAGCAGGAGAGCATTCTCCTCGTCGCGGGTATTCTCGCCGCCGCGTTCGCGCTCGCCGCGACCGCGCGGTCGCAACGAGCGCGTTCAATCGCGGCCGTGATCGCCGCCGCGCTTCCGTGCCTGGCACTCTATCTTCTCTGGCGCTGGTACGTTCTCGCGCATTTCGCGATCGGAGAGCTCAAGAATCTTCCGCTCGCGCAGTGGCATGTCGCCGCGCTGCCGCAGATCCTGTTGAGCATGCTGCATACGGTCGCGAATAAGGGCGTGTTTTTCGCGATCCTTCTCGCTGCCATCGTCGTTGCATTGGCGCGCGCCAAGGCGCGGCGCTTCGATCTCGCGACGCGTCTCGGCTTGATGCTCGCCGGAACCGCGATCGTCTACAATCTCGGGCTCCTCCTCGCCTATGTCGCGCATTTCGAGGGCGAGATGGGCATCGGCGCGCATTCCTATTTCCGCTACAACACGCACCTCTCTTTGCTGTTGATGGCGGCGATCGCGCTAATGCTCCAGCCGTGGAGCCCGCCGCGCTTGGTGCCGGGCTGGCGCCGCGCGCTGCCGGTCCTCGCCGTTGTACTCGTGCTGCTCGATCCGTTTCCTTTCGCAGGGCTGCTGCGCTTCGATCTCGAAGTGCCGAATCTCAGAGTGGCGCGCTTGGCAAAAGGCGCCGTACCGCTGCTCGCGAGCGAAGAGAAGCTCGTTCTTGTTCTGCCCGGCGACAATGGCAGCGTTGCGCCGGCGCTCGAAACGCTTCTGCGCGACGTGCCGCCGCGCCGTCCCGAACTCGAACTTCGCGTCGCGAGGGATTTGGACGCGGCCTCGGGGATGACGGGTTACGACCATGCGCTGCTCTCCTGCCGGAGACCGCAGGATGGCGGCGGCCCGCAAGGAAGCGCGCAACTCTTGAAGCGCACGCCCTCGGGTTGGGCGGTCGAGGCCTCATGGCCCTATGACGCAGCTCCGACCCATGCGCGCTGGTCACAGGTGCTCGCTCCGGCGGCGCTCTGCCTTGGCGGTTGACGCGCGGGCGGTTGACTCGCGTGCGGCGAGGCTCTATCGCCCGAGAGCCAGGGGAGATGCGAGGATCGCTCATGAAAATCAGCTTTGCTGCGCCGCGCCTGCCGCGCACCGGGACATTGGTGTGCGCCGTCATGGAAGACCGCAAGCTTTCGCCCACGGCCGAGCAGCTCGACAAGGCGTCGGGCGGCGCGATCAAGCGCGCGATCGCCGCCAGCCGCTTCACCGGACGCAGCGACGAGACGCTGATGATCCTCGCGCCGGCGAAGCTCGAATTCTCCCGGCTCCTCCTGATCGGCGTCGGCAAGTCGACTGCGATCGAGCGCAACCTTCGCCAGAATCGCGGCGGAGCGATTGTGGCGCAACTCAACGCCGTGGGCGAGCAGACGGCGGCGGTCGTCTTGGATCTCGTCAAAGGCCATGATGCCGCGCGCGCGGCCGCGGATCTCGCCTATGGCGCAAGGTTGCGCTCCTACCGGTTCGACAAATATCGCACCAAGGAGAAGCCAGAGCAGAAGCCGTCGATGAAGGAGCTGACCTTCCTTCTCAGCAACGCGAAGCAAGCCGAGCGCCAATTCAGCGCGCTCGACAAGGTCGCCGAGGCGGTGTGCTTCACGCGCGATCTCGTCTCCGAGCCCGCCAATGTGATCTATCCGGAGACGCTTGCCGAAGAGGCGCGCAAGCTCGCGAGTCTCGGCGTCGAGGTCGAGATCCTTGACGAGCGGCAGATGAAAACGCTCGGCATGAACGCGCTCTTGGGCGTGGCCCAGGGGAGCGCGCGGCCGCCGCGGCTCATCGTCACGCAATGGAAGGGAAATCCGTCGGCGCGCAACAAGGCGCCGATTGCGTTTCTCGGCAAGGGCGTCACCTTCGACACTGGCGGCATCTCGATCAAGCCGGCCAGCGGCATGGAAGACATGAAATGGGACATGGGCGGCGCCGGCGTGGTCATCGGCGTGATGAAGGCGCTCGCCGGACGCAAGGCCAAGGTCAACGCGGTCGGGATCTGCGGCTGCGTCGAGAACATGCCATCGGGCACGGCGCAGCGCCCGGGTGACATCGTCAAGTCGATGTCGGGACAGACCGTCGAGGTGCTCAACACCGACGCCGAAGGCCGCCTCGTGCTGTGCGACGCGCTGTGGTATTGCCAGGACCGATTTAAGCCGCAGCTCATGGTCGATCTGGCGACGCTGACGGGCGCGATCATCGTCGCGCTCGGCCATGAGCATGCCGGGCTGTTCGCCAACAACGAACAACTCGCCGCGCGCCTCATCGCGGCCGGCCAGGCGGTCGGCGAGAAGCTCTGGCGCATGCCGCTCGCCGACGCCTATGACAAGCTGATGGACAGCGACGCGGCCGATGTGAAGAACATCGGCGGCCGCGAAGCCGGCAGCATCACCGCGGCGCAATTCCTGCAGCGCTTCGTCAACGGCGTGCCCTGGGCACATCTCGACATCGCCGGTACGACCTGGTCGAAGAAGGACGCGCCGACCGTGCCCAAGGGCGCGACCGGCTTCGGCGTGCGGCTGCTCGATCGCTTCGTCTCCGAGCATTACGAGGGCTGAGTTCCTGACCGAGATCGGCTTTTATCATCTCAAGACCACGCCGCTCGAGCGCGCCCTGCCACGGCTGTTGGAACGCGCGCTGAAAGAGGGCCATCGCGCCGTTGTGCTGGCCGGCTCGACCGAGCGCGTCGAATATCTGAACCAGCTGCTCTGGACCTATGACGACGCGAGCTTCCTGCCGCATGGCAGCGCGCGCGACGGCAACGCCGAGCGCCAGCCGATCTTTCTCGCGGCGGCGGAGGCGAATCCCAACCAGGCTGGGATGCTCGTCCTGATCGACGGCGCCGAGGCCAAAGAGCTCGGCGGCTACACCCGCATCTGCGACATGTTCGATGGCAACGACGAAGCGGCGGTCGCCGCCGCCCGGCAGCGCTGGCGCGACGCCAAGGCGCAGGGACATACGCTCACCTATTGGGAGCAAACGCCAACGGGTTGGGTGAAGCGCGGCACCGACGAGGACGGTTGAAGCACCGCCGCACCCCGGCTATACCCCCGCCGCAAAGGAGCAGGCTTCTTCATGGTTCTCGAACGGACTCTCTCGATCATCAAGCCCGACGCGACGCGGCGAAACCTCACGGGGCAAATCAATGCCCGCTTCGAAGGCAAAGGACTTCGCATCGTCGCGCAAAAGCGGCTGCAGCTCAGCCGCGCCCAGGCCGAGGCGTTCTACGCCGTGCACAAGGCGCGGCCGTTCTTCAACGATCTGGTCGCGTTTATGATTTCGGGTCCGGTCGTGGTCCAGGTTCTCGAAGGCGAGAACGCGGTGGCGCTCAATCGCGAGATCATGGGCGCAACCGATCCCAAGAAAGCCGCACCCGGATCCATCCGGCGCGACTTCGCCGAATCGATCGAGGCCAATTCGGTGCACGGCTCGGATTCCGCCGAGAACGCAGCGACGGAGATCGCGTTCTTCTTCGCGGCGACCGAAATCTGTCCGTAGACGGGACTCCGCAGGGAAGACGCGGGCTCCTGCACCGGCATCAGAGCAGGAACAGCGCCATCCCTACCAAGACGATGATGATCGCTGCAACGCTCCAGCGCAGCAGGCGCGCAAAGCCGAGCCAAGTGGCACGGTGACTCAGCAATTCCTGATCGAGGGACATCCTCTAGACTCTCCAGAAATCCGTGGCGGCCGCATTGGTATCGCGAAACGCCGCGTCCTGGCAAGTCCGTCGCGCTCTATTCGGAAGGATTAAGCAGGCTTGGCGGAGGGGAGCCGGCCGGCTCGCCGACGGGAGAAATCTCGACGCGGCCGTCCCGCACCCGCACGCGACCCTCGCCGATCAATTTGAGCGCCAGCGGAAAGGCCTTGTGCTCGGCGGCGAGCACCCGCGCCGCAAGCCGGTCGGCATCGTCGCCGTCGAGGACGGGCACCGCGGCCTGAACGATGATCGGCCCATTGTCCGTTTCGGCGCGCACGAAATGAACCGTGCAGCCAGCGAAGCGGACGCCGGCGGCGAGCGCCCGCGCATGGGTGTCGAGGCCGGGAAAGGCCGGCAGGAGCGAGGGATGGATATTGACAAGGCGGTCGCGCCAGCGCGACACGAAACCCGGTGTCAGGAGGCGCATGAAACCGGCAAGGCAAACCAGCTCGATGCCCGCTTTCTCGAGCGCTGCCGTGAGCGCGGCCTCGAAAGCCTCGCGGCTCGGATAATCGCGATGCGGAATGACCGCAGCTGGAATTTTCGCCTCGGCGGCAAGTGCAAGCCCCGCGGCATCGGCCCGGTTCGAAATCACCAGCGTGATCTCGGCGGGAAATCCCGGCGCGGCGCAAGCCGCGATCAGGGACTGAAGATTGGAGCCGCGGCCCGAAATCAAGACCGCCACTTTCAGCCGGGCCACGCGCGCTCCGCGTTGAGGAGGATGGTGCCGCCTTCGCTTGCCGGGCGGCGGATGATCCGGCCGATGCGCAGCACGCGTTCGCCCGCGCCAGTGAGTACGGCTGAGACTTGCGCCGCGGCATCGGGCGCCGCCACGGCGATCATGCCAATGCCGCAATTGAAGGTGCGGGCCATTTCGGGCGCGGCCACGGGCGCGGTCTCGGCGAGCCAGCGGAATACGGGCGGAAGCGTCCAGAGCCGTGCATCGAGCTCGGCGGCGAACCTCTCGGGCAGCACGCGCGGAATATTCTCGATGAGGCCGCCGCCGGTGATATGCGCGAAGGCTTTGACGCCGCCCGCCTTCACCGCCGCGCGGCAGGCGCGGACATAGAGCCGCGTCGGCGTCAGCAGCGCCTCGGCGAGGCTCGTCTCGGGTGCAAAGGGCGCGGCTTGCAAATAATCGAGCCCCGCTTTCTCGACGATCCGCCGTACCAGCGAGAACCCGTTGGAATGGAGCCCGCTCGAGGCGAAACCCAGCACGATATCGCCCTCGGCGATGTCGTGGCCGTCGAGCGCTCGGCCGCGCTCGACCGCGCCCACGGCGAAGCCCGCGAGATCATAATCGCCGGCGGCATAAAGGCCGGGCATTTCGGCGGTCTCGCCGCCGACGAGCGCGCAGCCGACTTCCTTGCAGGCGGCGGCGATGCCGGCGACGATGACGCGCGCCTTCTCGACCTCCAATCGGCCGGTCGCGAAATAGTCGAGAAAGAACAGGGGCTCCGCGCCCTGGACCACGAGATCGTTGACGCACATCGCGACCAGGTCCTGGCCGATGGTCGCGTGCCGGTCGGTCGCGATCGCGATTTTGAGCTTGGTGCCGACGCCATCCGTCGTCGCGAGCAGGATCGGGTCGCGATAACCCGCGGCCTTGAGATCGAACAGCGCGGCAAACCCGCCAAGTCCCGCGTCGCAGCCCGGCCGCGCGGTCGCTTTCGCTAAGGGCTTGATCGCTTCGACCAACGCCTCGCCGGCATCGATGTCGACGCCGGCGGCGCGGTAATCCTCGGCAGGCGTCATCGCGCCGATCGCCGCGCCGCCTGCGCCGCGCATTCGACGAGAATTCCGGTCAAGGCATGCGGCATGTCGAGCATGACGTTGTGGCCGCAGGGCAGCTCGAAATACTGCCAGGCCTCGTTGCCGCGCACGCGCTCGGCGAATTGCGCGAAGGGTCCGCGCGAATGGCCCGCCGCGCGGATATAGGCGAGATGCGGGATTGTCTCCCAGGCGCCGGTGAGCCGGGCTTTCTGCGCCATCGTGCCGATCGGCTGGTCGACCGCGCGCCGGTCGAGCCGCTCGACATCTGCGGGATCGGCGACGCGGAAGTAACTCGCCGAGAGTGGCTTTATGCGCCAGCCTTCGCCACCGAGCTCCGCTTCGGCGCGCTGACGCTCAGCGATCTCGGGGGGCTGCAGATCGAGCATGGATTTGCCCGGGCTCGGAATGAAGGCGTCGAGAAAGACGAGCGAGCGAATTCGCGCGGGGAGGCGATCGGCGGCGCCGGTCACGACCATTCCGCCATAGGAATGGCCGACGAGCACAACGCGGTCGAACTCATGATGCTCGATCGCACCCATGACATCTGCGATATGAGTCTCGAGATCGATATCGGGGCCCGCGAGATGCGCGCGCTCGCCGAGGCCCGTCAGCGACGGGACCTCGACTTGGTGCCCCAAGGCGCGCAGCCGCTCGGCGACGCGTCCCCAGACCCAGCTGCCCTGCCATGCGCCATGCACCAAGACAAAAGGCAGAGGCTCGCTCATTGGATCGTCATCTTCATCAGCTTTTCGGCGTTGCGCTTGACGATCGTCTCGCGCGTCTTCGCGTCGAATTCGCGCGCCTCGATCGCGTCGGTGTGGAGCTTGATCGGCCCGAAGGGCGCATCCGAGGCGAACACCATGTGATCAGTGCCGAAGAATTTCAGCGCGCAGTCGAGGCCCAAGGAATCGCCGAACAGGGCGGTGTCGGCGTAGAAATCGTGGAAATATTCCATGAAGGGGCGCTTCAGCGCGCCGAGCACGCCGCTGTAATCCTCTTCCTTGGTGCGGCCGCCGAGCGCGGCGAGGCCATTCTCGATGCGCTTGTCGTAGAACGGGATCATGCCGCCGCCGTGATGCGTGATGATCTTGATGCCGGGATGGCGGTCGAAGAGGCCGGTGAAGACGAGGCGCGTCATGGCGACCGAAGTCTCGTAAGGCCAGCCGAAGCACCACCACATCTCGTAGCGCGAGAAGCGTTCTTGCGTGTAGTCGGGAAAATCCGCCGTCCGCGTCGGGTGGAGCCAGATCGGCAAATCGTATTGCGCCGCGAGCGCGAAGAGCGGGGCGTACTCGGCGGCGTCGATCGGCTTGCCGTTGACATTGGTGAAAAGCTGGATGCCCTTGGCGCCGAGCTGGTCGATCGCGCGCCGCGCTTCGGCGAGCGAGGCCTCGACATCATGCATCGGCAGGGCCGCGACGAAAGCCGGAAATCGCTTCGGATATTTGCGCACCAGATCCGCCATGCCGTCATTGGCGACGCGGGCGAGTTCGGCCGCCTGAGGCGCCGTGGTGAAGGCCTCGATCGGCGGGTTGGGCAGCGACACGATCTGGCGGTATTCGCCGATCTCGTCCATCGAGCGAAACCGAGAGTCGAAATCCCAGACGTCGCGCACTGCCTTCATCCGCTTAGCGATGCCAAGACCCGAGCCCATTTTCTCGAGCGCCGACGCGACGGCGGGCGGCAGGATGTGGGTATAGATGTCGACGATCATGAAGGCTGCCTCGTTTGACGCGGCGAGCAGTCTAGACCCCGACCCGGCATGCCTCAACCGCCGGATCGCGCGGCAACGTGCAGACCATGGGGAAACTACGCCCATGTGCTCGCCGTCACCGCGGTCGCGGTGGCGCGAAGCTGGACTTCGCGCGCCGGGCCTGCGACAAACGCCTGAGGCGCGCAGGGGAGGCATGGTATGCGAGCGGCGGCGATATTTCTTTGTGCATGTCTGATGCTGGCGGGAATGCCGGCGCTGGCGGCGGATAAGATCACAACCGGCTTCGTCGGCGCGCCGACCGCGAATGGCTGGCCCTGGTTCGTCGGCATGGCGAAAGGCTTTTTCGCCGCGGCTGGGATCGAGATCGATCCGATCTATGCGCCGAGCGCACCCGGCAACATCCAGCAGGTGAGCGCCGGCTCGCTCGATTTGGTGTCCGGCTCCGGCCTCACCGATCCGCTCTATGCGATCGAAAAGGGCGCGCCAATTGCGATCGCGCGCATCGTCAGCCTCGCCAATCCCTATGCGATGGTGGCGCAGAAATCCATTCACTCGATCCGGGAGCTCAAAGGCAAGACCATCGTCATTGGCGGTCTTGCCGACATCACGCGGGTTTATTTCGATCGCATGGTGGAAGGCAACGGGCTGAAGCAGGGCGAATATGACATCACCGTGATCGGCGCGACGCCCGGCCGATACGCCGCCTTGCGCTCGGGCGCGGCGGATGCCGCGCTGCTGATCCCGCCGATCCTTTTCAAGGCCGAGCATGAAGGCTTCAACAATATCGGGCGCGCCTACGACTACACCAAAGACCTGCCCTTTGGCGGGATGATCGTCAATCGCAACTGGGCGGCGCAGCATCGCGATGCGATGCAGCGGCTGATGCCGGCCTACGCCAAGAGCCTCGACTGGTTCCTCGACGACAAAAATCGCGCCGAGGCGATTGCGATCCTGCAGAAGGCCGGAAATCTCCAGGAGCAGGAAGTCGCCGAGAGCTGGGATTTCACGCGCAAGATCCCGGCATTCGAGACCACGGGCAAGGTCTCCAAAAGGCTGCTCGGCAATCTCATGACGGTGCTGATCAAGATGGGCCAGCTCCAGGCGCCGATCCCGATGGACAAGATCGCGCTTCAGGGCGTGACGCAAATCGGCGATTGAGGCGGGGCCCCGGCCGGCCGCGCACCGATCCTCCGTCGCCCGCCGCCATGATGCTCGATCGCCGCCGCTGCGCCGTGATCCTGTGCGGCCTCTCCTCATTTCTCGATTTGTGGGCCACGCAATCTTTGCTGCCCATGCTGGCGCAGCAGCTCGACGCCACGCCGGTTGCGGTCAGCTTCACGGTGAGCATGCCGCCCCTGGCGGTCGCGCTGGTCGCGCCCTGGACCGGCGTCATCGCCGATGTGTTCGGGCGCAAGCGCATCATCGTCGCGGCGATGTTCGCGCTGATCGTGCCAACGGTGATGGTCGGCTTTTCGACGACGCTCGGCGCGATCGTGTTCTGGCGCTTTTGCCAGGGTCTGTTCGTGCCGCCGATCTTCGCCGGCACCGTCGCCTATATCGCCGACGAGTTCCCGCCCGATGAGGCGACGGGCGCGACAGGACTTTACACCGCGGCAGGCGTCTTCGGCGGGTTCTTGAGCCGCTTCTTGACGGCGTTGCTCGCCGAGCATCTCGGCTGGCGCGGCGCGTTTTTGGGATTGGCGCTGCTGACAACCGGCTTTGCGGTCGGCGTCGCCTTGCTGATGCCGAAGGAGCGCAGCTTCGCGAGCGCGCCCTCGCTCATGGGCTCGGCGGCCGAGATGCTGCAACACTTCCGCAACAAGCGGCTCGTCGCGACCTACAGCGTCGGCTTCTGCGTGCTGTTCACCCTCATTACCATCTTCACCTTCATCGCGTTCCGGCTCGCGGCGCCGCCCTTCCTGCTCTCGACCGCGGCGCTGGGCTCCCTGTTCGTGACCTACCTCGCCGGGGTGGCGACGACGCCCCTGGTCGGCCGCGGCGTGGCGCTCTTGGGCCGCCAGAGGCTGGTGCTGATCGCGCTGTTCGTTTGGGCCGGAGGGGTGGGCCTCACCCTCGTGACAAGCCTCACTGCCGCGATCGCCGGTCTGGCGATCGCCGCCGCCTTCGGCTTCATCTGCCAAGCCTGCTCGACGAGCTATGTTGCGCTGACGGCGCCGCGCGGACGCTCATCCGCGGTCGGGCTTTATGTCACGTTCTATTATCTCGGCGGCAGCGTCGGCGGCCTGGCTGCGGGCTTCGCCTGGACGATCGCCGGTTGGCCGGGCTGCGTCGCCACTGCGCTCGCCGTGCTGGCGATCGTCGCGATACTGGTGCGGCGGTACTGGACGGATGGAATCTAGCGCCCGCCGGAGACGTTCAGCACTGCGCCCGATACGTAGGATGCCTCCTCCGAAAGGAGATAGAGGATCGCCGCCGCGACCTCCTCGGCTTTGCCGGCGCGTTTCATCGGCAGGTTCGGGCCGATGCGCTCGACGCGGCCGGGCGGCTGGATCTCGGTGTCGATGACGCCGGGGCTCACGGCGTTGACGCGAATCCCCTCGCCGGCGACCTCCTGAGCGAGCCCGAAGGTCAAGCTATCGACCGCGCCCTTGCTCGCGGCGTAAGGCACGCTTTCGCCGGCTGCGCCAAGGCGCGACGCGGCGGAGGACAGATTGACGATGGCGCCGCCCGGACCTCCATGCTTTCTCGACATGCGCCGGATCGCTTCGCGGCAGCAGATGAGCGTTCCCGTGATGTTGATGGCAAAGAGCTCGGCAAGGCCTACCGCGCCGACGGACTCGATGCGGCCATGCGGCCCGATGATGCCAGCGCTGTTGACGAGACCGGTGACGCGCCCGAACTCCCGGTCGATGGCGGCGAACATCGCGGCGACCGCGCCCTCATCGGCAATATCGGCTTGGAAGGCGATCGCCTTGCCGCCGATATTTTCGATCTCGTCGACGACCGTTTCGGCCCGTTCCGAATTGCTCCGATAGTTCACCGCCACGTCCCAGCCATGCCGCGCGGCGGCCAGCGCGGTGGCGGCGCCGATGCCGCGCCCGCCGCCGGTGACGAGCAAGACCTTGCTCATCGCTCACGCCTTCGCTGGCGCGTCGCCGGGTCTTTCGACATGAGCCCGGATGGTCTTTGCCTGCTCGTCGACCCAGCCATATTTCTTGGCGACCGTGATCATCGCATCGAGTCCCTGCTGCCAGGCCGGCGCGGCATCGTGGCGGCGCAGCCAGGCTTCGCTGATCCAGGCATGCCCCTCATTGCTGAGCTCGGCGATGCCGGCGAGCGCCGATTTGAGCCGCGCCTCGTCGCCGCGCGGGCTCGCAATCACAAGCTTGAAGCGCTTGAAATCCTGCGCTTCCTCGAGCGCGACCGTGAAATCGGGTTTAACATGGACATACATGCGAAGCCTCCGCTGATGCCGTGCGCGCCGCTTTGCGTCTATGGTTGCGCGCGGCAGATAGGGGCAAGACTAAGCCCTGTTTAGAGAGGCGTCATCCCGCGCGCCAGCGCCCGGTGAGAGGGACAGAAAAAGGCCCGGCTGAGCCGGGCCTTGATTTCGATCTTGCGTGCAATCGGCAGCCACCGATCGCAGAGCGTCCTTATTTGGCCGAAGCCATATCCGCGTTGCGCAAGCGGCGCGCGATCATCTTCCGCATCATCTTGCGGCGCATGAGTTCGCGTGCGTTGACACGTCCGGCGCCCAACACGACGGCCATCCCCAAGGTGGGCAGGCCGGCATGACGAGTGGTCTTCATCTTGTCATCCATGAGGCGCTCCCGGGCTTTGTTTGACCAATTTGGGCGAGAGGGTGCCAAGCTTGTGGAAAAAGTACAAGCGCGATTTCGTCGCGCCTCGCCAAAATCACCGGTTAGCCACAATCGTCCGGTGCAGTTAACCGGCAGTGCCAGCTTTAGCCGAGGCAGATCAGAGGCTTAGGGCGTCTGTGTTGGGATTGAGGACGAGGCTCCGCCGATTTCCTGCAGCAATCGCTGGAGACATTGGCGGATCTCCGGACTGCGGATCAGCCGGAATGCCCGTACCAGATCGATCTCGCTGCGCGCCATTGCCGCGGGTGCATCGGGTGCGGCCTCGAACCCCTCGAAGAAGTAGCCGACGGGCTTGTCGAGCAGCGTTGCGAGCTGGAACAAGCGGCTTGCCGAGACGCGAATTTCGCCCTGCTCATATTTCTGCACGACCTGGAAGCTCATGCTCAGCTGCTTGCCGATATCGGTTTGCGTCAGCCCGGCAAGCTCGCGCGCCAGCCTCAATTGGCGGCCAACGTGGATATCGATCGGATCGGGTCCGTGCTCCTTGGCGGTATGTCGCCGGCGGCGCATGCTGCCGCCGGCGGTCCGATTTTCCGACATCGCTTCGATCATGTTAGAGGCGGAGTGGCGCAACCGTGTGCCGGCGCACCCCTTCACGTAACACGGATGCTCTCCCTGACTCTTTGTTGTTTGCAGCATAGCCCAGGCCGCTCTGCGCGGCTAATCGAATCAACGATTGGTTGCGCGTTGCGAAGCAGGTGCGGCGTGCCATAGTAGGCACACGCACACAATTCCGGAGCGGTCCCCGTGGATGATGAATTGCTCTACGAGCTGCGCGACGGCGTCGCGCGAGTCACTTTCAACCGGCCCCAAGCGCGCAACGCTTTCACTTTCGCGATGTATGAGCGCCTTGCCGAGATCTGCCAGGCCGCCGACGGCGATCGCAGCATCAAGGCGATGTTGATCACGGGCGCGGGCGACAAGGCGTTTGCCGCGGGCACCGATATCTCGCAATTCAAGAGCTTCAAGACGGCCGAAGACGCAATCGCCTACGAGGCGCGCATCGACCGGGTGATCGGCACGCTCGAGCGTTGCCGCGTGCCGACCATCGCGGCGATCGCCGGCGCCTGCACCGGCGGTGGCGGCGCGATCGCGGCGGCTTGCGATCTCAGGATCGCCGCCGCCAATGCGCGCTTCGGCTTCCCGGTCGCGCGCACGCTCGGCAATTGCCTCTCCATGGGCAATTACGCCCGGCTCGCGGCGCTGATCGGCGTCGCCAAGACCAAGGAGATCATTTTCACCGCGCGCCTCGTCGAGGCCGAGGAGGCAAGGACGCTCGGCCTCGTCAGCGAGGTTCTGCCGGAACATTCGGCGCTCATGACGCGCGCCGAGGAATTGGCGCGGACCGTGGCGGGGCTCGCGCCCTTGACCCTGCGCGCGACCAAGGAAGCCCTTCACCGCCTCATGCCGCGCATCGCGCCGGGCGAGGGACAGGACCTCATCCTCATGTGCTACATGAGCAAGGATTTCCGCGAAGGCATGGACGCGTTCCTCAACAAGCGCCCGCCGCAGTGGAAAGGCGAGTGACGCGAGGTTTGAACCACCCAGACGCCAAGAGCGACCTTGGCGCCTTTGCGGTTCGAACAAAATAATGAACCACCAAGACGCCAAGGCACCAAGAAAGTGCCGTCATAAATTGGACGGAAGGCAGCGAGAAAGGCTCGTGCGCTTCGCGCGTTTTCTCATTGCGACCACCTTGGTGCCTTTGTGCCTTCGTGGTTCCAATCAAATTTTGAAACCACCAAGACCACGCTTTGTGCCTTGGCGGTTCCAATCAGGCGTCACACCTTGATTTTCTCGTCCTCGACCACGCGCTGCACGGCCGGGCGCTGCAACATCCGATCCTTGAAGGCGGTGTAGTTCTTCATCTCGTCCATGGGCACGCCGCGGCGCACGCCCCAGGTGTAGAGCACGAAGGCGTAGGGATCGGCGACCGAGTATTTGTCGAAGAGCCACTGCTTGCCGGCATAGAGCCCGTCGATCTCGGTGAGATAGCCGTGGAAGGTCTTGAGCCCCGTCTCCTTGATGTTGGCATGGGTCGCCGGATCGCTGGCATAGCGCTCGGGCCGCCCGATATGGGCCTGAGCGGGATGAACCGAGGACGCCACCCAGCCGATGAAGGACAGCATCTTCGCTTCGGTGTTCGGATCGTTGGTCCAAAGGCCGAAGCGCTTGCCGAGATAGGGCAGGATCGCGGCGTTCTCGGAAATGAACTCGCCATTGTCGAGGCCGAGCGCCGGCACGCGGGCATGCGGGTTGATCTTCAAATACTCGGCGCTGCGCTGCTCGCCCTTGCCGAGATCAATGCGGCGGCCGGTATATTTCTCGCCGCTCTCCTCGAGCACGATATGCGATGCCATGGAGCAGGCGCCGGGGCAGTAGCAGAGCGTCAGCATGCGATCCTCCTTTGATAGCGAGGGAAGGATTGTTGCATCGCGCAGCGCCCGCCGTAAATCTGATTTCGCGGCGCTAATCGGCTTCGCTCGGCGCCATGATGAAGCGGTCCATGCGCCGCAGCGCCGGGAACCGGTTGCTGGCGATGGCGACGACCACAAGTGTCGCAACGCCCCCCAGCACCACCGAGCCGACCGCACCAAACCAATCCGCGGTCACGCCCGATTCGAATTCGCCGAGCTGATTCGACGTTCCGACGAAGAGCGAATTGACCGCGCTGACCCGGCCGCGAATCGCATCGGGCGTCGCGGTCTGCACCAAGGTCGAGCGCACCACGACGCTGACCACATCGGCCGCGCCGATGATGACCAGCGCCGCGATCGACAAAGGCAGCGAGCGCGACAGGCCGAAGGCGATCGTCGCGAGCCCGTAAACCGCCACGGCAAAGAACATCCGGCGGCCGACATGGCGCTCGAGCGGATGGCGCGCGAGGTAAAGCCCGGCAGCGAGCGCGCCCATGGCCGGGGTGCTGCGCAGCAGGCCGAGGCCGATGGGGCCGATCATCAGGATGTCGCGGGCGAAGATCGGGAGGAGCGCGGTGGCGCCGCCGAAGAATACGCCAAACATGTCGAGCGTGATGGCGCCGCGCACGGCCGCGGCGCGGCGAATGAAATCGATCCCGCTCAGGAAGCTGCGGAAGGAGAACGGCTCGGCCGGTCGCGTAGGCGTTTGCGGCAGGCTTGCCACCGCGGCGAGCCCGACCAGATACATGACGACGGTGCCGCAGAACGCCACCGGTGCGCCGAGCTTGAATAGCCACTCGCCGGCCGAAAACAGCAAGCCGCCCAGCCCCGGGCCGATGATGACGGCGAATTGGTTGACGAGCGAATTGAGTGGCGTGACGCGCGGAAATTGTGCGACCGGGACGAGGCTCGGCAGCAGCGAGGCCTGAGCCGGCTGGTCGAAGGCGCGCCCCGCGCCGAAGCAGGCAATGAGGAGGAAGACGAATTCGACGCTGCCCCGGCCGATGAGCGCCAGAATGGCAATGCCGCTCGCCGACAGCGCCTGCAACGACCAGGCGGCGAGCAGCACACGCCGGCGTGGATAGCGGTCGATGATCTGGCCGGCAACAAGCGCGAGGCTCGCCGCCGGCAGGAACATCGCCAAGCCGACGAAGCCGAGATAGAGCGGACTGCCGGTCAGCGCGTAGATGTACCAGCCGACGGCGACGCCCTGGATCTGGAACGCGGCGGCCACCGAGAAGCGCGCCACCATGAAGCGGCGCACCGGGCCGGTGATGACGCGGCCTGGTGGATCGTCGTCGTTTTCGCCCTCGGACGAAGCTTCGTCCGGTGCGTCGGCGCTCATTCCCGAGCTTTGATCGGCCGCGCCCGCCTTATTCGACGATCTTGTTGCGCAGGATGCCGATGCCGTCGACCTCGGCCTCCATGACGTCGCCGACATTCAAAAATTTCTGCGGCGTCATGCCGAGCGCGACGCCCGAGGGCGTGCCGGTCGCAATCACGTCGCCGGGATGGAGAGTCAGGCTCGCGCACAGACTCTCGATGATCGCGGGCACGCCGAAGAGCAGGTCCGAGGTGTTCGAATCCTGCCGCGTCTCGCCATTCACGCGCAGCGTGATGCGGTGGCCGCTGGGCTCGCCGAACTCGTCCTTGGTGACGATGCAGGGTCCCATCGGGCCGAAAGTGTCGAAGCTCTTGCCCTTGAACCACTGGCCATGCGCCGCCTGCTTGTCGCGCGCGGTCACGTCGTTGAAGACGGTGTAGCCGAAGACATGGTCCATCGCCTGTGCGGCCGGAACGTCGCGCGCCGCTTTGCCAATGACCACCGCCAGCTCGACCTCGTAGTCGAGCTGGGTGGTATTCTTGGCATGGCGCAGCACGCCCGCCTCGGGGCCGATCACGGTGGTGAAGGGCTTCGAGAAAATCTCGGGCACCGGCGGAAATTTGACCGGCAAGCCGCGGGCGCGCGCACCCTCTTCGATGTGCAGCTTGTAGTTGCGGCCGATGCAGAAGATGTTCTTGCGCGGGTGCGGAATCGGCGCATAGAGCTTGGTTCCGGCAAAGGGCGCCCAGTTCTCGCTTTTGTCCTTCGCCGCGTCGAACACTTTCTTCGCCTCGGTGAGCGCGGCGGCGCCGCCCTCGATCAGGGCGATCATATCGCCGGGAAGCGTGCTGCTCGCCTTCTTCAGGTCGAGAATGCCGCGCTTGGCGTCGACGGCACCGAGCCGCTCCTGCCCCTTGGCGTCGAACGTGACGAATTTCATGGTGATGCTCCTTGGCGGGTGGGGTCCGCCGCGGATGGGCGCTGGCTTGCGGCGCCGCGGCGGAGCGATGTCGGGAAAGCTGTGCTAAACCTAGCAGGAAGGCGGCGTTGCTTTCAACCAAGGGTGGGGGCTGTTGGCGATTTCGTGGATGGAGCACGTACGGCCATGGTGTTGACGATAGCAGTCGTGCTTTTTTGCTGGGAGGAAATTGCTGATCGCATCTGAACTGCCCAATTGCCAAGCGACAAGTCCGATATATAATATGGGCACCCATATTGAGACACCCATACAGCCATGAAGACGACCATCGAAATTTCGGATTCGCTTTTGCGCAAGGCCAGGAAGATCGCCGCGCGCG
>DATEKH010000245.1:0-5070 GCA_035277525.1 Allostellaceae bacterium
GGGCGGTCTGGCGCGCGGCGCATTGCACGATATCTGCGGCGGCGGGTTCGGCACAGTGCATGGCGCCGCCCCTGCGCTGTTCATCGCCGGTGTGCTCGCGCGCCTCAGCGGTCCGGTCTTCTGGTGCCTCTCCCGACGCGATCTGTTCGCGCCCGCTCTTGCTGGCGTCGGGCTGCATCCCGACCGGGTGATCTACGCCGAAGCAAAGGATGACGAGGCGGTGCTTTCGTGCATGGAAGAAGCCTTGCGCCATGCCGGGCTTGCCGCGGTCGTCGGCGAGGTGTCGCGCCTCTCCATGACGGCATCGCGGCGGCTGCAGCTCGCAGCCGAGACTTCCGGCGTGACCGCTTTTGTCTTGCGGCGCTGGAAGAGCATCGCGGCCGCCGATGAATTCGCTCGGATCACGGCCGCCACGACGCGTTGGCGTATCGCGGCGGCGCCATCCTCGCCCTTGCCGGTCCCCGGCATCGGCCGGCCGCGCTGGATCGTCGAGCTGATCCACTCGCGCGCGGGCGAAGGCGGGATTTGGGAAATGGAGGCCTGCGATGCGCAGGGTTGTCTCGCTCTACCTGCCGACCTGGCCGACCGATCGGCTGCGGCGGCGGATGGGCGATACGGCGCCACCGCCTGAAAGCCCGCTCGTCACCGCCGCCCGCGACGGGCAGCGCCGCATCGTCGCCGCCGCCGATCGCGCCGCGCGCGCGCTCGGCGTTGAGCCCGGCCTAGCTCTGGCGCAAGCGCAAGCACGCGTGCCGGGACTGCATGTCGGATCCGCCGATGCCGCAGCCGATGCCGCGGCGCTCGACCGGCTCGCGCTCTGGGCGCTGCGCCGCTACAGCCCGCTCGTTGCGCTCGATCCGCCGGACGGGTTGCTGATCGACATGACGGGCGCGGCGCATCTCTTCGGCGGCGAGAGGGCGCTGCTCGACGATATGATCGCGCGGCTGAAGGCATCAAAGATCGCGGCGCGCGCCGGCCTGGCCGACACGGTGGGCGCCGCGCATGCGCTTGCGCGCTTTGCCGCCCGGCCTGCCGCGATCGCGCCGCCGCATCAAGCGGGCGAGGCGGTCGCGGGCTTGCCGCTGGCGGCGTTGCGGCTCGATCCTCCTTTGGTCGATCGCCTGCGCCGTCTCGGCTTCGAGACCATTGCCGAGCTCGCGGAGACACCGCGCGCGCCCTTGGCGCTGCGCTTCGGTCCCGAGCCCGGCCGCCGTCTCGATCAGATTTTCGGCCGACTCGCCGAGCCGATCGCGCCGATCCAGCCGCGCGCGCTCCTTGCGCTGCGCCGCGGCTTTGCCGAGCCGATCGCCGCGCCGGAAACCCTTGCCCGCTCCACGCTGAGGCTCAGCGAAGCGCTCTCTATCGAGCTCGAGCGGCAAGGTCTCGGCATCCGCCGCGCCGATCTCCTGTTTCAGCGCGTCGACAATCAAGTCCAGTCGATCCGCATCGGCACGGCGCGGCCGCTTCGCGATGCGGCGCGCCTCGCGCGTCTCTTCACCGATCGGCTGGAAAGCATCGATCCTGGCTTGGGCATCGAGGCGATGACGCTCCGGGCGACGCTGGCCGAGCCCTTGGCCTTGCGCCAGCGCAGCGCGCTCGAGGACGAGGCCGGCTCCGATATCGCGGCGCTCATCGATACGCTCGCCAATCGGATCGGCGCCGAGAAGCTTTATCGCGCGGCGCCGGTCGAAAGCGATCTGCCCGAGCGCTCGGTTGCGCGCGTGGCGCCGCTCGATCCGCCGCTCGGCCGGGCATGGCCCGAGCTTTGGCCGCGCCCATTCCGGCTGCTCGCGCCGCCCGAGCCGGTCGAGACCCTGGCGCTGCTTCCCGATCATCCGCCGGTGCATTTCATTTGGCGGGGCACGCGCCGGCGCATCGAGCGCGCCGACGGGCCGGAGCGCATCTTCGGCGAATGGTGGCGCCGCGCCGCCGAAGACGCCGCGATCCGCGACTATTTCATCGTCGAGGACGAGGTCGGCGAGCGCTTCTGGCTCTTCCGCAGCGGCGATGGCGCGGATCCCGCCTCCGGCGATCTGCGCTGGTACATCCACGGGATTTTCGCATGAGCGTCTACGCCGAGCTTCAAGTCACGACGCATTTCTCTTTCTTGCGCGGCGCCTCGAGCTGCGAGGAATTGTTCAGCCAGGCGGCCTTGTTCGGCCTTCCGGCGCTCGGCATCGCCGATCGCCATTCGCTCGCCGGCATTGTCCGCGCCCATGAGGCAGCGAAAGTCACGGGTGTGCGCGCGATCATCGGCTGCCGCCTCGATCTCGACGACGGCACAGCGCTGCTGGTCTATCCCACCGACCGGGCCGCCTATGGCCGCCTTTGCCGATTGCTGACCTTGGGCAAAGCGCGCGCCGGCAAGGGCGGCTGCACTCTCGGCTGGCGCGATGTCGCGGATCACGGCGGCGGCCTCATCGCGTTGCTCGTGCCGGACCAGGCGGATGCGCTCTGCGCGACGCGGCTCCGGCGTCTCGCGCGAGATTTCGGCGATCGCGGCTATCTCGCGCTGGCGCTGCGGCGCCGGCCGGGCGATGCGCTGCGGCTGCATCGCCTCACCAATCTCGCGGCCGAGGCCGGTATTAAGACCGTCGCCACCAACGACGTGCTGTTCCATCATCCGCAGCGGCGCATCCTCCAGGATGTGGTCACCTGCATCCGCGAAGGCTGCACCATCGACGCGGCCGGTTTTCGCCGCGAGCGCCACGCCGACCGTTTTCTGAAAGCGCCCGCCGAAATGGCGCGGCTCTTTTCGCGCTGGCCCGATGCCGTCGCGCGCACGGCGGAGATCGCGGAGCGCTGCCGCTTCTCGCTCGACGAGCTGAAATACCAATATCCGAGCGAGGTGAGCGAGCCGGGCGCGACGGCGCAGGCAAGCTTGGAAAAGCTCGTCTGGCAGGGTGCTGCGCAACGCTACCCCGAAGGCGTGCCCGAGAGTGTCGCGGAGACGCTGCGCCACGAGCTGCGGCTGATCGACAGCCTCGGCTATGCGCCCTATTTCCTCACCGTCAATTCGATCGTCCGCTTCGCGCGCTCGCGCGGCATTCTCTGCCAGGGCCGGGGGTCGGCCGCCAATTCGGCGGTGTGCTTCGTGCTCGGGATCACCTCGATCGATCCGACGGAAGCCAATCTTCTCTTCGAGCGCTTTGTCAGCCCGGAGCGCAAGGAGCCGCCCGATATCGATGTCGATTTCGAGCATGAGCGGCGCGAAGAGGTGATCCAATGGATCTACGATACCTACGGCCGCGAGCGGGCGGCGCTGTGCGCCACCGTGATCCGCTATCGCGCGCGCGGCGCGGTGCGCGAGGTCGGCAAGGCGCTGGGCTTGACCGAAGACGTGACCAGCGCGCTCGCCTCGCAGCTCTGGGGCTGGAGCGAGGAGGGCGTCGAGCCGCAGCACGCCGCCGAGCTCAATCTCAATCTCGACGACCGGCGCCTGCGGCTGACGCTCGATCTTGCCAAACAGCTCATCGGCACGCCGCGGCATCTGTCGCAGCATCCCGGTGGCTTCGTCCTGACCCAGGACCGCTTGGACGAGCTGGTGCCGATCGAGCCGGCGGCGATGGAGCAGCGCGCGGTCATCGAATGGGACAAGGACGATATCGACGCGCTGCGCTTCATGAAGGTCGATGTGCTGGGCCTCGGCATGCTGGGCTGCATGCGCCGCGCCTTCGATCTGCTGCAGGAGCATAAAGGTCTGCAACTCGATCTCGCCACCATCCCCGCCGAGGATGCGGCGACCTATGCGATGATCCGCAAAGCCGACACGATCGGCGTCTTCCAGATCGAAAGCCGGGCGCAGATGGCGATGCTGCCGCGCCTCAAGCCCCGGACCTTCTACGACCTCGTCATCGAGGTGGCGATCGTGCGGCCAGGCCCGATCCAGGGGGACATGGTGCATCCCTATCTGCGCCGGCGCGAAGGCAAGGAAAATGTCGAGTATCCCCGGCCCGAATTGAAGAAGGTGCTGGGCAAGACGCTGGGCGTGCCGCTGTTCCAGGAGCAGGCGATGCGCGTCGCCATCGAAGGCGCGGGCTTCACGCCCAGCGAAGCGGATCAGCTTCGCCGCGCCATGGCGACCTTCAAACACACGGGCGGCGTCGGCGCGTTCCGGGAGAAGCTGGTCAACGGCATGCTGGAACGCGGCTATAGGCGGGACTTCGCCGAGCGCACTTTCAAGCAGCTGGAAGGCTTCGGCTCCTATGGCTTCCCCGAAAGCCATGCCGCGTCCTTCGCCAAGATCGCCTATGCGTCGAGCTGGATGAAGTGTCACCATCCTGACGTATTCTGCGCGGCTTTGCTCAATGCGCAGCCCATGGGGTTCTACGCGCCGGCGCAGATCGTGCGCGACGCGCGCCAGCATGGGATCGAGGTGCGGCCGGTCGATGTCAATGCTTCGCGCTGGGATTGCACGCTCGAGGCGGTGAACGGGTCGGAGCGCCATGCCGTCCGTCTCGGCCTGCGCATGGTGAAGGGGCTCGCCAATAAGGATGGCGCGACGCTCGTCGCGGCGCGCGGCGACAAAACCTATGCAAGCGTCGAGGAGCTGCAGCGCCGCTCGCATGCGCCGGCCGCGGCGCTGGAACGCCTTGCCGACGCCGATGCCTTCCGCCCCGCGCTGGGCTTGAGCCGGCGCGCGGCGATCTGGGCGATCCGCGCGCTGCGCGATGAGCCTTTGCCGCTCTTCGCCGCGGCGGCACGCGTGGAGGAAACCCTGCCCGAGCTCGCCGAGCCCGTCGTCGCCTTGCGGCCGATGAATGCGGGCCGCGAGGTGGTCGAGGATTACGCCGCGCTGGGCTTCACCTTGCGCCGCCATCCCGCCGCCTTCCTGCGCGCCGATCTGGCGGCGCAGCAGATCGCGAGCTGCGCCGCCGCGATGGGCGCGCGCGACGGGCGCTGGATCAGCACGGCGGGGCTGGTGCTGGTGCGCCAGCGGCCCGGCTCGGCCAGCGGCGTCATCTTCATCACCATCGAGGACGAGACCGGCATCGCCAATCTCGTGGTGTGGCCGAAAATCTTCGAGCGCTATCGCCGCATCGTGCTCACGGCGCGGATGATCGCGGTCAA
>DATEKH010000246.1:0-12373 GCA_035277525.1 Allostellaceae bacterium
CGCCGCTGGCTCATCTCATCCCGCGTCGTCCCGGCGCAGCACGCCGCCAGACTCTTGGCGGTCGCGGCCCGCTGCGCCTATCTTCCACCTGTCCAGTATGTCCCCGAACACCTGTCAACCATGTCCCCGGTCTTTACACTCCGCGGGCGAGGGGACGCGCGTCGGGATCGCAGCAAGCAGCTGCGTCCCCTCTCCCATGAAATGGGAGAGGGACAAGGTGAGGGTGAGGGGCCTTCAAGCCTTCATCAATCTTTAAGCCTTAGGCTCATGGTCTCTTGCGGCGGCGCGAAACCCATGGCCGACATTCCGGCGCATCACCATCCTCTGCTTCACCCCGGCCAGGGCGTTGCGCTCTTCGTCGGCGCGCTGCTCGTCGCGGTGATCGCGATGCTGGGCTGGGGATTCATGCATCGCGGCGCGGCCTCTGCAATCGTGCTGGTCTCGGTCGATGATTGCCGGCGGGCGTTCGACGATGCCGATTGCCGCGTCATCGTCGAGCGCGCGCAAGCCGTGCAGGCGGCGAGCGCGCCCGCCTTCGCGCAACGCGAGACCTGCGAGATGGTCTATGGCGAGGGCCGGTGCGCCGAGCTCAAAGACACAGTGATTGCGCTCGGCCACTACGCGCCCGCGATCGCCGCGATCGCGCTCACCTCCGACCGCGCGGCAGTGCTGCCGCTTTATTACGGCAAAGCGGACGACGCCGCGTCCGATCCGGCGCGCATCGGGCGGCTGGTCTATTTCCGCGGGCGCGCGGTCGGAAGGCTGATGCGTCCCAAGCTCGGCGTCGCCGATGCGCCCTATATCGCCGACGAGAAGGGCGCGCCCTTGAGCGCCGATGCGATCCGCGCGCTGGCACGGCGCTAGCGGGCGGCTGGCGATGGCTTCGTCGCTTCGCTATATCCTGGCGCGCGGGCGGCGAGGGGGTGCGCGATGGTAAGCTGGACGGCCGAAGCGGATATTGTGGTGGTGGGCTCGGGCGCGACCGGCATGCCGGCGGCGATCGTCGCGCGCGAGGCGGGCTGCGCGGTGATCCTTGTCGAGGCCGAGGCCGATATCGGCGGTCACGCCATCGTCTCGGGCGGCAATGTGCCGCTGGGCGGCGGCACCTCGGCGCAGAAGAAATACGGCATCGCCGACACGCCCGATCTTCTGTTCGGAGATCTGACCGATTGGTCCGTGGTCGAGCCCAATGGCTTCCCGGATTACCGCTACAACGATCGAGAGATCATTCGCGCCTTCGCCGATTGGAGCGCGCCGACTTTCGAGTTCCTCTTGGCGCATGGCGTGGTGTTCGCGGCAAAGGCGCCCGATCAGCGCGGCGGCGGCGCGGTCGGCAATTCGGTGCCGCGCGAGATGCATGCCGTGCCGGTCGACTGGCCGCTCGCCCAGACCGGCGCGCCGGCGGCGCTAGAGGACCGGCTCAGCTATTCGACCGGCAACGGCTTGATGCGGCCCTTGGAAGCGGCGGCGCGCAAAGCCGGCGTCAAAATCCTGCTCGAGCATCGCATGACCGCGCTTCACCGCGAGGGATCGAAGAGCGGCGGCCGCGTCATCGGCATCGCCGCGACGCATCGCGGCGAGCAGCTGAACATCCGGGCGAAGAAGGCGGTGATCCTCGCGACCGGCGGCTCTTCCGGCAACATCAATTTCCGCCGCATGTTCGATCCGCGCCTCACCGAGGAATATTGCGGGCTTGCCGGCATGCCGTGGTCGGATCAGGACGCGAGCGGCGAGCTTGCCGCGATGGATGTCGGCGCCTCGCTCTGGGGGCTCTACAACCATGTCGGCGAATTCGGCGCGACCATCACCAAGCCCGGCCGCATCGGCACGCAATATGGCTATGTCAATCTGCATTGGCAGCCGGGCAGCAAGATCTTCCACAAAGTGCGCGCCACGGGTCTTCGCGTCGCCGATTGGCAGAACGCGATCATGGTCAACATGCTCGGCAGACGCTTTTACGACGAGACCGGCAAGCAATTCACCGCCAACAACTACAACGCGATCCGGCCTTACGTGCAGGGTCATTGGCTCAACGCCAAGAACATCAAATACGAGCCCAACAACTGGCTCAACGCCGCCATGGCTGGGATCGGCGACGCGCAAAATGGCGGCGGGCCGATCTGGGCGATTTTCGATGAGGATGCGGTCAAGCGCGAGAAATGGGATCCGCGCCCGCCCCATGTCGATGTCGAGGCCGGCTTTTTCTTCGAGGCGCCAACGATCGAGGAGCTCGCGCGGAAGATCCAAATGAAATATCAGCGCCGCCCCATGCCGCCCGAAAATCTCTCGGCGACGGTCTCGCTCTACAACAATTTCGTGGTCGACGGCGTCGATTCCGATTTCGCCAAGCCCAAGCCGCTTTACAAGATCGAGAAGCCGCCTTTCTACGCCGCCTGGGCGACGCCCGTCGTCCACGACACGCGCGCGGGGCTGCGGATCGATGCGCGCTGCCGCGTCATCGACATGAAGGGCGAGGTCATCCCCGGACTTTATTGCGGCGGCGAGAGCGCGGGCGGGTTCTCGATGCACGGGCTCGCGCGCGCGACGGCCCAGGGCTTCATCGCCGGGAAATACGCCGCGCAGGAGGGGCGGTAGCGGCGTCGCATTGAGCCGCGCGCTTGACTCGGCTCGCAGCCTGCGAGACGCTCCCCTATCGCCGCACCGCAAGGGCCGGATAACGGCCGCGGGATGTGCGACAGTGAACTAGGGAGGAGAATCAGATGATTCGCAGCATGCTGCCTGTGCTCGCCGTTGCGACCGCGCTTACAGCCGTTTCCATCACCGCCTTTGCCGACGAGCCGATTCTGTTGAAATACGGCGATCCCGGCCCGCCCAACGCCACGATCCATACCGACCTCATCAAGCCGTGGTCGGAGAAAGTCAGCAAGGAAAGCGGCGGTGCGCTCAATGTGAAAGTCTTTGTCGGCTACTCGCTCGTCGACATGCGCAACACGCTCGACCGCGTGCAGAACGGCGTCGCCGATCTCGCCTTCTGCGTCCTGGGGCCGGTATCGTCGCAATTCCCGCAGACGCTGGTCGCCACCTTGCCGTTCGAGGCCGAAAGCGCGCATGAGGCGGGATTGGCGCTGCAGCGCCTCTACGACAAGGGCGTCATCGCCGACGAGTGGAAAAATGTGAAACCGATCGCTTTCGGCGTATTCGCCAATCTCAGTTATCACACGACGGCGCCGGTCAAGACGCTCGAAGACTTGAAGGGCAAGAAGATCAGCGTGCAGGGCCGGATCGCCGGCCAAACCCTCGAAGCCCTCGGCGGTACGCCGATCACGCTGCCGATCAATGAAGTCTACGCCGCTTTGCAGCGCGGCACGATCGACGGCTCGGCGATCGGCTGGCCCGCCACGGTCGCCTTCAAGCTGACCGACATCGTGCGCGACCATGTGCAGGCCTCGCTCGGCGGCGAGGATGCGATCATGATCATGAACAACAAGACCTATGCGCGGCTGTCGGGCAAGGCCAAGCACGCGATCGACGCCAATAGCGGCACCGTCTATACCAACTGGTTCAACAAGGTGATCGACGACGCCGAGCACGAGAACATCGCGGTCACGCGCAAGATGGGCAACCAGACGATCGAGAAGCCGCCGCCGGCGGAGCTCGCAAAGTGGAAAAGCCGGATCGAGCCGGTGATCGCCGGTTGGGTGAAGCAGACCCCCGACGGCGCGCATGTGCTCGCCGCTTTCCGCAAGGAGATCGCGGCGATCCGCGCGGGATCGTAATCGCAAAGCGACCGGCTGGCGCGCGCCGCCGCCTCAGCGATAGGCGATCATGTCCATCTTGGTCAGCGTGACGTTCTGCGCGACGGTCGGCGCATGCGTCAGCGTCCAAGCCGTGACCTGCTCGCCGTAGAGGCTCCCCGAGGAGAAGCCCTCGATCGGCACCACCACCTTGAAGCCGCGCATGGCCGCATCGCTCGCAGTTAACAGCACCGCGCCTTCGGCGACCGTTCCGACCGTGATGATTGTCGTGATCCCCTTGTCCTTCAGCATCTTTTCGAGATCGGTGTGGACGAATTTGTCGGCGAGCGCGACGACGAAGGGCGTGCCGGCGGGGGGCGCGACTTCGGGAAGGAAATCTTCGGCCTTCGTCCCGGGGAAGCGGGTCCAGATCACGCTGACGCCCTTCGCCTTGGCGGCGGCGATCAGCGCCTTGATCTTCGCGAGCGAGGCCGGGCAGCGCGGACGCTTCTCGTTGCAGCTCTGCCGCAGCAGGTCCATGACGATGAGTGCCGTGGTCTTCGCCTCGACGGCGGCGGGCTTCAGCGGCGGCGCGGCGTCGGCTTTGACGCTGCCCCACTCTTCGATGACCGTCTGCGCCGCGACGGGCGAGGAGAAGAGAGCCGCCATCATCAGGGCGGCGAAAGCCGCAGAGAGCCTTATCATTGGATTTGTCCCCCTCGCATCTTGCGTGAATGAAGCGTGTCGGCTGCGACGCTACCACGCCTTGGCACGGCGCAGAAGATCGGATCGTCCGCATCAGCGGCCCAAAACGCTGTCATGCGCGATGCAACGTCGGCACGCGGAGATCGCGCTCGAAAAGTAGTGGCGGCTTTTCGCGCGAGCAATGGTTTGCGCGCGAGGCTCCGTGGCATCACGCGCTTGTGACCCCGCAACGCCCGGTCCGGCGCGTGGCCGCGCCGGGTTTTCCTGTCTGTGCGTTCGTGTATGGTGCTGCTCAGGCGTAGCTGAGACAGCGGATTCGAGGAATGACGACAAAAACGGCTGAGGGCGGCTTCAGCAAGGTCCCCGCGGTGACGCTCGGATTCTGGGTGGTGAAAATCGCCGCCACGACCTTGGGCGAGACCGGCGGCGACACGGTGACGATGACGCTCGGCTGGGGCTATCTCGCCGGCACCGCGCTGTTCCTGGGTCTCCTCGTCGCGCTGGTGGCGGCGCAGATCTGGGCCAAAGCGTTCGACCCCTGGCTCTATTGGCTCACCATCGTCGCCTCGACCACCTTCGGCACGGCCCTGGCGGATTTCGCCGATCGCTCGCTCGGCATCGGCTATGAGGGCGGCGCGACGCTGCTCTTCCTCTGCCTCGCCGCGGTGCTGGCGCTGTGGCATCGCGCGCAAGGCACGATCTCGGTTGCGACGGTGGCAAGCCCGCGCGTCGAGGCTTTCTACTGGGCGGCGATCACGGTCTCGCAGACCTTGGGCACGGCGCTGGGCGATTGGGCCGCGGATACGGGCGGGCTTGGCTATGAAGGCGGCGCGCTGCTTTTCGGCGCGGCGATCGCGATTGTCGCTGCGCTCTATTCCTGGACGAGCCTCTCGCATGTCGCGCTGTTCTGGGCCGCGTTCATCCTGACGCGGCCGCTCGGCGCGACGGTGGGCGATTTTCTCGACAAGCCCTTGGCCGAGGGCGGGCTGGCGCTGAGCCGGCCCTTGGCCTCGCTCGCCTTGGCGCTTTTTATCCTCGTCTCAATTCTCGTGCTGCCACAGCGCGCCGGCCGCCATCCGGCCGCGGCGAGCGACTAAAGCCGCGCGCAACGAAGCTTGACTCGCGCGCGGCGCAGCCTCAATGAAGAGCGCGCCCGCAAGCGCCGAGAATGCGCGGCGCCGCGCGCAAAGGAGGGGTTCCCCATGAAGCTTTATATGCATCCGGTCTCGACCACCTGCCGGCCGATCCTCCAATTCATGGTCGATGCCCATATCGATGCGGAGCAACAGGTCGTCGATATCCTGAAGGGCGAGCAATATGGCGAGGCTTATTCGAAGCTCAATCCCAATCATCTCGTGCCGATGCTCGAGGATGGCGATCTGCGGCTGACCGAGAGCGCCGCGATCCTGCGTTATCTCGCCGACAAGGTGGGCTCGCCCGCTTATCCGAAGGATCCACGCCAGCGCGCCAAGGTCGATGAGTTGATCGAGTGGTTCAACTCGAATTTCTATCGCGATTTCGGCTATGGTCTCGTCTATCCGCAGGCCTTTGCCCACATGAAGCACGCCGATCCGGTGGTCCAGGCCGCGACGCTCGCAGCGGGGCGCGAGAAATCGAAGAATTGGTTCCAGGTGCTGAACGATCATTGGCTCGGGCCGAACAAGACCTATCTCTGCGGCGCCGAGCCGACCATCGCCGATTATTTCGGCGCCGCGCTCGTCGGCATCGCCGAGATCATCCATTGCGATCTCAGCCGCTACCCCAATGTCGCGCGCTGGCTCGCGGCGATGCAGAAGCGGCCGAGCTACGCCGAGGTGGCGAAGGTGTTCGAGGGATACTGCGCCTCGACCAGGGATCAGGCCTTCGTCGGCTTGTAAGCGCGCGCGATAAAGCCCTTCTCTGCCTGGAAGGCCGCTATTGCGCTGCATGAGCGGCCCGCGCCCCTTGAGCTTGACGAAGGGCGACTGCGCGCGTTGCGCGCTCAGGGTGAGGTAAAATTTTTGATGGCATCCAAACTCTCACCTCATCCCGAGCGCGAGTGCCGTTAACGCGCGGGCACCTCATCCCGAGCGAAGTCGAGGGACGAGGGACTCACGACGATTCTCCAACGCAAAGCGAGCTTTTGAGCGATGCGCCCGCGCCGCGGTGGACTTCGTGCCGGGGCTGCGCGTCGCGCGCCGATTGCTGCATTTCGCCAAACAATCCATTTGCGACAAGACGGCTTATCGAAAAGCCCGGCCGAGCGCATGTTTTGCGTCATCAGGCCGCCAATCCCGGCAGCCTCGAGAAAAGCAAGGAGCAAAACATGACTATCACCTCGATCCTGCGGACCGGCCTGCTCACCCTCGCGCTCGGCGCGTCGGTCGCTTCGGTTGTCCCGGCCTTCGCCGGCGTCGTCTCCGACAAGACGCAGCTTCACCAGGGCACGAATGCCGGCATCTATGACGGCGCAGCGTGGGACGCGGCGAAGAACGCCCCCAACGGCTGATGACGGCGCCGTGATGACGATTTCGGTTCGGTGAGCCGGCTTTGGCAGCGAAGCAGGTTCACCGCCCGGGATCGAAAGCCGACGGAACGAAAGCACCCTCCCCATGCGAAAACACAACCTCGCGGCCCTGGCTTTGGCATTCTTGGTGATCGTTGCGGCACAAGGCGCCGCCCCGCTTCACGCCGCCGAGCCATGGCCGCCGGAGGCGCCATCCTCGCCGCTCGCGCTCGCGCGGCATTTCCGCTCGCTGACGGCGGGCGGGCCGTTCGATCCGGCGCAGGCCTGGTCAACCGAGCTCGGCACGTTTTGGCTCGGGCAGGTCTCCGCGCCGCCGCAGCCGACGATCTCTTTCGGCCAGGATCTATGGTGAGCGGCTTGCCATACGCGGCGGAGCGGCGGCGGGTTTCTTGCGCTCCGGGCGGGCTTTGCCGTCGCTGCGCAGGAAGTCGATGACCGCGCGCAATGCCGCGGGGACCTGACGCCGGCTTGGATAATAAAGAAACAGACTGTCGCCGATCGACGTCCAATCCTCGAGCACGGCGACGAGCCGTCCATCGGCGAGATAGGGCCTGACATAATCGCGCGTCAAATAGATCAGGCCAATGCCGTCCAAGGCGGCGGCGACCATGAGCTCGACATCGTTGGCGATGAGGCTGCCATTCACCGGAATCTCGAAATTTTCCCCGTCCCGGGTAAAGCGCCAGGGCATGATCGCGCCGCCCGCCAGGCGGAACCGCAGGCAGTTGTGGTCGCCAAGATCCTGCGGCGAACGCGGCGCCGGATGAGCCGCGAGATAAGAAGGCGCGGCCGCCACCAAGCCGCGCACCGGGCCGCTCACGCGCACGGCAATCATGTCGCGGTCGATCGCGCTTTCGCGCCGGATGCCGGCGTCGAACTGGCTCGAAACAATGTCGATATTGGCCACATCGACCGAGATTTCGAGCCTGATGTCGGGATAGAGCTGGGCGAATTCCCTGAGCCGCGGCGTGATGACGGAATGGGCCGCGGGCGGCGCCACAGTCAAGCGCACGATCCCGGCCGGCGTGTCGCGGAACTGATTGACCGAATCGATCGCGGCCTCGTAATCGTCGAGCACCGGCTTGAGGCGCGCGAGAAGCGTCTCGCCCGCCTCGGTGGGAGACACGCTGCGCGTGGTGCGGTTGAGCAGCCGGACACCCAGGCGCTCCTCGAGCGCGCGAATGGTCTGGCTCAAAGTCGCGGTCGAGATCCCGATCTGCCGAGCGGCTTTGGTGAAGTTGCGCTGCTCGGCGACGGCGATAAAAGCGGAGAATTCGCCATAGGGCGTGATGCGCATCGCCTTCCTCGTCGAATTGCGAAACGCCGATCATAGAAAGCGCGCGGCGCCGGCAACAGGGGCGCGGCGCCGCGAGTTGACGAGGCGCGCGGCCTCCGGTAGGTGGCGCGCGGCGAGGCGGAGGGCGGAAAACAATGGAGCTCGGTCTTTATACCTTCGGCGATATCACGCCCAATCCGCATACCGGCCGGGCCGCGAGCGCGCTGCAGCGCTATGCCGAGATTCTCGCCGCCGCCAGGCTCGCCGATGACCTGGGCTTCCATGTCTTCGGCGTGGGCGAGCATCACCGCCTCGACATGGCGATTTCCTCGCCGGCCGTCGTCATGGCCGCGCTCGCCGCCTTGACCAAGCGCATCCTTCTGACGAGCGCCGTCACCATTCTTTCGACGCTCGATCCGGTGCGCGTCTTCGAGGATTTCGCGACCGTCGATCTCATCTCGGGCGGGCGCGCCGAACTGACCGCGGGGCGGGGCGCGTTCCGCGAATCCTTCCCGCTCTTCGGCGCCGATCTCGCCGATTACGACGCGCTCTTTGCGGAAAAGATCGAGCTCCTCCTGAAGCTCAACGCGGGCAGCCTTGTCGATTGGCAAGGCCGGTTCCGCACGCCGCTCAGCATGGCCGAGATATCGCCGCGCCCCTTGGACAAACTTTCGATCTGGATCGGCCTCGGCGGCACGCCCGAAAGCGCGCTGCGCGCCGGAGGACTCGGCCTTCCCGTCGTGCTGGCCAATATCTCCAAGCCGCCCGCCGAGCTCGCCCCGCAGATCGCCGCCTATCGCGAGCGATATGCCGCGGCCGGACATGACAGCGCCGCGCAACGGGTCGCGGTCGCAACGCATCTCTACGTGGCGCCCGAGTCGCAGACGGCGCGCGACGAGTTCTACCCCTATTACAACGCCTATCTCGCCGCGCATGGGCGCGGCGTTGCGCGCGAGGTCTTCGAGCAGCGCGCGAGCGCGTCGGGACCGATCTTCGTCGGCAGTCCGCAGCAGATCCTCGACAAGATCATGTATGAACGCGGCTTGTTCGGGCATGACCGCTTCCTCGCCCAGCTCGATATCGGCGGCTTGCCCTACGCCAAGGTGGCGCGGTCGATCGAACTGCTGGCGACCAAGGTGCTGCCGGCGTTGCCGGCGTGAGCCGGGCGAAGCCCGAGCCGGGGCCGCGCGCTCAAAGCCTTATTCGGGCAAGCCGGCCATGAAGGGGCATCCGGCCAACACGGCGATGGAGGTGTTCAACAGCGGCACGACCGACCTCGACCAGCTTGTCATGTTCCTGGTCGATGCGACCAAGCCCTTCTCCGTGCCCGCCAAGCTCGAGTGAGGCGGGATGAGGCTTACCTTCCATCTCGCGTCTCCGGGATGCGGAAGATCAGGAGGAAGGCGACGGCGCTGGCGCAAGCGGCGATGAAGAGGAAGGACGAGCCGTAGCTCACGCGGTCGGCCAAGAGCGCGAAGATGATCGGGCTCAAGGCGACGCCGCCTTGGCCGGTGAAGCGGAACAGGCCCAAGAAGGTGCCGCGCGCCTCGGCGGGTGCCACGTCGGTGCCGACGGTCTGGATCGAGCCGCCGGTCAAGGCCTGCAGCGCGACCCCGAGCAAGAACAGCGCGACGTACCAGGCCAGCGTCAGATGCGCGAAGGCGGTGAGCGCGAGCCCCGACATGGTGCAGGTCACGCCGAGGAAGCCCGGCACCATGCTGCGCTTACGGCCGAAGCGGTCCATCATCCAGCCCGAGAGAAACCCGATCGGCAGCGAGACCATGGCCGCCGCGGTGGCGAGATAGCCGATCTGCTTCGCGCCCAGCTGATAGGCGAAAGCCGCATAGAGATGCAGCAGGTCGGCCTGCACCGGGCCGCGCGTCAAACCGGCAAAGAGCGTCAAGCCGAAATAGACCAGCCGCGGCATCACGATCTCTTTCAAGGAGAGCGTGCGCGGCGCGGCTGTCTTCTCGGCCGGGGCGCGCAGGGGCGGCGCTTCATCGCTGCCGAAGCTCGAAGCCGGGATGAGAGCGATCAAAGCCAGCGCCGCATAAACGAGGAACGGCGCGCGAACCCCCCAAGCGCTGGCGATGAAGCCGCCCAGCATCGGCCCCGCGAGCCGGCCGGTTGAGTCCATGCCGAACATCCAGCTGACCAGCCTTCCGCGCTGCGCCGGCGCGGCGTTCTGCGAGATCGCGGCCAGCCGACCCATCAGCCACATCTGCGCGGCAAAGCCGGCGAAGAAACGCAGCACCAGGAGCTCGGGAAAGGATTGCACGAAGGCGACCGCGACGCTTACCGCCGAGGTGAGGAGAGGGCCGCTGAGCAGCACGACGCGGCGGCCGAAACGGTCGATCAGGAAGCCCGAGGGAATGGTGCCGGCAAGATTGCCCAGGAGGAAAGCGGTAATGACGCCGCTCGCCACGCCGAAGCTGACGCCGAAGGATTTGGCCAGGGTCGGCACGGCCGGTAGCGCCACGCCCGCGCCGACGGCGAGGACGAGAGCGGGAAGGTAGGTCGAGAGAAGCGCATCCCACGAAACCGCGCCGCCTTCGCGCGGCGTTGAATCGACGGTGACGCTGCATGGGCGGCCTGCGCCCTTCGTCCCTCGACGAGCTCGGGATGAGGTGCTCCCTTCGCTGCGCTCAGGGTCGCGCTCAGGGTGAGGAGAGATTGTTGATGGCATTAAGAAAAGCGCCTTATCCCGAGCGCGAGGCTGAGCGGGAGCGAGGGCGAGCAGTCGAGGGACGCAGGATTGCGTTCCAGCGTCATGGGATTGCTTCAATCATGCGCGGCATAGTCGATCAGAGCCGTCCCTTCTTCAACAGCGGTTGCGCGCGCATATCCCCTCGGCAGAATTGCATGGCTCCTATCGCCGGCCCCGCTTGGCGTTGCCAAGGTGCCGCTTTCATGGCCCAATCCGCGCTCGAGGCTTGATCCCGAGGTGCCGATGACCACCGCCAGCTCCAGCATGTCTGCCCAGCCTTCGCGGAGTTTCGCGGTCAGCGTCATTGGCGCGGCCTCGATCCTGATGCTGCTCGGCATGGGCATGCGCCAGAGCTTCGGCCTTTTCATGGTGCCGGTCACCGGCGATCTCGGCTTGAGCGTCAGCGATTTCACCTTCGCGCTCGCGGTGCAGAACATCGTCTGGGGCCTGACCCAGCCCTTCGTCGGCGCGATCGCCGATCGCTTCGGCATGCGGATGATGCTCATCGCCGGAAGCCTGTGCTTCTCGGCCGGGCTCGCGGTGACGCTCATTGCCACCGGGCCGCTGACCTTGCTCCTCGGCCTCGGCGTGCTGATCGGGATTTCGCTGTCCTGCACGGCGTCCAATCTCTCGCTCGCGGCGACGGCGCGGGTCGTGTCCGAGGCGCGGCGCAGCGCCACGCTCGGCATCGTCGCGGGGATCGGCTCCTTCGGTACGTTCCTCGTCGCACCCGTGGCGCAGAGGCTGATCGCAATCCAGGGCTGGCACCTCGCGATGAGCGCCTTCGTCGCGCTGTCGCTGCTGATGCTGCCCGCCGCCTTCCTCACCGGCCGCGTCGATCGCGTCGCGGCAAGGCGCGGAGCGGGTGGCCCATCGGCCGAGACCTTCAGCTCGGTGCTGCGGGCCGCGGCGCATCATCGCGGCTATGTCACGATGGCGACCGCGATCTTCGTCTGCGGGCTGCAGCTCATCTTCCTCTCGACGCATCTCCCGACCTATCTCGCGATCTGCGGCGCCGATCCGATGCTCGCGGCGCAAGCGCTCGCGACCATCGCGCTCTTCAACGTGATCGGCTGCTATCTCCTCGGCTGGCTTGGCGGCAAGTTTCCGAAGCACATCCTTCTCGGCCTCGTCTATGTGCTGCGCTCCCTTTGCATCGCCGCCTATTTCGTGACGCCGCCGACGCCGGCGACGACTCTCGTCTTCGCCGGCGCGATGGGGCTGATGTGGCTGGGCGTCATCCCCCTGACCCAAGGCCTCATCATTCAGATGTTCGGGCTGCGCTTTCTCGCGACGCTTTCGGGCATCATGTTCTTCACCCACCAGGTCGGCTCGTTCCTCGGCGCCTGGGGCGGCGGGCTCATCTACGATCATTTCGGCTCTTATGACCGCGCCTGGCAATTGGGGGTGGTGATCGGCCTCATCGCCGGCATCGCGCAAATGATGACCGACGATCAGCCGGGGCGGCCGATCCTGCGCGAAGC
>DATEKH010000247.1:0-14565 GCA_035277525.1 Allostellaceae bacterium
GAAGATCTATGTGCCGCATCGCCAGCTCAGCTTCATGAGCGTCATCGATACCGAAACGCGCCAGGTGGTGAGGCGAATCCCCGATTTCCGCTACGAATGCCAGGGCGTCGCGACGGCGCCCGACGGCAATCGCGTCTATCAGGCCTCGAGCGCGCGGCCCGAGATCAGCGTGATCGATCCGAAGACCGACACGGTCGCGGGGCGCATCATGGTCGAGGGCCTGGGTGACTTCCCGCCGCAGCTCAATCGCCTGCGCGTCAGCCCCGACAACCGCTATCTCGTCGTCTCGTTCAACGTCTCGCGCCAGGCTGCCGTGATCGACACCGAAGCGCCCGAACGCCAGCATTTGTTCGCGCTCGGCAAAGGGCCGATGGGAATCGCCTTCGCCGCGGATTTGAATCATGCCTTCGTCACCAACCACGATGACGGCACGATCGCGGTGATCGATTTGCAGGCGATGCAGCTCGCCGGATCGATCAAGACCCATCTGGGTCCGGAGACGATTGCCTTCTATTAGAGCGGAGCGCCCCGCACGAGCCGCGGCGCGTCGCCGACCAGTCCCATGGCGTGGCGCATCAAGAAGCGCTTGGCGAGCGGCGCGCGATTGACGGCGGCAAGCCCGAGATCGCGGACCAGCCGGACCGGCGGCGTCTCGATCGTGAAGAGGCGGTTGAGCCCGTCCGTCACCGCCGTCAGCGTCAGATTGTCGACGCGGCGCCAGCGCTCGTAGCGCTCGAGCAGCGAGTCGGCGCCGAGATCGAGCCCGAGGCGCACGGCATCGACGAGCAGCTCCGCCAAAGCCGCAACGTCGCGCACGCCCAAATTCCAGCCCTGACCGGCGATCGGGTGGATGACATGCGCGGCATCGCCGACGAGGGCAAGGCGCGACGCGATGATGCGCTCGGCACGCAGCAGCGCGAGCGGGTAGGACCAGCGCTCGCCTTCGATCGCGAGCGCGCCCAGATGGTCGCCGAAGCGGGTGGCGAGCTCGCGCGCGAAGCCGTTCTCGTCAAGCGCGAGGATGTGTTGCGCGTCCTCGCTGCGCTCGGTCCAAACGATCGAGGAGCGATTCATCCGCATCGGCAGGATGGCGAAAGGCCCGGCGCCGCGAAAATGCTCGACCGCCACGCCATGATGCGGCAATTCGTGCCGCACCGTGCAGACGATGGCGGTTTGGCCATAGTTTTTGCGCAAGCTGCGGATGCCGGCGGCTTCGCGCAGCGGCGAATTGCGCCCATCCGCGCCGATCACGAGCGACGCGCGAAGGACGCGACCGTCCGATAAGCGCAAGCTCGCAGCGCTCGCGCTCGCCTCGCAGCCGACGACACCGAGCGGGGCGAGCAGGGTGAGCGCATCGAGTTCTTGCGCGCGGTCGATGAGGGCGCGGCGCAGCCTCTGGTTTTCGACGATGTAGCCGAGCGGCGCATCGCCCAGCTCGCGGTGATCGTAATGGAGGAAGAATGGCGAGCGTCCATCCGCGACGCGGATCTCGCGGATGGGCTCGGCTTCGCGCGCAAGCGCGTCCCAGAGGCCGATGCCGCTCAAGACCTGCTGCGAGCCATACGCGATCGCGGTCGTACGGCCGTCATAACCGGCGCCCTTCATCGCGGCCGGCGCTTGGCGATCGATCACAACCGTCTCGATCCCGGCGCCCGCGCAAGCAATCGCGAGGAGGAGCCCTGACAGCCCGCCGCCGACGATGGCGAGCTCGGTTTGAGCGGGGTCGGGCGGCAGCGATTTTCGTGGCATGTCGCACGCGACACTGCGGCGCGGCGGCCGCAAAGGCAAGCGATCGTGCGACTTGCATCGTCCACGGGAGAGCGGACGGATGGCGTAAATATGGGCAAGCAAAAACCGCCTGCTCATTTTTTAGGCAAGCCCTGCCCGCTCGCGATCTTGCCTCGCAAAAAAGCCCTGAATTCCACCTTCGCCGGCGTTGGCACGAATCTTGTTTTTGGGAGATGGGGCGCAGGTCGGGCGAGGTTCGGTCGCGCGTGGTCAAACGGGAGATACGAATGAAAGTTCGCAGGTTATGGTCGATCGCGGCGGTCCTGGTGCCGCTGCTCCTGATGTCGGTCGCGGTTTCGACCGGCGTGTCTTACGCCCAGGTCCAATCGGCCCCGTCTGCCGCCGCGCCGCCCGCTCCGGCGGCTGCGGCACCGGCCGCCCCGGCAGCCGACGCCGCACCGCCCGCTTGCGATGCCAAGACGCTCCAGGCCTGCGCGCCGAATTCGGGCGATACGGCCTGGATGCTGACTTCCATGGCGCTGGTGCTGATGATGACCGTGCCGGGCCTTGGCCTGTTTTACGGCGGCATGGTGCGCAAGAAAAATGTCGGCGACACGGTCATGACGAGCTTCGCCATCACCTGTCTCGTCACCGTGCTCTACACCATCTGCACCTACAGCATGGCGTTCACGCCCGGCACGCCCTTCGTCGGCGGGCTCAGCCGCGCGTTCCTGCAAGGCATCGTCAGCGATATCGGCAAAGGCATTGGCAATCCCAACCCGTTGGCGCCGACCATTCCCGAAACCGTCTACAGCATGTTCCAGCTCACCTTCGCGATCATCACCCCGGCGCTGATCGCCGGCGCGTTCGCCGAGCGGATGAAGTTCTCGGCCATGCTATGGTTCATCGGGCTCTGGGCGATCTTCGTCTATGCGCCGGTCGCGCATTGGGTATGGGGCCCGGGCGGCATTCTCAACAGCACCAATGACGACGCCTGGGTCAAGGTTCTCGACTTCGCCGGCGGCACGGTCGTCCACGTCAATTCGGGCGTCGCCGGTCTGATGTGCGCCCTGATGCTCGGCAAGCGCAAGGACACCGGACCCGCGCACAATGTCGTCTTGACCTTCATCGGCGCGTCGCTGCTGTGGGTCGGCTGGTTCGGGTTCAATGCCGGTTCCGCCGTCACCGCCAATTTGCAGGCGGGCATGGCTATGACCGTGACGCAGATCGCGACTGCGATGGCGGGCCTCACCTGGATGTTCGTCGAATGGATCCACCGCGGCAAGCCGACGGTCATCGGCATTTGCTCGGGTGCGGTCGCGGGCCTTGTCGCCATCACCCCGGCCTCGGGCTTCGTCGGCCCCGCCGGCGCGCTCGCCATCGGCATCGCCGCCGGGGTCGTGTGCTATTCGGGCGCGGTCTGGGTCAAGGCGATCTTCGGCTATGACGACGCGCTCGATTGCTTCGGCGTCCACGCGATCGGCGGGGCCACGGGCGCGATCCTGACCGGCGTCTTCGCCATCAGCGAATATGGCGGGACGTCCGGCTGGATCGAAGGCAATTTCGGTCAGGTGATCAACCAGATCGAAGGCGTCCTCATCGTGGTGATCTACGACGTGATCGTCTCGCTGATCATTCTGAAGCTCGTCGACATCATGGTCGGCTTGCGGGTCGATGAAGAGATCGAGCGCGACGGCCTCGACCTCGCGCTCCACGGCGAGACCGTCCAGTAGCCGATATTGGTTGTTGAAGCGTAGTACCGCCTCGTACCGATCGTTTTTCTCCATAGCCTCGAGGGTGCCGTTTCGCGGCACCCTCTTTTCTTTCCTCTCAGCGCCGCCGATCAGGGTTTCGCCGCAAGGCGCAGCTCGGCTAGTCTCGCCGGTCACGAGGAGAGGGCATGGGTTCAGCGTCGAGCCGCGTTGCGCAAATCATCGCCGTGCTGCGTGTCGCCAGCGGCAATTTCCTGGAGATGTTCGATTTCTTCGTCTTCGGCTATTACGCCGCGGATATCGGACGCACGTTCTTTCCGAGCGCGAGCGAGTTCGCCTCGCTGCTCTCGTCCTTCATGACTTTCGGCGCGGGCTTCCTGATGCGGCCCTTGGGCGCAATCGTGCTCGGCGCCTATATCGACAAGCACGGCCGCCGCGCCGGGCTGCTCTTGACGCTCTGCCTGATGGCCGTGGGGATCCTGCTGATCGCGCTCGTTCCCGGCTATGCGCGTTGGGGTTGGGTCGCTCCCTTCGCGGTCGTGTGCGGCCGGCTCATCCAGGGTTTCTCGGCAGGCGTCGAGCTCGGCGGCGTGTCGATCTATCTCTCGGAGATCGCAACCCCTGGCCATCGCGGCTTTTACGTCAGCTGGCAATCGGGCAGCCAGCAAGTCGCGGTGATGGTGGTCGCGCTGCTGGGCGTCGCGATCAATTCCTATCTCGAACCGCAGCAGGTCAGGGACTGGGGCTGGCGCATCCCGTTCCTGATCGGCTGCCTCATCGTTCCGCTGATTTTCGTGCTGCGCCGCGGCCTCGCCGAGACCGACGAATTTCTCGCGCAGAAGCATCACGCCACGGCGACGGAGATTTTCCGCGGCGTCGCGCGGCATTGGCGCCTCGTCCTCCTCGGCATGTTCATGGTGACGATGACCACGGTGTCGTTCTATTTCATCACCGCCTACACGCCGACTTTCGGGACCGCGGTTCTGCATCTGCGCGCGATCGACAGCCTTATCGTCACGCTCTGCGTCGGCGTTTCCAACCTCATCTGGCTCCCGGTCATGGGGGCTCTCTCCGACCGCGTCGGGCGGCGGCCGCTGCTGCTCCTCTTCACCATCCTGACGCTCGTCAGCGCCTATCCGGCGCTGTCCTGGCTCGTTGCCGCACCCTCTTTCGCGCGGCTGATGACAGTGGAGCTGTGGCTGTCCTTCCTTTACGGCAGCTATAACGGCGCGATGGTGGTGGCGCTCACCGAGCTTATGCCGCCGAGCATTCGAACCTCGAGCTTTGCCTTCGCCTATAGTCTTGCGACCGCCATCTTCGGCGGCTTTACCCCGGCGATCAGCACCTATTTGATCCATGCGACGGGAAACCGCGCCGTGCCGGGACTTTGGCTCATGTTCGCGGCCTTGTGCGGCCTGTCCGCGGCCTTGCTGATCGGCCGCAAACGTGTAGCGGAAACGGCGCCGGCAGATTAGAACTTAGGCACGCTCCATGATGCTGGCCGTCCCTGCACCACGCAAGAACTGACGATGCATGAAGCGAATTTTTGGAGATATGTGGATAATCCCAAATCAATGAATCATATCAAGCGTTTGATTTGGCTCATATTTCCGCTTGCATAAGGCCCTGTTTGATATAACATGATTGTGGGTAGAGGCCTATCGCAATCAGGCTGGGCTCGCGATGGCAATCCCGTCTCTCAGACTTTTTCTTTGGCGGACAATCGGCAGAGGGAAGAAGCCGAAGCCTGCATTTGCGACAGAGCAAGAGGCATACGAGTTCTGCCAGCGCGTATATCGCGAAACTGGCGGTGTCGCGCCCGAACTCCGGCGCGCGTATGAATTCTATCTACAAAATGTAAGCGATGACTGCCGCCCAGGCTTTGAACCTAAAGAAACTTAGGATTGTTCCCCTTCCATCTGATAAAGCGCTAGATGATTTTCAGTCAGGCGAAAGGGAAATAGACCGTAGCCTCTCGAAATGCTGCGAATGGCACACTTGCCACAGGGCACGTGTCTTTTGTGCTTATCTAGATTCCGAGCCGAGATTGTACGGATTTTATTGCCTGGGGTTGCACGCCCATCCATCGGAAGCTGTTGCGGCGCTTTTTACGCGGGCGAGCGATGATTCGCGGAGTTTTGTGCCATTCATCTATCTGAACTACCTCGCCGTACAAACCGGCTGGCATCGACAAAAAATTGGAACAATGCTGCTCCTCAATGCTATCGAGCGCTGTGCTTTGGCAATCCGAAATATTGGTGCATATGGAATCGCTCTCAATGCATTGAATGACAACTCTGCAGCCCTTTATGACCGCTATGGTTTTAGGGTTCCTCCAGGGGCGCGCCAGCACAATCCGCTAATGGTTCTTCCCGCGAGGGCGGCTCTCGACCTCTTTCCGGCCTCAGCGCTGGTTCCGAAGACTGCTACCTAACACTGGGCGCTTGCGCCATAATAGCGGCTATGACCACAACGCGACCATTAATCCCCACTTATGACGAACAACCATTTTCAGATGATGATGGACTGCGCCGGTATCACAGGACCGGCGGCGATTACATCGTAATCAGGAATTTGAAGGCTGGGAACTTATTCGCCATTTCGCGTAACGTTTGGGAGCAATCGCTTAGCGAGGATATGGAGAAAATCCCTGCCGAATGGCGATCGTATAAAGATGTTTTGGTGGTGTCGTAGCCCCAAGCCGCCAGGTGCGCTTGCTACCTAATACCGTAGAACTCGAGCCGTCACTTCTCCGCCTGCCACAGCCGCGCGAAGCTGCCGAGCTCGCTGGCTTCGAGATCGGAGACCGCCCAGAATGTCATGCCATCCGCGCTCCAGTGGACCGTGTTGTAGCCCTGGCGGCTTGACGCGACGAAGGCGGAGCCGCCGCGATCCGGCCAGACGAACAGATCGATGACATGCTTGTCATGGCGATAAACCAGGGCCGCGACGGCGCGACCGTCGAGATAGTCGAGGCGCCCGCCCAGCAGCGGAAAATTCTTGGCGGCGAGATCTTTGACCGGCGGCGCGAAATCGAGCCTGCCGTCGAACCACGGCTTGACGGTGTGCTGGTCGCTCGACGCGACATCCTCGAGATGGCCCGGCTGCAAGGCGCGGACATGGCTCGCGACCACCTGGTCGACAAGATCTTTCTGCGCCGGCGCAAGGACGAACAAGGCGAGGCTGGCGGCAAGGCCCGCGCCGAGGAGAAAGCTCGCGCCCTCGCGCCACCATGGCGTGCTGCGCGGCCGTTGCGGCGCCCGGGCGCCAAGGCCCACGATCAAGGCGCGGCGCAGGCTCTCCGGCGCGCGGTGATATTGTGTGTTGCCGCGCAGGAGCGCGCGCGTCGCCTCGAGCGTCGCATAGGCCTCGCGGCAGATTGCGCAGCCCTCGCGGTGCTGAAATGCGCGCGCCGCCTCGGCCGCGCCGAGCTCGCCGTCGAATTCCGCCTGAACAAGCAAAAGATTGTCGCAACTTTCGGTCATTGTCGCCGCTATCCTTGCTCCGCTTTCAAGGCCGCGGCGAGGAGCTGACGGCCGCGCCACAGCCGCGACATCACCGTGCCGATCGGCGTCTCTGTAACCTGCGCGATTTCCTTGTAAGAAAACTCCTCGATCTCGCGCAGCACCAGGATTTCGCGCAACTCCGCCGGCAGCGACCCCAAAAGCCGCGTCACGCGCCGGACATCCTCGCGCCGCATCAGCGCGGTTTCGGGATCATCGCCCGGATCGACGAGGTCCGGCGCGCCGCTTTCGCCCGGCAATCCAACCGGCACGGCGCCGCGCACGAGCGTCTTCGAGGCATAAGCAACGTTGCGCACGATCTGCAACAGCCAGGCGCGCGGATTGGTGCCGCGAAAGCCCGCGAAATAAGTCGCCGCGCGCAAAGCCGCCTCCTGCACCACGTCATCGGCGTCGGCCGTGTTGCGGGTCAACCAGCGCGCCAGATTGTAGGCGGCGTCGAGATGCGGCAGCACCGTCGCCTCGAACTCCGCGCGCGCCAAAGGTTGAGACTGCCCGACCATCTCTCGCCCATCGGTAATAGATCGCGGCACCCGCGGTTTTATTCGCTGACGAAGAAATTTTTTACCCGCGCCGGCGGGGAATAAATCGCAAAGCCGCCAAGTCTCCGCTTCATCCCGAGCATAGGAGAAACGGATGACGATGGACAATCAGGGACCCGGCCAAACCCGCCGCGCGGTTTTGCGCTGCATGGCCTGGGGCAGCGCCGGCCTGCTGTGGACCGTGGCGGGCGGCGTGCCGCGCGCCCGGGCGCTGGACGACATTGGGGCGAAGACGCTCAGCGACGCCGGCGGCTTCAGCTTCGTGCAGATCAGCGACTCGCATATCGGTTTCGTCAAGGACCCGAATCCCATGCCCGACGCAACCCTGCGCGAGGCCTTGGCGCGGATCGCCGCCCTTAAGCGCCGGCCGGCCTTCCTGCTCCACACCGGCGACGTGAGCCATCTCTCGAAGCCGGCCGAGTTCGACGCCGCCGGTGACATCATGAAAACCGCGAGGCTCGAGACCTTCTACGTGCCGGGCGAGCACGACGTCATCAACGATGACGGCGCGGCATTTTTCGCGCGCTTCGGACGCAATCCCAAGAGCGGCGGGTGGTACAGCTTCGACCAGGGCGGCGTCCATTTCATCGGCCTTGTCAATGTGGTGAATCTTAAAGCCGGCGGCCTCGGCTATCTCGGCCCCGACCAGCTGCGATGGCTCGAAGCCGATCTCAAAGATCGCAGCGCCAGCACGCCGATCGTGGTCTTCGCCCATATGCCGCTCTGGGCGCTCTACCCGGGATGGGGATGGGGTACCGACGACGCGGCCGAGGCACTCGGCTATCTCAAACGGTTCGGCTCAGTGACGGTGCTGAACGGCCATATCCACCAAATTCAGCAAAAGGTCGAGGGCACGATCTCATTTCACACGGCGCGCTCAACCGCCTATCCGCAGCCGGCGCCGGGCCAGGGGCCGGGGCCGGGCCCCATGCAAGTGGCTGCCGACAAGCTGCGCTCGGTGCTCGGCATCCGGCAGATCGACTTCGTCGGCGGCAAGCCGGCGCTCGCTGACAGCGTGCTCGCGGGGTGAATGACAATGCGGAAATTTCTCGTGGTCATGACAATCGGGCTTGGCACCGCCAGCACCGGCGTCGCCCTGGCACATGACATGGCCGGCATGACGCAGCCGTCGGCGCAGATCGCGGTGGTGGCGCCCAATGCCGTCACGATCGACAAGTTCGCCTTCGCGCCGCAAGCGCTGACCGTGGCCGTCGGCACCACCGTGACCTGGACCAATCGCGATGGCGAGCCGCATACGGTTGTCAACGCCGACAATCCGCGGCTCTTCAAATCTGCGGCGCTCGACACCGGCGACGGCTTCAGCTTCACCTTCTCAAAGCCCGGGACTTACAAGTATTTCTGTTCGATCCACCCGCATATGACCGGGGTGGTCATCGTCAAATAACAGCCGGGCGGCGCAGACCAAGGCCCGGATCAGAAAACGTGCCGGCGGCGCTTGGCGGGGGCGCCCCGGCCGCGTATCATGTTATTATTCTACTCCCGCGACTTAGGCGGCTATCTTACGCTTGTCCATCAACCCGCGTCTCGACCGGCTGGCCGATAACCCGTTCTCGAAGCTGCGCGAGCTGTTCGATGGGGTCCAGCCGCGCTCGAACGAGCCCGTGCTGCCTTGGGCGGTCGGCGAGCCGCAGCACGCGCCGCCGCCCATGCTCGCGCGCATCCTCGCCGAGAAAGCCGCGCTCTGGAATCGCTACCCGCCGCCGGCCGGCACGCCGGAGTATCGCGCCGCCTGCGCGCGCTGGCTCACTTGGCGTTATCGCCTGCCGGAGGGAATGGTCACGGGCGAGCGCAATGTGCTCATCGTCAACGGCACGAAGGAGGCGCTGTTTCTTTTCCCGCAAGTCGCGGTGCCGCAAGAGAAAGCCGGCGGCATGCCGACCGTGTTGATGCCCAATCCCTTCTACAATGTCTATGTCGGCGGCGCGAGCCTTGCGGGGGCCGAGCCCATCTATCTCGATTGCACCAAGGAAACCGGTTTCCTGCCCGATCTCGACGTCATCCCGAAAAGCGCGCTCGAGCGCTGCGCCTTGTTCTATCTGTGCAGCCCGGCCAATCCGCAAGGTGCGATCGCCGATCTCGCCTATCTCAAGAAAGCCATCGCCCTTGCCCGCGCTTACGATTTCGTGCTGGCGATGGATGAGTGTTACGGCGAGATCTATGACCGCGTTCAGCCGCCGGGAGCGCTCGAAGCTTGCGCGGCGATGGGCGGCGCGCTCGACCGGGTTATTGTGTTCCATTCGCTGTCCAAACGCTCGAATGCAGCGGGGCTGCGCTGCGGCTTCGTTGCCGGCGACGCGCGGCTGATCGAGCGCTTCGCGCATCTGCGTTCCTATGCCGGGGCGCAAGTGCCGCTGCCGATTCAAGAGGCGGGCATCGCGCTCTGGAGCGAGGAAAGCCATGTCGAGGCCAATCGTGCGCTCTATCGCCGGAAATTCGACATTGCGGAATCATCTCTCGGCGGCCGGTTTGGCTTCTTCCGCCCTCAAGGCGGTTTCTTCCTGTGGCTCGATGTCGGCGACGGCGAAGCGGCTGCGCTGACGCTGTGGCGCGACGCCGCTCTGCGCACCCTGCCCGGCGCCTATACCAGCCGCGCCAATGCGGGCAAGGAGAATCCCGGCCAACGCTATATCCGCGTGGCGCTGGTGCATGATGACGACACGATCGCCGCCGGCATGCGCCGCATGTTGCGCGTTCTCTGAAGCGAGGATCAAGATGGCGAGCATCACCGAAGCCGGCCGCAAATACTCCGCATCGCCGCTTCATGCCTGGCGACGCTTTTTCGGCATCGTGTTCGGCTTGGGATTTCTCGCGGCCGGTCTGTGGCTCACTGTCGCGCTTGCGACGCATGATCGCGGCGATCCGTCCTGGAATCAGTCGATCAGCGCCTATGTCAGGAATGGCATGGGATTGCCCGGCGCCCAAGTGTCGGACGCGCTGTTGCAATGGCTCGGCCTTGCGGCCTGGCTGCTGCCCGTGGTGGTGCTCGATTGGGCGCTTCGCCTGGTGATGGGCCGCGGCCTCAAGCGTCTCTGGCTCAAGATCACGATCCTGCCGCTGCTGCTGATCGCGGCGGCTTTCGCAGTCTCGATCGTGCCGCCTTTCTCGGCTTGGCCGCTCAAGGTCGGGCTGGGCGGCGTGATTGGCAAGCTCGGCCGCGACGGCATCGCCCACATCAACATCGCGCCGCCGCTTTCGGCCATGGCCGCGGCCGCGCTTGTCACTTTGATGCTGCTTTATCTCCTCGGCTGGTCCTTCGTCAGCTTTGCGCCGCGCGCGGAGACGAAGCCGCGCTATACGAAAACCGTCGCCCGCCGCGACGATGCGCCAGCGCCGCGCCAGCGGGCGCGCATTTTCGCGCCGCTCGCCTTGCTTTCATCGCTCTTCCGCCGGCGCGACAAGGCGGCGGATGGCGCACTCGAGGAAAGGCGCTTGCGCCGCGAGCCGCACCTCGGCGCGCTGCCTACGCCCGCCGATGATGACGGCGCGGATGAAGATGCGGAAGACGTGCCGCTGAAGCGCGTCGCCAAGGTCGATCTGCCGCGCCGCGCCAAGAATCGCGAGAAAGAGCGCCAAGCGCTGCTCGATCTGGTGCCGGCGGGCGAGCATTTGCTGCCGCCGCTCGAGATGCTCAACGAGGTTCCGCCGGCGCGCTTCGCGCAAGTCAGCGCCGACGCGTTGCAGCAGAATGCCCGGCTGCTCGAATCCGTGCTGGCCGATTTCGGCATCCAGGGCCAGATCGTCAAGGTCCGGCCCGGTCCGGTTGTCGCGCTTTACGAGCTCGAGCCAGCCCCCGGCATCAAAGCCTCGCGCGTCATCGGGCTCGCCGACGACATCGCACGCTCGATGAGCGCCATTTCCGCGCGCGTCGCGGTCATTCCAGGCCGCAACGTGATCGGCATCGAGCTGCCGAATTCGCGCGCCGAGATCGTCTATCTGCGCGAGCTGCTTGCGTCGGAAGATTACGAGCGCACCGCGGCAAAGCTCGCCCTCGTGCTCGGCAAGGATATCGGCGGCACGCCGGTCATCGCCGATCTCGCGCGCATGCCGCATCTTCTGATCGCCGGCACCACCGGCTCGGGCAAGTCTGTCGGCATCAACACGATGATCTTGTCGATCCTCTATCGCATGCCGCCCGATCAATGCAAATTCATCATGATCGATCCGAAGATGCTCGAGCTCTCGGTTTACGACGGCATCCCGCATCTGCTGGCGCCGGTCGTGACCGAGGCGCGCAAGGCGGTGGTCGCGCTCAAATGGACGGTGCGCGAGATGGAGAACCGCTATCGCGCCATGTCGAAGCTCGGCGTGCGCAATATCGAGGGCTACAACCAGCGTCTCGCCGAGGCGAGGGCGCGCGGCGAGGTGCTGAAGCGCAAGGTGCAAACCGGGTTCGACGAAGAGACCGGCCGTCCGATTTTCGAGGAGCAGGCGCTCGCCTCATCGCCCCTGCCGCTCATTATCGTCGTGGTCGACGAGATGGCGGATTTGATGCTGGTTGCGGGCAAGGACATCGAAGCGGCCGTGCAGCGCCTGGCGCAGATGGCGCGCGCCGCCGGCATTCATATCGTCATGGCGACGCAGCGCCCCTCGGTCGATGTGATCACCGGCACGATCAAGGCCAATTTCCCGACCCGCATCAGCTTCCAGGTCACCTCCAAGATCGACAGCCGCACCATTCTCGGCGAGGCCGGCGCCGAGCAGCTTCTGGGGCGCGGCGACATGCTCTATATGGCGGGCGGCGGACGCATCACGCGCGTTCATGGCCCGTTCGTTTCCGACGAGGAGGTCGAGCGCGTGGTCCGCTTCTTGAAGGAGAATGGCGGACCGCCCACCTATGTCGAAGAGGTGACCGAGGACGAGGATGACGAACCGGGTGCAAGCTTCGGCGCCGAATCCGTCGGCTCGGGCGATCATCTCTACGATCAAGCAGTGGCGCTTGTCTGCCGCGAGCGCAAGGCGTCGACGAGCTTTGTCCAACGCCACCTGCAGATCGGCTATAACCGCGCCGCGCGCATCATCGAGCGCATGGAGGCCGAGGGCGTCGTGACCCCGGCCAACCATGTCGGCAAGCGCGAGGTGCTTGGCCGGAACATCGACGAGGAATGAAGAAAATTTCATCGCGCCTGAACCTGTCGCGCCGCGGCCTTCTCACCGGCGTGCCCGCACTCGCTGCCTTCGCTTTCCTCTCGCCGCGTGCGCGCGCCGCGCTGTCGGCGGCCGACAGCGCCGAGTTGTCGCGCATCCAGACCTATCTCAACGGCATTCGCACGCTGCAATCGCGCTTCGAGCAGATCAGCGGCGATGGCGGCGTCGCCACCGGCACCATCTATCTGTCGCGCCCCGGCAAGATGCGGGTCGAATACGATCCGCCGGTGCCGATCCTCCTGGTCGCGACCGACGAGCGCATCTGGTACTACGACAAGAAGCTCGAGCAGGTGAGCTTCTTCGCGCTCAAAGACACGCCCGCCTGGTTTCTCCTCCAGAACAATGTGAGCTTTGGCGGCGACATCGCCGTGAGCCAGCTCCGGAAGGATCCGGGCGTGGTGCGCGTCACGGTGAGCGAAACCAAGAACCCCGACCTCGGCCAGGCAACGCTGGTGTTGAGCGACCGCCCGCTCGAGCTCAAGCAATGGCATCTCGTGGACGCGCAGCGCAAAACCGTCACGGTCACGCTCGACGATCCGCGCTACGGCGTTAGCCTCAACCCCAGCCTGTTCTATTGGACCGACCCGCGTCCGCCCGAGGCGCGCAACCCCGGGTGATCGCCCGCGGCAAATCCGCCGCAGGCCGCTCTCCGAGCTATTAGCTGGCCGTTAACCAGCCCTGAGTTTACTCTTGTTGCAAGGTTTTCCCTCTCGGCCCATCGTCCCCTCATGTCGATCGTCACCGCGCCGATGTCAGGCCGCGCCCTCAAGAGCGAGGGTGGCGCCCTCACCGTCATCGGCATCCAATGCTGCCGCCGCGAAATCACGACACCCACTGGCGGTCATCCCGCCCATGCCGTAGTGAAGAAATACGTCGATGCCGTGGTCGAAGGTGCCGGCGCCATGCCGCTGCTCGTTCCGGCCGAGGGCGAGGCGATCATGGCTCAAGCGGCGGTGACGCGGATCGATGGATTGCTCGTTCCCGGCTCGCCGTCCAATATCGAGCCGCATCACTATGATGGCGCGCCAAGCCTGCCCGACACGCTCCACGACCCGGCGCGCGACGCTGTCGTCCTGCCCTTGTTGCGAGCAGCGATCGAGGCCGATCTGCCGGTTCTGGCGATCTGCCGCGGGATTCAAGAGCTCAATGTCGCGTTGGGCGGAACGCTGCATCAGCAGTTGCATGAGGTCCCGGGACGGCTCGACCATCGCGCACCCAAGCTCGAATGCGTGGAGGACCGCTATAGCCATCGCGCTCATGGCATCGAGCTGACCGCGGGCGGCTTGCTCGAAACCCTGGCCGGCAAGCGTTTCCTCAGCGTCAATTCGCTCCATCACCAGGGGATCGACCGGTTGGCGCCGGCGCTCGCGATCGAGGCGGTTGCCCCCGACGGGCAAATCGAGGCGGTGAGGCTTCCTGGAGCACGCTTTGTCGTCGGCGTGCAGTGGCACCCGGAATTCCGGTTTGCCGAGGATCCGTTCTCGGTCCGGCTGTTCTCGGCTTTCGGCGCGGCCTGTCGCGCTCGCGCCACGGCGCGCGCAGCCGCTTAACGCGGCTCAGCGTCCTTGGCGGCCGGCGGGCGGTTCTGCATCATCGCCGCGACGGTGCCGCAACCCGGCAGGCGGGCAAAAGTGGCCCTGCACCGACCCGAGACACGCCGCTCGCGCCAAGCCCCAAGGTGCGTTTATTGCGGCGGAATCAAGGGCTTTGCAGCACCGCGCACGGATACGTGAAAGAGATTGACGGGGGCCGGGGCGATGCCCACCTGAATCGTAGAAGCGCGGCGGGTTCGCCCGCTGCCGACCCGTCGGGCGTTCCCCCGAGCCCCTACGGGTCCCCCCGCGACGGGGCTTCGGGCGCCCGGCTATCCCCCTAGCCGGGCGCCTTTTGTTTGAG
>DATEKH010000248.1:0-3861 GCA_035277525.1 Allostellaceae bacterium
AAATCTGCCGCGCCGTGTCCCAGACACAATCGCCGGCTCCCTCGGTAATGAGGCCCGCGGGCGGACGATGGATGGCGGCGATCACGCCGCGCGCCCAGAGATCGCGGAAGGCGCGCTCGTAATGCGGCTCCTCGCCCTGGCGCTCGGAATGGCGGAAATGCGCCAGCAGCGCCACGCCGTCCATGACGATCGCGGCATTGGCGGTGAAGACGAGATCGGGCAAGCCCGGAACCGGCGGCACGAGCTCGATCGTGGCGCCGAGCTTTTTGAGCTTGCGGTAGAGGCCCCGCCACTCGCGGCGCGCATCGCCTTCAAGCGCACCCGCCTCCTTGGCCCAGCGCGCCGGGTCCATCCAGGGGTTGATTGCGTAATCGACGGCGAAGTGATCAGGCGCGCACATCAGGATGCGCGCGCCCTCCTGTCGTTCGATGGTGTCGTCCGTGTCTTCCATGTCAGGCCGCCTCCGGATGCGGGGTGCGCTCGATGTCGTGAATGGTCTCGGCGATGCGATCGAGGGCCCAGTCGAGGTCTTCGCGGGCGATGACGAGAGGCGGCGCCAGGCGCACGACGGTCTCGTGCGTCTCTTTCGAGAGCACGCCTGCTGCCAGCAGCCGCTCGCAGACGATGCGCGCATCGGCATAGCGCGGCTCGATATCGATGCCGGCGAGCAAGCCCTTGCCGCGCACCGCCTTGATCGCCGGGCTTTTGATCGCCTGGAGGCGCTTCATCATATGAGCGCCGAGATCGCGGGCGCGCTCGACCAGGCCTTCTTCCTCGATGACGCGCAGCGCCACGAGCCCGACCGCCGCGGCCAAGGGATTGCCGCCGAAGGTCGAGCCATGGGAGCCGGGCGTGAACACGTCCATCAGCGCGCGCTTGCCGACAAGGGCCGAGACCGGCAGAACGCCGCCGCCCAGCGCCTTGCCGAGGATCAGCCCGTCCGGGCGGATGTTCTCATGCTGGAAGGCGAACCAGGCGCCGGTGCGGCCGAGGCCGGTCTGAACCTCATCGACGATGAGGAGGACGTTGTGTTTGTCGCAGAGCGCGCGCACGCCCGCGAGCCAGCCTTGGGGCGGAACGATAATCCCGCCTTCGCCCTGGATCGGCTCGATCAGCGCGGCCGCGGTCTGCGGCGTGATCGCGGCTTCGATCGCGGCAAGGTCGCCGAAGGGCACGGCGCGGAAGCCGGGCGTGAACGGCCCGAAGCCGTCGCGGTACTCCGCTTCCGAGGAAAAGCCGATGATGGTGGTGGTGCGGCCGTGGAAATTGCCGGCGGCGACGATGATCTCGGCGCGGTCGGGGGCGATGCGCTTGATGCGATAGCCCCAGCGCCGCGCCGCCTTGATCGCGGTCTCGACCGCCTCGGCGCCGGTGTTCATCGGCAGCGCGGCATCGAGCCCGGCGAGGGTGCAGAGCTTTTCGAGGAACGGGCCGAGCCGGTCGCTGTAGAAGGCGCGCGAGGGCACCGCGAGCCGGCGCGCCTGCGCGTCGAGCGCGGCAAGGATGCGCGGATGCGCATGGCCGTGGCTCACCGCCGAATAGGCGCTCATCATGTCGATGTAGCGGCGGCCCTCAACGTCCCACAGAAACGCGCCTTCGCCGCGCGCCAGCACGACGGGCAGGGGATTGTAATTGTGCGCCGCGAAACGGGTTTCGAGGGCAATGGCGTTGTCCATATCCATGGCAAGCCCCTTAAGCTGACAAGCCTCTTAACCTTCAATTGCTAATATTGTGCTGATTGCGCGACAGGTGTTGCCGAAGTGAGACAGGCGCGCAGCCGATTGCGCTGACGACTCGCCTCGAGAACGACAGTTTCTGTCGCGCCTGTTTCGGTCGCGCGCGTCAGCGGCGCGGCGCCAAAAGCGAGGCAGGGTATCCGGCGAAGCGGCCGATCGGGCGCAGGACGATATGGCTGACGATGCGGGCGAGGCCGAGGCGGCGGTCGCCGAGCAGCTCTTGGGTCAGGGTCTCGTAACGCGTCAAATCTTCGCAGACGAAGCGCACGAGATAGTCGGAGGCGCCGCCGATTTCCCAGCACTCGACGGCCTCTTCGATCTCTTTGAGGCGCATCTCGACGCGCTCGTTGCGCGCCTGCCGGGTGAGCGACAGCTCGGCGAACACGGTCACCGGTTTCGACAGCCGCTCGAGGTCGATCACCGCCTGATAGCCCAGGATGATGCCGCTCGCCTGCAGTCGGCGGACCCGCTCGAGGCAGGGCCGAGCCGAAAGCCCGACATTCCTGGCGAGCTTCTCGATCGTCATCCGGCCTTCGCGCTGCAAGGCGGAAAGGATCCTGATGTCGATCGCATCGAGCCTGCGGGCTTGCTTCACTGGCATGGGCGCCCCGAGAGACTGAAAGCCGCCCGGCGAGAGCGGTCGGCGAGCGCCGAGCGGCAAGCGCTGCCATGCTATCATCGGCGCCGCCGCCCGAGAATGCTTTAGGGAGACTGCAATGGGGTCCGCCGCCTTTGCCGCGCCCGAGATCGAAGCAAGAGAAATTCTCGAATCGCTGGGCGTCGCGCCGGCGAGCTTGAAGGGCGGCGCCCGCCGCGTGCGCTCGCCGATCACCGGCTCGGTGATGGCAAACCTGCGCGACGATCCGCCCGCTGCGATCGGCCGCAAGATCGAGGCGGCACATCAAGCCTTTCTCGCCTGGCGCCGCGTGCCGGCGCCCAAGCGCGGCGAGCTGGTAAGGATGTTCGCCGCCGAGCTGCGCGAGGCAAAGGAAAGCCTCGGCCGGCTTGTCACGCTCGAGGCCGGGAAGATCCTCTCCGAGGGCTTGGGCGAAGTGCAGGAGATGATCGATATCTGTGATTTCGCCGTTGGGCTCTCGCGCCAGCTCTATGGCCGGGTCATCGCCAGCGAGCGCCCCGGCCATGCGATGAGCGAGAGTTGGCATCCGCTCGGCGTCGTCGGCATCATCTCGAGCTTCAATTTTCCGGTCGCGGTCTGGAGCTGGAACGCGGCGCTCGCCCTCGTCTGCGGCAATGCGCTGGTGTGGAAGCCGTCGGAGAAAGCGCCGCTGACGGCGCTCGCGGTCGATGCCCTCTTACGCCGCGCGGCCGCACGCTTCGGCGAGGCGCCCGAGGGGCTCTCGAGCGTCATCATCGGCGACGCCAAGGCCGGGGCCGCTCTGGCGAAGCACCCGAAGATCGCGCTCCTCTCCGCGACCGGCTCGACGGCGATGGGCCGGGCGGTCGCGCCCGTGCTCGCCGCGCGCTTTGCGCGTGCGATCCTGGAGCTCGGCGGGAACAATGGCGCGATTGTCTGCCCCTCGGCCGATCTCGATCTCGCCTTGCGCGCCATCGCGTTCGCCGCCATGGGGACCGCCGGGCAGCGCTGCACCAGCCTGCGCCGCCTGATCGTGCATGAGAGCATCTATCGCGATCTTCTCGACAGGCTGAAGCAGGTCTATCGCTCGGCGGTGGTGGGCGATCCGCGCGACCCGAAGACGCTCGTCGGGCCACTGATTGACGACGCGGCCTTCGAGCATATGCAGCAAGCGCTCGATGAGGCGCGCCGCGCCGGCGGACGCGTGATCGGCGGCGAGCGGGTGAAGCTGGGCGGAGCCGACGCCTTTTATGCGCGTCCCGCGCTCGTCGAAATGCCGGAAGCGGCGAAGATCATTGCGCGCGAAACTTTCGCGCCCATCCTCTATGTGATGAAGTATAAAAATTTCGACCAGGCGGTGGCGCTGCACAATGCGGTGCCGCAGGGACTCGCCTCGTCGATCTTCACCAACGATCTGCGCGAGGCGCAGCGCTTCCTCTCCGATGAAGGCTCCGATTGCGGCATCGTCAACGTCAATATCGGGCCGTCCGGCGCCGAGATCGGCGGCGCCTTCGGCGGCGAGAAGGAGAC
>DATEKH010000249.1:0-16049 GCA_035277525.1 Allostellaceae bacterium
TCGAGGCGCCGAGCCCGGGCGGAAAGCCGCAACCGGACGTGCGCGCCGACTCGGCGCCAACGCCGCTCGTGCCAACGCCCGCCGCGGCGAGCGCCGCCAAGCCCAACGCGTCGGCCGCCGCCAAGCCTGCGCCCCAAGCCGCGCCGGTTCAGGTGGCCTCGGTCGCGAATGTCGGTCGTTCCCTGAGCGCCGTGAAATTCGCGCCGGGCGCGACCGAGCTTCCCGCCGGCGATCAACCGGTTCTCGACGCCATGGCGGCCAGGCTCCTCGCGAACGATGCGTTACGCGTCCAGCTGGTCTCGCATGCTACCGGCGCCGCGGATGAGGCGATGGAAGCCCGCCGCGTCTCGCTGGCGCGCGCGGTCGCGGTTCGGGCCTACCTCATCGGCAAGGGCGTGCGCAGCTTGCGGGTCGATGTTCGCGCGCTCGGCAATCATCCGGATGAGGGCCCGGTCGCCGACGAGGTCGACCTCGTGGTCGTCACTCAATAGCCGTTCGCTGCCTCTGACCCTCCAAGGTCCATGCCATGGTGACACGTCCGCGCCGATATCTTTTCCGCATGGTGATTTTCGTGCTCGCCGTGGCCGCGGGAGCAGCGCTCCTGGGACGTCCGCTGGAACAGTATTTCCTCGGCAACCCGGCGGTAAACGGCATCATTCTCGGGATTCTCCTCGCCGGCATCGTCTACATCTTCCATCAGGTCATCCGGCTCAATCCCGAGGTCACCTGGATCGAGAAATTCCGCATCAGCCCGGATGCGCCCAACGCGCCGGCGCCGCCGCGCCTGCTCTCGCCGATGGCGACGATGCTCGCCGATCGCCGCGGCGGAAAGGTCAGCCTGTCGCCGACCGCGCTGCGCACGCTGCTCGACGGGATCGGCTCGCGCCTCGAGGAGACGCGCGAGACCTCGCGCTATCTCATCGGCCTGCTCGTCTTCTTGGGCTTGTTGGGGACGTTCTATGGCCTGCTCGAGACGGTGCAATCGGTCAAAGGCGTGATCGGCGGGCTTGCGGTCGGACCGAGCGATGTAGCGCGCGCCTTCCAGGACCTTCAGGCAAGGCTCGAAACCCCCTTGAGCGGTATGAGCACCGCCTTCAGCGCCTCGCTTTTCGGTCTCGCGGGGTCGCTGATCCTGGGATTCCTCGACCTTCAGGCCGGGCTCGCGCTCAATCGCTTCTACAACGATCTCGAGGAATGGCTTTCGGGCTGGACGCGCCTCTCGGCCGGCGGCTTCGGCGGCGAGGGTGGCGACATGGCGGCGCCGGCTTTCGTCCAGGCGCTGCTCGAGCAGACCGCCGACGGGCTCGAGCGGCTGCAGCGCATCCTCGGCCGCGGCGAGGAAAGCCGCATTACCGCCAACAACAACATCATCACCCTGACCGAGCGCCTGGCGTTCCTCAGCGACCAGATCCGCGCCGAGCAAGGGCTCCTCGTCAAGTTCGGCGAGCAGCAAGGTGAATTGCGGCCAGTGCTGCAGCGGCTCGCCGACAGCAGCGCAGGCACGGCCTTCGATGAGGAAGCGCGCGGGCATTTGCGCAACATCGAGGTGCATCTGGTGCGGCTGACCGAAGAGCTGGCCCAGGGCCGGGGCGACGCGGTGCAAGAGATCCGCAGCGAGATTCGCCTGCTCGCGCGCACCATGGCCGCGCTGGCGAAAGAGCCGGCGGCGGACTGAATCCGCCGGAGTCCGCAAACCCATGGCGATATACTCGCGCCGCTCCCGCCGTCTCGGCATTGATATCTGGCCCGGCTTCGTCGATGCGCTATCGCAGCTCGTGATGGTGATCATCTTCGTGCTGCTGGTCTTCACCGCCGGACAATTCTATCTGACCGACGCGCTGTCGGGGCGCGACGCGGCGCTCCAGAAGCTCAGCCAGCAGGTCAATCAGCTTGCCGATCTCCTGTCGATGGCGCGCAACAGCAACACCGATCTGCAGACCCAGTTGATGGCGATCACGCGCCAGCTCCAGGCCGCAAGCCAGCAGCGCGACGAGGCGAAGCAGGCGCTCGCGGCCGAGCGGCAGAAGGGCGCAACGCTGCAAACGCAACTTCAGACTTCTGAAGAGAACGCCGGCAAGGCGCAAACCACGATCGACATGCTGAACCAGCAGGTGGCCGCGCTGCGCGACCAGCTGGCGCAGATCGCGGCGGCGCTGGAAGTCTCGCAGAACAAGACCAAGGAGCAGGAAGCCCAGATCGCCGATCTTGGGCAAAAGCTCAATCAGGCGCTGCTGAGCAAGGTCCAGGAATTGGCGAAATATCGCTCGGAATTTTTTGGCCGGCTGCGCGATGCGCTCGGAAACCGGCCTGACATCCGCATTGTCGGCGATCGCTTCGTGTTCCAGTCCGAGGTCTTGTTCGACCCGGCCGACGCGCAACTGAGCGACACCGCCAAGCTGCGCTTGCAGGTCGTGGCATCCGCCCTGAAGGATATCTCGAAGGAAATTCCGAGCGACATCCCCTGGATCCTGCGCGTCGACGGCCACACCGACAAGCGGCCGATCGACACGCCGCAATTCCCCTCGAATTGGGAATTATCTTCGGCGCGGGCGATCTCGGTGGTGAATTACCTGATATCCCAGGGCATCCCGCCCGATCGCCTGGTCGCGGCCGGATTCGGCCAATACGACCCGATCGATCCGGCCGATACGGACGCCGCCTATCGCAAGAATCGGCGCATCGAACTGAAGCTGACCGAGCGCTGAAACACGAGGCAAGGCCCGCTCGGCATCGAGCCGAGCGAGCCCTCGCCTCAGCGTCCCCCGTATCGCTTCGCCGCGCCGACGCTCAGCGGCGTCTGCGCTTCGCCTTCCGGGCCTTCTTCTTGGCTTTGCGGCGCTTCGCCGTTCCGCGCGCGGATGCAGCCTTGCGCTTCGCCTTTTTGGCCTTCTTCGCCTTCTTCGCCGTCTTGGCCTTCTTCGCGGCGCGCTTCGGCTTCGCTTTGGCCTTGGGCCGTGCCGGCTCGGGCGGCGTGTAAGCTGGCGGTGCGGGCGGAATAGGCGGGATAGGCGGATAGGATGGGCCGTTGCCGTCGTCGGATCCGTCGATCATGGACTCACCCCCTGACCAAATTGTTGACAAATTTTTATATGAGAGGCGGGCGCGAAAGTCGAACGATTTGCGCGCATCAGTCGAGGAAAGCGGATGAATTCGTGTCCGCAGCGGCCAAGTTGCGACGCGGTTGGGGTTTCGCTATAAAGCCGACGCCCTTTTCGGAGAGAGCGCGATGAAGACCGGCATCCATCCCGATTATCACGAGATCACCGTCGTGATGACGGACGGCACCAGCTACAAGACGCGCTCGACCTATGGCAAGGCCGGCGACACGCTGCATCTCGAAGTCGATTCGAAATCCCACCCGGCCTGGACCGGCGGTCAACAGCGCCTCGTCGATAGCGGCGGCCAGCTCGCCCGCTTCAACAAGCGCTTCCAGGGCATCGGCCTGAAGAAATAACGGCTTAACCAAGGTCCCGGGGGCCGTTTTGGCCTCTTGAATCAGCGGCTTCCCCCTCCCATCTCCATTGCGTCCAGGCGCCGCCTCGCGGGCTTGGCAATTGAATGCGATCAGCCCGGCCATGGTGGCGGGCGCGTCGTCCGACCCATATTGCTCGATGGAGGATGTGGTCATGAACACTCTCGACTTTTCTCCCCTTTTCCGCTCGACCATTGGTTTTGACCGGCTGATGCGCCTGGTCGACGCGGCGACTCAGATCGACGGCAGCGTGCCGTCCTATCCGCCCTACAACATCGAATCGACCGGCGAGAACGCCTATCGCCTGACCATGGCCGTAGCGGGCTTCGCGCCGGACGAGCTTGACGTCACCGCCAAGGAAGGCGCGCTCGTCGTCACCGGCAAGGCGCAGAAGGAGGACGAGAAAGCCCGCTTCCTCCATCGCGGCATCGCGCGGCGTGCGTTCGAGCGCCGCTTCCAGCTCGCCGACCACATCCGGGTCGCGGGCGCGAGCCTCGATAACGGGCTCCTCCATGTCGATCTCGTGCGCGAAGTGCCCGAAGCGCTGAAGCCGCGCAAGATCGAGATCGCCGCGGCCAAGCCCCAGGTGATCGAGCAGAAAGCCGCCTGATCGCACGCGGCGGCAAGACTGGAACGGGCGGCCCTCGAGGCCGCCCGTTTTGCTTGACCTGCGCGAGAGCGCGGCGGGCACAGGGCCCGCTCAATGCATCGGCCGGCCCAGCGCGTTGGCGAGCACGAGGTAGAGCTTGCCGACATCGGCGGTGACGAAGGTCGCGCCCATGACATCGGCCCGATCGACGCTGCGGGCCTGGACGAGCAACTGCTCGAATTGGTCGATGTATCGCATCGCCTGCTCGCGGAAATTGGGATCGAGCTCGAATTTCTCCTTGATGACCGCGCCGGCCTGCCGATCCTGCAGCTGCAGGATGTAGCGCGCAAAAACGCCGCGCTCGCCGCTGTGGAAGCGCTTCCAAATCGTCTCCGGCACCGGCTGCTCCAAGACGCGCGCGAGATCGACCGATAGCGATTGCAGCGTCTCGATGATGAAGGTCGCCGATTTGAGGAACGTGTCGATCTGATTGCTTTGTGCCTGCTCGCGCATGCGCTGCGCGAGCGCAGCGGCGTCATTGGCTGCTTTGAGGAAGGTTTGGGTTTGCGAGCGAAACACCTCGCTCGCCTCCTTGGCGCGGGTGCTCGCCTGTTCGGCGGCGCCGACCAGCGCGCTCGACTGGTTGTGATAGATCGTGCCGATTTCGCGCAGGCGCTCGATCGCCTGGTCGGTCGCGGAATTGAGCTCGACGGCTTGGCCGCGAACCATGCCGCGCGAGGCGTCGAGCCGTGCATTCGCCTGATCGACCATGGCGCTGAGCTCGATGATCTGCCGGCTCACCTGCTCGGCCGCATCGTCGCGCCGCTGCACCACCGCTTCGCCGGCGGCGGCAAGGCGCGCCACCTCGGCGCGCGCGGTGGCGCCCAGCTCTTCGACGCGCTGCGAGACGGATGCCGCCGCCTCGCCGATGGCGCTGAAATGCTCATCGAGCACGCCGCGCGCGCCTTGCATGCGCCCGACGGTCTGTTCGACCGCGCTCGCCATCTCCGCAACTTGAAAGCGAAACTGCCCGCCGACCTCGCGCAAAGTCCCGCCCGCCGCCTCGCCGGCCGCGGTAACGCCGCTGCCGGCGGCATCGACCTCCTTGGCGACTTCGATCAGCGATGATTGCGCAGTTTCGGCTACTTTGCCGAGCAGCGCGGCGTGTTCTTCAATGGCGCGCATCCGCTCGATCATGCGCTGCTCGACCATTGCGCTGGTAGTGTCGGCGACGCGAGTCTGGTCGACGAACAGCCGGCCGATCTCATCGACTCGGGCGGCCGCGCGCTCGCTCGCCTCGGTCATGGTCGCGGCGCCTTGCTGCAGCATCTTGTCGACCGCGGCGCCAATCGCGTCGAGGCGTTCCGCCGTGTCGCCCATTTCCGCGAGCTGGCGCGCGAGCAGCGTGCCGACCGCATTGCTGTGATCGGCCACCGAGACGGCCGCTTCGTTCAAGCGCCGGATATGGCCCTCGAGCGCGCCATCGGCGAGCTTCGCCTGCTCGACCGCGTCCCCTGCGACCCGCATCAGCAGCTCCGACTGGCGTTGCAGCAGCGTTCGAATCTCGGCGACCTGGGTTTCCATATTGCCGCGCGCGACATTGAAATGGCCGACCTCCTCGGCGAAAGCGTCGTGCAGCTGCTCGACATAGGCCGCGACTTGCTGCCCGGCCTCGCGCAGCGCGACCACCTCGCGGATGAGAATTCCGGCGACCCCCTCCATCTCGGCACGCGCCCCGCCCGCGATGCCCGCCAGCTCGCCGATCTGGCCTTTGACCGTATCCTGCGCGCGGCGAAGTTCCTCGACCGCGCGCGCCGTGGTCGATTGCAGCTGCAACACCCGCGCCGACGCGGTCTCGCCTGTTGCGGTGAGCTGGGTTCCGCTTTGCGTCAGCGCTTCGACCGCGCCGCGAATCTGGCGCACGCCGGCATCGGCGGCGGTTGCGACGCCTTGCTCGAGCCCGCCGATGGCGGCGCGCGCCCGGGCGACGCTCGCCTCGACCGCCTCCGCCATGTCGCCACCGCGCCGCACCAGGGCGATTTCGACCTGTGCTGCGCTTTCTTCGAGTGTCGCCAGCGCCGCTCGGATGCCGGCCACACCGCTATCGGCAGCCTCGACCGCGCTCTGATCGAGGGCGCCCAGAGCCGCGCGCAGCCTGGCGATGTTGGCTTCGGCCGCATCCACCACATCGGCGCCGCGCCGCGTCAGAGCGGCCATCGAATCCGCGGCATTGCCCTGGAGCGCGGCGATGACCTCGCGCACCTTCGCCGCCGTGCCGTCCGCAGCTTCCGCCGCTTGCGTGCCGGCATCGGAGATGAGCGCGATCTGGCGCCGCAGCTGCGCGCCCGCATCCTCGATCTGCGCGCCGCCTTGGCGCGCGGCGGAGATTACGGCCTCGGCCTGGCTCGCAAAGCCGATGCTGAACTCGCGCAGCCGCGCCAGCGCCTCGCCCGCGACAGTCGTCAGCGTCTGCGCCTGACCAACCAGCGCCGTATTGGCGGTTTCGGCCTGGCGCGCGGTCTGGAGCGACTGGGCGACGAGCTTCGAGCCGCTTTCATGCAGCTTCGCCCCGACCTGCTCGGCCCGGAGCGCGGTTTCGTTGACGGCGGCGAGGAGCGCCTGGGTCTCGCCGCGCAGCGTGGTGCCGCTGCGCTCGGAGACGGCAAGGGTTTCGCGCGCCACCTGGTCGAGCCGCGCGGCCGCTTCGGCGAGGAGGCGCTCCACCGCAGTCCGATGCCCCGCGAGTCGCTCCACCGCGCTATCGCCCGCTTGGGCGATGGTCGCGGCCAGCGAGCCGGTCTGGCCGGCGATGCGATCGACCGCCGTGGCGACCTCGCGCGCGACGCGCTCGGCGGCGCCGTCGAACTGTTCTGCGGCATTGGCGGCGGCCTTGGCGAGCGCTTCGCTGATGGCGCGGCCCAATTGCTCCGCGCGCTCGATGATGCGCGAGGCCGCGGTCTCGATCCCGCGATCGACCGCCTGCTGAACCGCACCGACATGCACGCGCAGCCGATCGATCGCCATGTCAAGATCGGCGCTCGCCGCGTGCTGTAGGGCGGCGGCCTCGTCCGACAAGGTCGCCGTGAGCTTTGCCAGCGGCGCCACCACCGCTTCAAGATCGCCGCGCGCATATTCGGCGCGCTCGACCACGCCGTTGACGCTCGAAACCGCGCCACTGACAAGGCTGCCGAGGCTTTCGGTGCTAAGGCGCAGGCGCGACGCCGCCGCCTCGCCCGCAACGTTGAGCTCTTCCATCTGCTGACGCAGCGCGGTGAGCGTCAGGCGCGTGCGCTCGTCGAATCGGCTCGGCACGCCCTGAAGCTGGATCAATTGTTCGGCGAGCCGCGCGCTCACGCGCTCGAGCCGCGCGGTGCGCTCCTGCGCCGTACCGATACCAACGACGGCAAGCGCCGGGGCGAGGGCGGCGAACAGCACGAGCGCGATCTCGTGCGGCAGCAGCGAGAACAGCACGTCCCAGCCGACGAAGAAGGTAATGTAGCCGACGCAAACGCCCAGCCAGATCACGCTCAGGATCGGACCGGACAAGGTGCGACTCAATCTGCCGAAGGCCAACCGCACGTCCCCCGCTAACGCGCCCCCCGCGTCACGCCAAAGACTCGCTCATCCCTCCGGGCGCGTCAACTTTGTGCCGCGAGTCGCTGCAGCGCCGCGCGCATTGGCGCCGGCAGCGCGGCCGGCCGGCGGCTGTCGCGATCGACATAGACATGGACGAAATAACCGGCCGCGGCCGCCTCGTCTTCGCTATTGCGGAATATACCCACCGCGTAACGCACGCTGCTGCGGCCGAGCCGCTCGACGCGCAACCCCGCCTCGACCCGGTCGGGAAAGGCGAGCGGGCGGAAATAGCGGCACATGGTCTCGACCACGAGGCCGATGACCGGCCCCTTATGGATGTCGAGTCCGCCGGCTTCGACGAGATACTGGTTCACCACCGTATCGAAGTAGGAATAGTAGACGACGTTATTGACGTGGCCGTAGACGTCGTTGTCCATCCAGCGGGTGGGGATGCTGAGGAAATGCCGGTAGTCGGTGCGGCGCGGCGGCGGCACGCGCTCCTCGGACCCGTTCATGGCGCGGCGATCGGCATCAAGGCTCAGCGCTTGAACAGGCCTTCGGCGCCGCCGCGTTGCTTGCGCTTCGCCGCTATCGCCTCGCGCGCGCGCAGAATTTCGGCTTCGAGCTCGGCGATATAGGCTTCGAGCTCGGCAATCGCCATCGGCCCGAGATCGCGCGGTTTGGCGGGCTGGCGCAGCGGCGTGAGATCGTCTTCGTCCAAGCGATAGAGCTCCGGGTCGGCGGTTGCCAGTTTGGCGCGTTGGGGCTAGAGGTGCAATCGCAACGCTTTTCGCGAGGATTGCACCCCGCATGACCACGCTACCCGCCACCATGACCGTGATCGAAATCGCGAGCCCGGGCGGGCCGGAGAATTTACGCGTGGCGACGCGGCCCATGCCGGCGCCCGGGCCAGGCGAGCTGCTGATCGCGGTGGCGGCCGCGGGCGTCAACCGCCCCGACATCATGCAGCGCAAGGGCCAATACCCGCCGCCGCCGGGTGCGTCCGACATACCGGGCCTCGAGATCGCCGGCACGATCGCGGCGATTGGCTTGGGCGTGCATCATCTGCATGTCGGCGACGAGGTCTGCGCCCTCGTCACGGGCGGCGGCTATGCGAGCCACTGCGTCGCGCCCGCGCCGCAATGCCTGCCGGTGCCGAAGGGCTTCAGCATGGTCGAGGCCGCGGCGCTGCCCGAAACCTTCTTTACCGTCTGGCACAATGTGTTCGAGCGCGGCAAGCTGCGCGCCGGCGAATCGATCCTCATTCACGGCGGGGCGAGCGGGATCGGCACGGTGGCGATTCAACTCGCCCGTGCCTTTGGCGCTGCGGCGATCTTCGCCACCGCCGGCAGCCGCGACAAATGCCATGCCTGCGAGAAGCTCGGCGCGACCCGCGGCATCGACTACAAGCACGAGGATTTCGTCCAGGTGATCCGCGAGGCGACCGGCAATCGCGGCGTCGATCTCGTGCTCGATATGATCGGCGGCGACTACATTCAGAAAAATCTGAGCGTCCTCGCGGTCGAAGGCCGGCATGTCAGCATCGCCACCCAGCACGGCGTGATGGCCGAGGTGAATTTCGTCTCGATCATGGGCAAGCGCCTGACCTTGACAGGCTCGGGCCTCAGGCCGCGCAGCGTCGCCGACAAGGGCGCCATGGCCGCGGCGCTCCACCGCGAGGTCTGGCCGCTGCTCGATGCCGGAACGGTCAAGCCGGTGATCTATCGGACTTTTCCGCTGGCCCAGGCCGGCGAGGCGCATCGCCTGCTCGAGAGCTCGGCGCATATCGGCAAGATTGTCCTGTCGGTCTGACGCGGGGCCGCGGCCCTTCCCAGACCGGACATGAAAGGCTATATAAAGCCGATCTCCGACAAGGTAACCCGCCTTTCGAACGACCTCGCGATCGAGGAGGACCGATGACGTTGCCGTTGATGCCCAAAGCCACCGCCGTCTGGCTGGTCGAGCACACCTCGCTGACCTTCGACCAGATCGGCGAGTTTTGCGGCCTTCATGCGCTCGAGATCCAGGCGATCGCCGATGGCGAGGTCGCGATGCAGATGCAAGGGCTCGATCCGATCGCCAATGGCCAGCTCACGCTCGAAGAAATCGAGCGCTGCCAGAAGGACCCGAACGCGCGGCTCCAGATTGCCAAGGAAGCGCATCCGGTGGAGCTCGTGAAGCATACCGGACCGCGCTACACGCCGATCGCCAAGCGCCAGGACAAGCCCGACGCGATTTCCTGGCTCCTCAAGAACCATCCCGAGCTGAGCGACGGCCAGATCTCGAAGCTCGTCGGCACCACCAAGCCGACGATCCAGGCGGTTCGCGACCGCACGCATTGGAACTCGCCCAACATCAAGCCACGCCATCCCGTCGCCCTCGGCCTTTGCACCATGGAGATGCTCGAAGCTGCGGTCACGCGTGCCAATCGCGGCAAGAAGCGCGCGGAAGGCGAAGGACCGCTGGTGAAGCCGCCGACACTCGAAGACGTGGCGGGCACCGAGGACGCGGCACCCTGACCGGCATGGGCGCGTTCAGCCCTTGGCTGGGCCGACGCCCGCGCTTTTGAGGCTCGCGCCGATCTCGTCCAAAATCGCCGGATCGTCGATCGTGGCTGGCATTTTGTAATCCTCGCCATCGGCGATCGCGCGCATCGTACCGCGCAGGATTTTTCCCGAGCGCGTTTTCGGCAGGCGGTCGACCACCACCGCGAGCTTGAAGCTTGCGACCGCGCCGACGCGCTCGCGCACGAGCTGCACGGCTTCCTCGGCGACCTGTGCGCGGTCCTTCTTCGCGCCGGCCTTGAGGACGAGGAAGCCCAAAGGTACCTGCCCTTTCAGGCTGTCGGCGATGCCGATCACGGCGCATTCGGCAACCTCGGCATGGGAGGCCAGCACCTCCTCGATCGCACCGGTCGAGAGGCGGTGCCCCGCGACATTGATGATGTCGTCGGTGCGCGTCATCACATAGACATAGCCGTCCGCGTCGATATAGCCGGCATCCGCCGTGTGGTAATAGCCGGGATATTCGGCGAGATAGGCTTTGACGTACCGCTCTTCAGCCTGCCACAGCGTGGGCGAGCCGCCGGGCGGTAGCGGCAGCTTCACGCACAGCGCGCCGATCTCCCCTGGCTTCATCCGCTCGCCCGAGGGCGCGAGAGCGCGCAGGTCGTAGCCCGGCACCGCGCGCGTGGCCGAACCGTGTTTGACCTCCTGGAAGCCGAGGCCGATGCAATTGGCGGCGATCGCCCAGCCAGTCTCGGTCTGCCACCAATGATCGATCACCGGAATTTTGAGCTGCGCCTCGGCCCATTGCACGGTCGCGGGATCGGCACGCTCGCCGGCGAGGAAAAGCGTGCGGAATTTGCTGAGATCGTATTTGCGGATGAAAGTCCCGTCGGGATCGTCGCGGCGGATCGCGCGGAAGGCCGTCGGCGCGGTGAACATGGCGTCGACGCCATGCTCGGCGATCAAGCGCCAATAGGCGCCGGCATCGGGCGTGCCCACCGGCTTGCCCTCGTAAAGCACGGTGGTGCAGCCGTAAAGCAGCGGCGCGTAGACGATGTAGGAATGACCGACGACCCAGCCGACATCGGAGGCGGCGAAGAACACCTCGCCCGGCTTCATGCCATAGACATTGGCCATCGACCAATAAAGCGCGACCGCGTGACCGCCATTGTCGCGCACGATGCCTTTGGGTTGGCCGGTGGTGCCGGAGGTGTAGAGGATATAAAGCGGATCGGTCGCCTCGACCGCGACGCAAGGCGCGGGCTCGGCCGCTGCGACACTCGTCTCCCAATCATGGTCGCGGCCTTCGATCAGCGTGCATGGTTGCTTGGGCCGCTGCAAGACAAGCGTTTCCGGCTTCACCTGCGCGAGCTCGATCGCGCGGTCGAGCAGCGGCTTGTAGGCGATGACGCGGTTGGGCTCGATGCCGCAGGAGGCCGAGAGCACGAGCTTCGGCTTGGCATCGTCGATGCGGGTCGCGAGCTCGGGCGCGGCAAAGCCGCCGAACACCACCGAGTGGACCGCGCCGATGCGCGCGCAGGCGAGCATCGCCATCACCGCCTCGGGGACGAGGGGCATATAGATGATCACGCGGTCGCCGCGGGTAACGCCGAGCTTCTGCAGCGCGCCCGCGAGGCGCGCCACATCGTCGCGCAATTGGCGATAGGTGAAGCGCTTTATCTGGCCGGTGACCGGGCTGTCATAGATCAGCGCCACTTGCTCGGCGCGGCCGCGCTCGACATGACGGTCGAGCGCGTTCCAGCAGGTGTTCAGCCGGCCGCCGGCAAACCAGCGATAAAACGGCTTGCGGCTCTGATCGAGGACTCGATCCCAGCGGCGGTCCCAATCGATCGCAGCGGCAGCCTCGCTCCAGAATCCCTCGGGATCCAAGAGCGAGCGGCTATGCTCTTCCACTTGGCGGCTGATCATGGCCCATCCTCCCTTGTCCCGGCTGGACTATTATGTGCGGCAAAGACCGGCTCTTGCCAAGCAGCCGGAAAGGAGGAGGAGACGGTGCCCAGCCCCTATACCGTCGCGCTCGACCGCAACGCCGCCAATCATGCGCCGCTGACGCCGCTGAGCTTTCTCGCGCGGGCGGCGGCGACCCACCCCGACCGCCTTGCCGTGATCCATGGCGAGAGGCGCTACAGCTGGGCCGAGACGGCGCTGCGCTGCCGCCGGCTCGCTGGCGCCTTGAAGCGCGGCGGCATCGGCAAGAACGACACCGTGGCGGTGATGGCCGCCAACACGCCTGAACTTTTCGAGGCGCATTTCGGCGTGCCGATGGCGGGCGCGGTGCTGAACGCGCTCAACACGCGGCTCGATCCGGCGACCATCGCTTTCATTCTGGAGCATGGCGAAGCCAAGCTCCTCATCACCGACCGCGAATTTGCGGGCGTGGTCGAGCCGGCTCTCGCCTCGCTGAAGCGGCCGCTGCCGGTCATCGACATCGACGACGTGCTCGCGCCTCAGGGCAAGCTCTTGGGCGCGACCGATTACGAGCGCTTCCTCGCCGAAGGCGATCCGGCTTTGGCCGAGGATGCGCCCGAGGATGAATGGGACGCGATCGCGCTCAACTACACCTCGGGCACGACCGGCAATCCCAAGGGCGTCGTCTATCATCACCGCGGCGCGTTCCTCAACGCCATCGGCAACGCGCTGGTCTGGAGCCTGCCGCAGCACCCGGTCTATCTCTGGACCCTGCCGATGTTCCACTGCAACGGCTGGTGCTTTCCCTGGACGATCACCGCGCTTTCCGGAACCCATGTCTGCCTGCGCCGTGTCGAGCCGGGCGCGATCTTCGCGGCGATCGAGAATGAGAAGATCACGCATCTCTGCGGCGCGCCGGTCGTCATGAACATGCTGCTCAACGCGTCCGCGGAACAGCGCCGCCCGATCGCGCGCAAGATCGCGATGATGACCGCGGGCTCGCCCCCGCCCGCCGCCGTGCTCGAAGGGATCGAGGCAATGGGCTTCGCGGTCACGCATGTCTATGGCCTCACCGAGGTTTATGGCCCATCGGTGGTGTGCGAATGGCATGGCGAATGGGATGCGCAGCCGCCCGCCGAGCGCGCCCGTCTCAAAGCGCGCCAGGGCGTGCGCTACCCCGTGCTGGAAGGGCTGATGGTGGGCGATGCGAAGACGCTCGCGCCCGTGCCGCGCGACGGCGCAACCATGGGCGAGGTCTTCATGCGCGGCAACATCGTGATGAAGGGCTATCTCAAGAACCCCGCGGCGACCCGCGACGCCTTTGCCGGCGGCTGGTTCCACACCGGCGATCTCGGCGTCGTTCATCCTGACGGCTATATCGAGCTCAAAGACCGCTCCAAGGACATCATCATCTCGGGCGGCGAGAACATCTCGACCATCGAGGTCGAGAGCGTGCTCTATCGCCACCCGGCGGTGCTCGAGGCCGCGGTGGTGGCCAGGCCCGATCCGCATTGGGGCGAGACGCCTTGCGCCTTCGTCGGGCTCAAGCCCGGCGCCAGCGTCACGGCCGAGGAGTTGATTGCGTTCTGCCGCGAGCGGCTCGCGCATTTCAAGGCACCAAAGACGGTCGTCTTCGGGCCGTTGCCCAAGACATCGACCGGCAAGGTGCAAAAATTTCAACTACGAGAGCAGGCGAAAACCCTGCCCTGAGATGTCAGTGGCTCGAATGCTCGAGCTGAGCGATTTGATCTTTTATTCGGAGTTTCTGGCGCTTGAGGTCTGCGACGGTATCGGTATCGGGAAGAGGTCTTGCGATTTCTGCGCCCAGCGCTTGCTCTAGATTGCGATGCTGGGCCCGGAGTTCTTCGATACGGTCTTGCGACGACATGGCACCTCCCTCTGAAAGAGATGAAGTCGGACCTTCGCTATGCTAACGCCGATTGGAGCGGCGCTCCAAGCAGGATATGCTCCGCCGGCTCGCGACCTTTCCATGTTACACCCTATTGTAGATTAGAATGAATCCAAACAACCAGCGGCTCGTGGTCGGTATCAGCGGCGCATCCGGCGTGATTTACGGCGTCCGCCTATTGCAAATGCTGCGCGACCTGCCGGTCGAGACCCATCTCGTGATGAGCAAATCGGCCGAGGTGACGCTCGCTTACGAAACCGATTTCAAAATCGCGCAGGTGAAGGCGCTCGCCCATCATTCCCACAATATCGGCGACATGGCCGCGCCCCTATCCTCCGGCTCCTTCAAGACGCTCGGCATGATCGTCGCGCCCTGCTCGGTCCGCAGCGTCGCCGAGATGGCGTCGGGCGTCACCACCTCGCTTTTGACGCGCGCGGCCGACGTGATCCTCAAGGAGCGCCGCCGCCTCGTTCTGATGGTGCGGGAAACGCCGCTCCATCTCGGCCATCTGCGCAACCTCGCGGCGCTCTCCGAGATGGGCGCGATCATCGCACCGCCCTTGCCCGCCTTCTACAACCGGCCGAAGACGCTCGATGACGTGATCGACCACAATCTCGGCCGCGTCCTCGACCTGTTCGGGCTCGATACCGGAAAGGTCAAACGCTGGGGCGAAACCGACGGCAAGATGCGCTGACGGCCGCGGCCGGTCAGGCGCCGCCGCTCATGAACTCGTCCTCGGCCATGCGGCGCAGAGCCGCTTGCAGGGGCTCGGCTGGCGCATCGCCGGTATAGAGCGCGAGATTGGCGAGCGCGTCGCCAAGACGGTCAGCCCTCGGCCGCGCCTCGCTCGCGGCCGGGGCGAGCGCCGCCAAGCGCGCTTGCAGCACGCGTTCGGCTTCGAGCTCGACGGCCTTGGCCTTGGAATAAAGGCTTTCGCTTCCCGGCATGGCGGCGCCTTTCACCGCGCGGCGGGCTTCGCGCAGCCGTTCGACCACCGTCTCGCGCCAAGGCGCCACGGCGCGATCGGCGGCATCGAGCGCCGCGCGGCTCAGGCGCCCGCGCCCGCTCGCCCCGAGCCAGCAGCAGTAGAGCGCGACATTCACATCCTTGCCGTGACCGTCCTGGAGTGCGATGCAGGCCGGGGCAACACCGGGGCTTCCATAGAGCGCAAGCGAAAAGCGCCAGAACTCTGCCGCCGCGTCAGGCATCGCCGAACCCGATTCCGAGACCGCGCGCGGTCCGCACCAAGGTTCCCGCCGAGTCGACGCATTGCGGCCGATCCACCACGGCGCCGAGCGGAACGTCGACGACCCGGCGATTCTGCCACGCCACCATCCGGTCGAAATTCGCCGCGGCGATGAGATCGACCGCATGCACGCCGAAGGCCGAGCCGAGCAAGCGGTCGTCCCAGGTGGGCGGGCTGCCGCGCTGGACATGGCCCAATACGGTCACGCGCGTTTCCGCGCCGGTCAGCCGCGCGATCTCCTCCGCAAGAACGCGGCCGATCCCGCCATAGCTCGTGCCGCTGCTGGCGCCGCGGCCGCGCACCTGGCTGCCGGTCAGGTCGGGCACGGCCTCGGCGACCACCACCAGGGCGAAATTGCGCCCCTTCTTGCGTAGCCGGTCGATATGCGCCGCAACCGATTCCATGCGGTAAGGGATCTCGGGGATGAGGATGATGTCGGCGCCCCCCGCGATGCCGGCGGCAAGCGCGATATGGCCGGCGTCGCGGCCCATCACCTCCAGCACCATGACGCGGCTGTGGCTGGCCGCCGTCGGCTGCAGGTGGTCGAGCGCCGAGGTGGCGGTCGCCACCGCGGTGTCGTAGCCGATCGAGACCTCGGTCAGGCCGAGATCGTTGTCGATCGTCTTGGGGATGCCGACCAGGTTGATGCCGCCGCGCCGCGCCAGCTCGCGCAGGATGCGCAGCGAGCCGTCGCCGCCGATGCCGATGAGGGCGTCGAGCGCCAGCTGGCGCACCCCCTCGATGACCTCGGCCGAGCGGTCGAGCAGGGTGCCGTCCGGCATCGGGAAGGCGAAGGGATCGCCCTTGTTGGTGGTGCCGAG
>DATEKH010000250.1:0-3809 GCA_035277525.1 Allostellaceae bacterium
AAGCGCTGAATCGGATTGCCGTCGACGATGCCGCGCGCGCCCGAGATCTCGAAGAGGCGATCGACCGCGCGCATGGCGAGGCGCGAGGCGAGGGTGAAGCTGCGCCGGATCGCGATCGTGTCGTCCGGGCTGAGCGGCAGCCGGGTTCTGAGCTTCTCGTCGATGTCCTTGCCGAGAAGATAGGCGGCGTCGATCTCCGCCGCCGATTCGCCGATACCGTGCTGGGAATTGTAAAGCTGCAGCACCGGGTCGCGCGCCGGACCCGCGGCGCGCTTGCGCGCGAATTCCGTGAAGCAGTCGAGCGCGCCGCGCGCGATCGCCATCAACGGGCAGTAGATACCGAAAGGAAAGGCGACATAGCCGGGCTGGCGGAACATGACGCCTTTATTGACCCTGGCGCCGGGCGACGCGCCTGCGCCGAAATCCGCGCCGCGCACCGTGTTCTCCTCGCGCACCAGCACGTCGCTGACGACGACATTGTTGCTGCCCGAGCCGCGCAAGCCGACCGCGTTCCAGGTGTCGCGCACCGTGAACTCGCCGGGGCCGAGCAGAAAGAACCGGATATCGGGCGGACCGTCGCCTCCGGCGGGCGGGACCCCCGCGCCGAGGATCGCCCAGTCGCAATGATCGACGCCCGAGGAGAAGCTCCATTCGCCCGACAGGCGGAACCCGCCCGGCGCGCGACTCACCTTGCCGACCGGCATGAAGGAGGTGCCGATCTTGGCGCGCGGATCGGATTTGTAGAGCGCATCCTGCGCCTCGCCGGGAAACATGCCCAAGACCCAGTGATGCTGGATCAGGAGATCGAAGCACCAGCCGCTCGAGCCGCAGACGCGGCCGACCTCGCCGACGACATCGGCGACCATCATCCAGCTGTCGATTCCGTAGCCGCCGCGCTCTTTGGGGATGATGAGGCCGACGAGATCCGAGTCCATCATCGCCTGGACATTCTCGGGTGGCATGCGGCGGAGCTTTTCGGTCGCCTCGGCATTGGCGGCGGCGACCTCCGCCACGCGCCTGGCCCGGGCGATCGCCTCGGCATGGGTGATGGTCGGCATTCTTTGCTGCGCTCCGCTGGTGTTCCGCCGGTCCGGAAAGCCGGCTTTCTCTCGCGCGGGTTTCCTAACACACCCGGAAGCGCATAGGCTATGGGCTCGGCGGTGGTCCCGCCGCGGCTGGGGCCGCTTCACGATCGGCAAAGGGAGGCCAGCATGGCCGAGACGATTCCGGAGAAGGTTCATCTCGTCGGCAGCATCGCGCTCGACAGCGTCGAAGAAGTCTTTCGCACCACCGGCCGCTTGCTCGGCCGGCGCCTCAAACGCGTGCCCGACGGCGAGCCCTGCGGCAGGCGGCTCTGGATCAGCTGGCAGTATCCGCTCCTGCGCGCGAGCGCCTATCTGCGCCCCGACACGGTGCAGCCGCGGCCCGGCAAATTGGGGTCAGAGTAGATTCAATTGCCGCTTGTCGCTGCCGCTCTTGGCCGGCCGGCCCTTCGGCAAGGGCGCCGCGCGCCGGCCGGCGACCTTCTCCACCTGGCGCTTGAAGCGCGCGCTGCCCAAGGCCCAGCCGCCATTCGTCGCCGCGCGAAGCGCGCCGAGGAATTCCTCCTCGAGCGCCGCGCGGAACAGCGCGCGATAGGCTTTCTGCCGTTCCGCGGCCGTGCCGCCAAGGGCGCGATAAAGCGGATGGTCTTGAACGAGCGCATCGCTTGCGCCCTGAGCATGCGCGGCATAGCTCGACCAGCGATACTCGCGCGGATGAGCGACCATCTTCGCACGCACCGGGTTGAGCTCGATGTAGCGGCAGCAGCCGAGAAAATAGGCCTCGCTGTCGATCGGCGCGGCGCGATAGCGGCCCTCCCACAGCGTGCCGGTTCGCCGATAGGTCGCGTTGACGTAGCGCACATAGCGGCGGCCGAGCGACTGCATGAGGCGCGGCAAGCTGTCGGTGCTCTCGGGCGTCGCCAGAAGATGCACGTGATTGGTCATGAGCACATAGGCGTGCACCGCGCAGCCCTCATCGGCGGCGGCGCGGGCGAGCCAGCCGCGATAGCGCGCGTAATCCTCGTCATGGAAGAAGATCGGCGCGCGGTTGTTGCCGCGCTGGATCACATGCAGCGGCTGGCCGGGGAGGAAATAGCGACCGAGGCGGGCCATGAATTTCTCTTTGCTTGCGACGCATACGGCATGTGGAAGTTATCGATTTGCCGCGAGAAAATCTACTCTGACCCCGATTTCTCTAGGTATAGGTGATGACGTTACCGCTGCGCGTCGTCTTGGTCAGACGATTGCCGACCGCATCATAGGTGTAGCTCTCGCTGCTCGAATCGGCATAGCCCGTCTGGGACAGGCGATCGAGCCCATCATAGGTGTAGGTGGTGACATGGCCGTTGGCATCGGTGAGGGTGTGCTGCTTGCCATTGGCCGTGTAGGCGTGCTGCACGAGTGCGGTCGCCTGCGCAAAAATCGACTCTGACCCCAATTTTCCCGCGGAAAGCGCGCGCGAGTTCGCGCCGTGAGCGCGGTCAGAGCGCGACGGTGAGCGCGTCGTATCCATAGATGCGGTCGTAGAGCGCTTCGATGCGCGTCACGTCCCATTTGCGATCGACATGCTGGCGTGCCGCCTCGGGATCGTGGAGCGAATCGCCGTGCAGCCGGTCCTTCTGGTCGAGCGAGGCTCGCACGATCGCGGCGGTGCGCTCGCGCCGGGCGAGCTCGTAGCTGCGCAGCGCGGTTTCCGGGTCGTCGAACGCTTCGAGGCAGCGCGCGAGCACGGCGCCGTCCTCGATCGCCATGCACGCGCCCTGCGCCAGGAAGGGCAGGGTGGAGTGGCAGGAATCGCCGAGCAAGCTCGCGCGCCCGACGCTCCAGCGCGGCAGCGGCTCGCGCACCATCAGCGCCCATTTGAAGGGCTGCTCGACGGCTTCGATCATCGCTCGCGCATCCGCGTGCCAGCCGGGGAAATCGCCGAGCCATTCATCATGCGTGCCACGATCCGTCCAGGATTCATGTTGCCAATCATCGCGCTCGACCACGGCGATGAGGTTCAATAGCTCGCGATTGCGCACGGGGTAGTGAAAGATGTGCGAGGTCGGCGCGAGCCAGCCGCCATGGCGCATCAGCGCCGTCCCGAGCTTCATTGCCGGGCACAGCCCGCGCCAGGCGACGAAGCCGGTGAAAGCCGGCCGGTCGTGCCCGAAGAGGTCCTGGCGGATCACGGAGTGAATGCCGTCGGCGCCGATGATGATGTCGCCGGCGACGCGCTCGCCCGATTCAAACATCGCGGTGACGCCCGTGCCGGATTGCTCGAAGCCGATGCAGCGCTCGCCGAGGCGCAGCGATGCGGGATCCGCCTCCGTCACCGCCGCGAGCAGCGCCGCCTGTAGATCGGCGCGATGCAGCGTGTAATGCGGCGCGCCGTAGCGGCTTGCGGCCTTGGTGCCGTGCTCCATCATTTTCCACTGCTCGCCGGTGTTCCAGAGCCGCAGCTCGACCACGCCCGATTTCACCCCGACTGTCTCCAGCGCCGCGCCTAGGCCGAGCGCCTTCAGCACGCGCGCGCCATTGGGCGCGATCTGGATGCCAGCGCCGAGCTCGGTCAATTGCGCCGCCTGGTCGAAAATCGACACGGGAAAGCCGCGTTGCAGCAGCGCAAGCGCGGCGGTCAGCCCGCCGATGCCGGCGCCGATCACCAGGATGCGCGGCCCGGGCGTCATGCCGCAGCGTCGAAAATCGCGACCGCGCGCGTCCAGCCCGCCGAGGCGCCGCGGATCTTCACGGGAAAGCAGGCGATCTCGAACCCGTCGGCCG
>DATEKH010000251.1:0-6115 GCA_035277525.1 Allostellaceae bacterium
TCGCTCCGGTGCAAGCATGACCGGGCGTGCCGACCGCGCCGCGCGGAAATTCCTTGCGCATGAAATCGACGAAGCGCGTGCGGTCTCGGCCGAGCCATATGGCGGGATAAAGCTTGTCCGGCCTGGGCTCGAAGCCGCTGATCCGCTCGAGGGCATAATTGGCCCAGCCGGATTTGCCGAACTCGCCGTCATTGACGATGTCGAGGCCATGCGCCGCCTGCTCCTTGACGATCGCGGCGACGAGCGGCGGCAGAAGCCGGTCGAAAGCGCGGCGCTCGCCGGTCCTGCGCGCCTCGGCCGAGGCCTCGAGCAGGGCGTCCGGACGCGGCAGGCTGCCGACATGGGTGGTGAGGATCCGGTCGGTGCTGCGCTTCATTTTCCCTCCGCTGGGGCGAGCTCGTTATCGCGGCGGGTGCGCCGGATAGCCGCGCTTTCGGGAAACCGCGCCGGTCTCGCCATCGATCCTCGAAGCTTACCAGCAGGAGGCGATTCGCCAGAAGGGCGGGCTGCGGCGCGCGAAGGGGCCCATGCGCTAGGCGCAGGTGCGGCGAAGCGCCGCTTGACCGCCCAATTGCAAATGATTATCATTCCGATGTTGAGAATGATTATCAATAGCGGATATGGTTAAGGCATGAGAAGCGATTGGATTCGTTGGCTTGGCTTGGCGGCTGCGATGGCTCTCATCGCCGGCGCCGTGCCAGTCGCTGCCAGCGAGGGTGATATCACAATTGCGATCAGCGGCGGAAAATTCGTGCCGGACCAGGTGCCGGTGCCCGCCGGCCAGAAGGTCAAGCTGGTTGTCCGCAATGACGACAAGAACATGTCGGAATTCGAAAGCACCGATTTCCATCGCGAGAAGGTGGTCGCGCCCGGCGGCACCATCACGCTCTTCGTTGGCCCGCTCGATACGGGAAGCTACGAATTTTTCGACGATTTTCATCCCGACAATCGCGGCCATCTGGTGGTGAAATAGGACTCCCGCATGCTCGCCACGCTGATCATCGTGTTTCGCGAAGTGCTCGAGGCCGGTCTGGTCGTTGGTATCGTGCTGGCTGCGAGCCGCGGCGTGCCGCGACGCGGCCGGTGGATTAGCGGCGGTTGCGCCGTCGGGGTGATCGGCGCCTGCCTCGTCGCGGCCTTCGCCGGTGAGATCGCAGCCGCGGTCCAGGGCGCGGGTCAGGAAGTGTTCAACGCGTCGATCCTTGTCGCCGCCGTCATCATGCTGGGCTGGCACAATATCTGGATGAGCCGCAATGGCCGCGAGATGGCCGTCGAAGCGACCCAGATCGGGTGCGAGGTTCTGGCGGGCACGCGGCCGCTTTACGCGCTGGCGCTGGTCTGCGGCGTCGCCGTGCTGCGCGAAGGCTCGGAAATCGTGCTTTTCCTCTACGGTATCGCGCTCTCGGGCGGTGGCGGCGCCGCGCCAATGATGCTGGGCGGCGCGCTCGGCCTTGTTGCAGGCGCGCTTGCGGGCGCGGCGATCTATTTCGGTCTCGTCGTCATTCCGTTGCGTTACCTCTTCGGCGTCACCGCCGTCCTGATCCTCTTCCTCGCGGCCGGCATGGCGTCGCAAGCCGCGGCCTTCCTCAGCGCCGCGAATTTGCTGCCCGCGCTCGGCAATAATCTGTGGGACACCTCGGCCATCCTGAGCGAGCACGGCCTTCTCGGCCAGGTCGTCCATGTTCTGACTGGCTATACGGCGAGGCCCGAAGGCATCCAGCTCGTCTTTTATGTTGGGACCCTGGCGGTGATCGGGTCCTTGATGTGGATGCTTCGCCGCGAACCCGCCTCGGGAACGCAGCGCGCCGCAGTCCGGCAAGCCGCCGAATAACAGCATCAATCAGAGAGCGCACGACAAACCGGCGCGGCAAAAATTTGCGACTGCGTCGCATTTGCATATTGAGAGGTGGGGGATGAGGTTGGGTGGTTTGAGAAAGGCGGCAGGATTGGCGGCCGTGCTGTCGCTTTTGAATGCGGGCGCGGCTCGGGCCGATTTCAAAGTCTGGACGCCCGACGTCAATAAGGGCGAGCTCGCGCTCGAGCATGTCGGCGATGCCGGCTTCGATCACCGCGCCGAGAAGAATGGCGAGCAGAGCCACACCTTCGAATTGGAATACGACCCGACCTCGTGGTGGCTGACCGAGCTCGAATTCGAATTCGAGCGCGAGCCGGGTCCGGGCGAGCGCACCCGCTTTACCGCGCTCACCTCGGAAAATTTATTCCAGTTCACCGAGCGGGGCGAATATTGGCTCGACGCCGGGTTCTTCGCCGAATTTGGCCACGGCATGGTGAAAGGCGATCCCGACCAGACCACTTTCGGCCCGGTCTTGCGCAAGGATTTCTGGGGCCTCAGCAACACGATCAATCTCTTCATCGAGAAGGATCTGGGGCCGCATGCCGCGGGCCGGCCGCAATTCCTCTGGGCGTGGGAGACGCGCATCGACCGCTGGCAGATGAAGCTCGGCCGGAATTTCGTCATGGAGCCCGGCGTCCAAATCTACGGCCAGCCTGGCGCGATCGGGCGCTTCGCCTCCTGGAGCGAGCAGGACAATCGCGGCGGGCCGCAGCTTTTCGGCAAGGTGTTCGATCTCGGCCCCGGCACGCTTGTCTGGAACGGCGGCGTTCTGTTCGGCTTGAGCCCGGCCGCGCCGAAATTCACGCCGCGCTGGCAGCTCGAATACGAAATCCATTATTGAGCCATGACGACAGTTACGCAGCGCAGGAATGCGCGCGGTTTGCGCCGCCGCGGCCGCGCGTGTAGAACGTCTTTCCGCTCCGCTGCTCGAAGGCACATTCATCGTTGAGCTGGACTATCGCCGCGTTCGGCGCCGTCACCAAGCTAGGCAATCTTGCGATCCTCGTGCCCTTGGGCGCGGTCATGCTCGTCTGGCAATTCGCGCTGCGTCCCAAGGGCGCAGCCGGCTCTTGGCTGGCCGCCGCGCTCGTTTGTGCGGGCGGCATCGCGCTCCTCAAAATCCTGCTCTATGCCTGCCTGCCCTATAGCGAGCTGCGCAGCCCGAGCGGGCATGCGAGCCTCAGCACCCTGGTCTATGGCGGCTTTGCCGCCGTCATCGCCGCCGATCTCAAGGATGGGCGCCGCTGGTGGGTGCTGGCGGCGGGCGCGGGGCTGATCGCCGCCATCGCGCTCTCGCGCATCGTCGTCCACGCCCATAGCTGGCTCGAGGTCGTGCTCGGGCTCGCCATCGGCGCGAGCTGCCTCTTCGCCTTTGCGTTGCGTTATCTGCCGCGGCGCATCGAGCCGGTGCCGCTCAAGACTTTCGCCTTCAGCGCGCTTGTCATCTGGGGACTGCTCTACGGCCATCCCGTCAATGCCGAGGGGCTGCTGCACCGGCTGAGCGATCAGCTGGGCATCCGGTCGCTCGTCTGCGCGCGGTGAGCGCCCGGCGTTCTCTGTGCTAAGCTCGGTCGCGCGTCGAGAGGCAGGGGGTCCGGTGCAGCACGAGGATATCGTCATCCAGGATCGCGAAGAGCTCTTCTACCTCCTCTCGGAGGCGGCGGAGTTCGAGCACTCCGTCATGTGCACCTATCTCTACGCGATGTGGAGCTTGAAGCGTGACGCGGCCGAGGGCGTCAGCGCCGAGGAGCTTGCCGCGATCGAGCGTTGGCGGCGCTCGCTGCGCCATGTCGCGCTCGAGGAGATGCTGCATCTCGCGCTCGTCAACAACATTCTTGCGGCGACGGGCGCCTCGCCGCATCTCTGGCGGCCGGAATTTCCGGTGCGGCCGGGATGGTTTCCCGCCGATGTGGTGATGCGGCTTTCGCCCTTTGGCGAGGCGACGCTCGATCACTTCATGTATATCGAGCGCCCCGAGGGCATCGAGATGGTCGACGGCGCCGGCTTCGATCATCCTGCGCATTATCCGCGCGCGGCGCGCGCGGAGCTGCTGTCGCCGGCGCCGCAAGATTATACGAGCCAGGGCCAGCTCTATCACAGCGTGCTGCGCGGCTTGGCGAAGCTCGCCGGCGAGATCGGCGAGGCTTCGGTCTTTGTCGGGCATGGCGAAGCCCAGGTGAGCGCGGCGGAGTTCGGCCTGCCGGGGCTGTTCAAGGTCGACAGCCTCGAGACCGCGCGCCGCGCGATCGAGGAAATCGTGCTGCAGGGCGAGGGCGCGCCCGCGCATCGCGACGGCTCGCACTATCAGCGCTTTGCCGCGATCAAGGATGAGCTCTTGGCGCTGCGCCGCGCGCGTCCCGCTTTCGATCCGGCGCGGCCGGTGGTCGAGAATCCCAGCGTGCACAATCCGCGCGCCCGGGACGACGTCACGCCGATCACCGATCCGCTCACGGCCAAGGTCGTCGATCTCGGCAACGCGCTCTACTCGCTGATGATGCGCACTTTCGCGCAAGTCTTCTCGCCGGCGCCGCTGCCGCGCGAGCTGCGCATCGGGCTCGCTGGCGCGGCGACCGAGCTGATGTATTTGGTGGGCGATATCGGCGAGGCGTCGACCAGGCTGCCGCTCGGGCCGACGCGGCCGGGTGCGGCGGCCGGGTTGAGCTTCGCGCTCTCGCTGTCATCGGGTCAGCTCGTGCAGCGCTGCGCGGCGCAAATCCTCGCCGAACGCGCTGAGGCGCTCGCCGCGGCCGCGGCGAAGCTCGAGGAGCGGTTGCGCCGCTTCGACATCGCCAGCCGGCTTGGCGCGGTGGCGCAGCGCTTTGCCACGCTTCATGCGCGCTTCGAGGAGCATTTGACCATCGCGGTTGCGGCGGTGGCGCGGCTCGACCCGCCGCCGGCCGCGGCGGCGCAAGCTTCTGCGCCGGCGAGCGATGATCCCAATGTCGCGCACACCAAGGCGATCAGCCTGCGCTTTGACCCCGCGCGCTGCATCCACTCGCGCCATTGCGTGCTCGGCGCGCCGAGCGTGTTCCTCGCCAATGTCAAAGGCCCGTGGCTTCATCCCGAGACGGTTCCGGTCGAGTGCTGCGTCGCGATCGCGCATGATTGCCCGTCCGGCGCCATCACCTATGAGCGCCATGATGGCGGCGGGCCCGAGGCGCCGCCGGCCGTCAATGTGCTGCGCGTCCGCGAGAACGGGCCTTACGCGCTCAACGCCGCAATCAATCTTCCGGGCGAGTCCGCGATGTTCCGCGCGACCTTGTGCCGTTGCGGCAAATCCGCCAACAAGCCGTTTTGCGACAACAGCCATCGAGCGGTGAACTTCACCGCCACCGGCGAGCCGGCGACGATCGAATCGGCTGCGCTTGCCGAGCGCGCCGGCACGCTCGCGGTCACGCCCCTTCCCAACGGTCCGCTGCAGGTGATCGGCAATCTCGAGATCTGCTCGGGCACCGGCCGCACTGTGTTCCGCACCGAGAATGTGCGGCTCTGCCGTTGCGGCGGATCGGGCAACAAGCCCTTCTGCGACGGGACGCACGCGCGCATCGGCTTCCGCTCCGAAACGCCGAAAGAGGCCGCCCCGCAAACGCGGCCGGGCGTTTAGCGCGATGCCGGCGGGCTGCGGCCCTCAGCGGGCGCGCTCGGAAGAAGGCTGCTCGATATGGACGCGCGTCGCGCGCTCCCAAATCTCGAAGCCATAGCCTTCGCCATCGGCCAGGATGCCGCGCGCCTTTTCGATCGCGGCTTCGAGATCCGCGCAAATGATCTTCTCGCCGGCATAGGCCCGTCCATCGCGGTCGAGAAAGCGGCACCAGTAAATCGCCATGCGACGAGGACCCCCCGATTCATCGACCGGTGGAGGCCGGCTTTTGGTTGAATTTGCTGAAGCGCCGGCGATCGAGATTTGCGGAAAGTTCAGGCTCTTCGCTCAACAAAACACATCCGATGCTGTGTCGGCATGGCGCCCGATCTTCTTGGCGGCGGCGCTCTCCTGCACCTCGAACGAGGGGTAGTCGCGCCCCCGTGGCTTGTCGCGTGACCTTTGTGTGTTCGTGTCAACAGTTGCATCCCCTACGACGCCGGGCTGAAAACCCCAAGAATCATGCTTGACGCCGCGAGATGAACGGTATAGACACCTGAAATTATAAATTTACAAGCGACAATCATGTAAAATACATGATTTCTGCTGCTCAATTACGCGCCGCTCGGGCGCTTCTGGGCTTTGACCAGCGCAGGCTCGCCGAATTGTCGGGGCTGTCG
>DATEKH010000252.1:0-44938 GCA_035277525.1 Allostellaceae bacterium
AGGGCCGCGAGCCACTCCCAGGGGTCGCATTCCTGCAGCCAGCTGCGGCATTTGTGGAAAATATTGTCGCCGGTGAAGACGACGCCCTCTTGCGGCACGTAGATCGAGGTTTGCGGCGCGGTGTGGCCGGGGTGGTGGACGATCTCGAAGCGGTGATCGCCAAGCTCGAGGGTGAGCTTGTCGGTGAAGGTGAGCTTCGGCGCATTCGGGTCCCGATAGTCGGGATGCCCCATGAGCCAGACGCTGTCGGGATCGGACTGCTTCATCCGCTCGCGCTTTTCCTCGAGGCTCCCCATCTGGTTGAGGTAGCGCTCGAAATTCTCCTTGAGCTTCACCTGCCCGACCACCGTCACGCCGGGGAAATAGGCATTGCCCGAAATGTGATCGCCATGGGGCTCGGTGTTGATGAGGTAGCGGATCGGCGCCTTTTCCTCCATGCGCTCACGCCAGCGCACCGCGTCGATCGGCTGCTGCGGCGAATCGATCATCACATAGCCGTCCGAGGTTTCGATGAAGCTCGGATTGCACCCGCGGAAATAAATCTCGGTGAAGCTGTTCTTGCCCACTCTGCGCATGCGACCTCCCCACGATTCCCGCTCTTGATGGCGAGCGCCATCTTCGGCCATTCCCGTGCGGCACACAAGAGCGTGCGCCCCCGTCGCGACGCCGGTCAGCGCGATTTGAACCCATCGGGACCCCTTGCCGCGCGACGGGCGTCGAACCATGTCATTCGATAAAGCGTCGCGATCGAGCGGCGGGCGCGCGAGTGCCCGTGACGCTGCTCGCTTGATCCAGATCAACGACCGCGACGGCGTGAAGCTTAGGGTTTCTCCAGGACCAATTCGGTTCGGGACAATCCGAAGAGAGGAGGAGTCTCTATGGCGACAACCAATCCGATCGAAGTGAAGAAGAGCACCCCGGCACGGACTGCGACGCCGGACATCTGGAGCACGTTCCGCAATGACATGGATCGCCTGTTCGGCAACGGGTTCGGCTTCCCGTCTTGGCCGCGTTTCCCGTCCTGGCCGCGCGCGTTCTTTGAGCCGTCCGAAACCGTTTCCGTCCCGGCGGTCGACGTCGCCGAGACCGACAAGGCCTACACCGTCACCGCCGAGTTGCCCGGCATGGATGAGAAGGACATCGACGTCTCCGTCACCGGCGACATGCTCACGATCAAGGGCGAAAAGCGTCAGGAAAAGGAAGAAAAGAACAAGAATTTCTACCTGTCCGAGCGAAACTACGGGGAGTTTCAGCGCTCCTTCACGCTGCCAGCCGGCATCGATCGCGACAAGATCGGCGCGGAATTCGCCAAGGGCGTGCTGACGCTAACCTTGCCGAAATCGGCCGAGGCGCAGCAACAGCAGAAGAAGATCGAGGTCAAGAAGGCCTGAGCTCCGACCGCCCGTCGCGCCGGCTTAGCCTTCCGGCTTTCCTACTGCGCCGCGCTCGGCAGAGGCAACGAGTCGAGCTCGGCGCGTAGTCCCGCGAGCGCCGCTTCGTCGAGGGTTTCGCGCTCCAACAGCATGGCGGCGCCGTGATCGAGCACCTTGCGCCTCTGCGTCAGGGTTTCGACCGCATGCGCAAAGACGCGCTCGACGATGTGCCGCACGGCCGCGTCGATATCATGGGCGGTCTGGTCGCTGTAGCGGCGCTCGGTCGGATACATGCCCGCGGGCGCGTTGAGGAAGCTTGGCCGCTCCGCCTCATAGGCGATGGGCCCCAGCGTCTCATCCATGCCATAGCGCATCACCATGTCGCGGGCGATGTCGGTCACCTTGGCGAGATCGTCGGCGGCGCCGGTCGAGAAATGGCGAAACACGACTTGCTCGGCCGCGCGCCCGCCGAGCAGCACCGCCATGCGGTTCTCGAGCTCCTCGCGCGTCATGATGAAGCGATCCTCGCTCGGCCGCTGGATGGTGTAGCCGAGGGCACCGACGCCGCGCGGAATGATCGAGACCTTGTGGACGATATCGACGCCCGGCAAGCTCATTCCGAGCAGCGCATGACCCATCTCGTGATAGGCGACGACCTCGCGCTCCTTGGGGCTCAGGATGCGCTTGCGCTTCTCGAGCCCGGCGACGATGCGCTCGACCGCATTGGTGAAATCCGCAATGGCGATGGAATCGGCGCGGTGCCGCGTCGCGATGAGTGCGGCCTCGTTGACGAGATTGGCGAGATCGGCGCCGGTGAAGCCGGGCGTCAGCGCCGCGATCTTTTCGGGATCGACATCCGCGGCGAGAATGTGGCCCTTCAAATGCACCTTGAGGATGTCGATGCGGCCGGTCTTGTCCGGGCGGTCGACCAGAACCTGGCGGTCGAAGCGGCCGGCGCGCAGCAAGGCGGGATCGAGGATCTCGGGCCGGTTGGTGGCGGCGAGGAGCACCAGGCCCGTGCGCGTGTCGAAGCCGTCGAGCTCCGAGAGAAGCTGATTGAGCGTCTGTTCCTTTTCGTCGAGCCCGCCCGACGCGAAGGCGCCGCGCGCCCGGCCCAAGGCATCGAGCTCGTCGATGAAGATGATGGCGGGCGCCTTCTCGCGCGCCTGGGCAAAAAGGTCGCGCACGCGGGCGGCGCCGACGCCGACGAACATCTCGACAAATTCCGAGCCGTTGATCGAGAAGAACGGCACGCCCGCCTCGCCGGCGACCGCGCGCGCCAGCAGGGTCTTGCCGGTGCCGGGCGGGCCGACGAGCAGAATGCCTTTCGGCGGACGGGCGCCCAGGCGGCCGTATTCCTCCGGGCTCTCGAGGAAGTCGACCACCTCCTTCAGCTCGGCTTTGGCCTCATCGACGCCCGCCACGTCGTCGAAGGTGACCTTCGTATCCGTCTCGACATAGACCTTGGCCTTGCTGCGCCCCACCGACATGAATCCGCCGCCCAGCCCCTGCTGATTGGCAAAGCGCCGGAACACGAAATACCACACGCCGAAGAACAGCAGCGTCGGCAGGACCCAGGAGAGAATGTCGGAAAGAAAATGATTTTGGACCGCGCCCGAGAATTTGACGTTGTATTGCTGCAGCTCCTTGGCGATATCGGGGGCGACGCGCGTGGTGACGAAACGCTGCCGTCCATTCTCGGGCTGCTTGTAGGAACCCTCGATATAGTCGCCGGAGACGCTCACCTCGGCGATTTTGCCGCCCTTCAAATCGTCGAGGAACTGGCTGTAGGGAAGGACGGAAACCTGCTGGCTCTGGGTCCAGAGCTGCTGCAGCAGAAAGATCCCGAGAATCGCAGCAACGACGTACCAGGCATGGAACTGCGTGCGCTTGTCCATTCGCCGCCTCCGTCACTCCGCCTTGGAGTCATTATAGGCCCCGTAGCGAGATGCGATAGATCAGGCGACGAGCGATACGCGAAATGTCGCGCCGCGACAATATTGCAGGAGCTCCTTGCGGCTTTGACTAAGCGCGTCGATGAGCGCCCGTTTGCGCGCCTGCTCCGCGCTCGGCTGCGCCGCCAGCTCGGCGAGCTTTGTCTCGATCTGCTTCAGCTGGATCAAATCCTCGGCAAGCATCGAACTCATCGCTTCGTCCTTTCCTCTCATCATCATCCCGTGTCAACCGCGTGACCGGTTGGGCCCGAATTGTCGTGCCTATCCGTATCGCGTTGGCCGAGGCGCGAAAATTCAGCTTTCTACCTAAGGAATTCTCCTTATTTCGGGGGCAAAGCCACCTCGCCTTCACGCCGCACGATTGACTAGGATCAGGGCGCCGGCTCGGAGAGCCTGGGATATTCTGCGCTCGCACAACCGAGGCATCGATGTCCGTCCGCAATCTCGAGCGAATGTTCAAGCCGCGCTCGGTCGCGCTGATCGGCGCATCGGCGCGCACCAATTCCGTCGGGCATGTCATCTTCCGCAATCTTCGCCGCGCCGGCTTTGCCGGCCCGGTCATGCCGGTCAATCCCCATCTCGATGAGCTCGACGGCCTCGCCGTTTCGAAGGATGTGGCAAGCCTTCCGGCGCCGCCCGATCTCGCGGTGATCGCCACCCCGCCCGAGACCGTTCCCGGCCTCATCGAGCAGCTCGGCAAGGCGGGCACGCGTGCCGCCGTCGTCATCACCGCGGGCTTCGGCGAGCTGGGCGAGCGCGGCAAGGCCCTGCAACAGCAGGCTCTCGCGGCGTCGCGCCCCTATCTCTTGCGTCTCGTCGGCCCCAATTGCGTCGGCATCATGGTGCCGGGGCTCGGGCTCGACGCGAGCTTCTCGCATATCGCGCCCGCGCGCGGCGACCTCGCTTTCGTCAGCCAATCCGGCGCCATGATCACCACCGTGCTCGATTGGGCGGCGCCGCGCGGCATCGGCTTCTCGCATGTGGTCTCGCTCGGCGACATGGCCGATGTCGATTTCGGCGACATGCTCGACTACCTCGCCATCGACAAAAACACGCGCGCGATCCTGCTTTACGTCGAGGCGATCAAGGAGGCGCGCAAATTCATGTCGGCGGCACGCGCCGCCGCGCGGCTGAAACCGGTTCTCGTCGTCAAGGTCGGCCGCTTTGCCGAAAGCGCGCGCGCCGCGGCCTCGCATACCGGCGCGCTCGCCGGGTCGGATGCGGTTTACGATGCGGCCTTTCGCCGCGCCGGGATGTTGCGCGTTGGCGACATGGCGGAGTTGTTCGATGCGGTCGAGACCTTGGCGCTCGCCCGCGCCCCGCAGGGCGAGCGGCTCGCGATCTTGACCAACGGCGGCGGGCCCGGCGTGCTCGCAACCGACGCGCTGATGGGCTTGGGCGGAAAGCTCGCAACGCTTTCACCCGCTGCGATCGAGACGCTCGATAAAGTCTTGCCGCGCACCTGGAGCCGCGGCAATCCCGTCGACATCATCGGCGACGCCGATGGCGCGCGCTATAGGGCGGCGCTCTCGGCGCTGCTCGCCGATGACGAGAACGACGCGGTGCTCGTGATGAACTGTCCGACGGCGCTCGCGGGGTCGGCCGAAACCGCTCAGGCGGTGATCGACGCGGTCGAGAAGACGGTGACCAAGCCGCGCAACGTGTTCACCGTCTGGCTGGGCGAGCAATCGGCCGCGGCCGCGCGCGCGCTGTTCAGCCGGGCGCGCATCCCGACCTACGACACGCCCGACAGCGCGATCCGCGGCTTCATGCACGGCGTGCAATACCGGCGCAATCATGAGCTGATGATGGAAATCCCGGCGGCGCGGACGACCGGCTTCGAGCCCGATCTCGCGGCCGCGCAAGCGGCGATCGGGCGCGCGCTCGCGGCCGGGCGCCAATGGCTTGCGGCCGATGAGATCGCGCAACTCCTCGCGGCTTATGGGATACCCTTCGCCGCACCGGCGCTCGTCGCGACGCCCGAGGACGCCGCGGCGACAGCAGCGCGGATGGGGCTTCCCGTGGCGCTCAAGATCCGCTCGCCCGATCTGCCGCATAAGAGCGATGTCGGCGGCGTGGCGCTCAATCTCGACCGCGCCGAGCGCGTGCGCGAGGCCGCCGCCGCGATGCTTCAGCGCGTCGGCGCGGCGCGGCCAAAGGCGCGGCTCGAAGGCTTCATGGTGCAGCCGATGGTCGATCGGCCGGAAGCAATCGAGCTCATCCTCGGCACGGCGATCGATCCGGTCTTCGGCCCGATCGTGATGTTCGGCCAGGGCGGAACGGCGGTCGAGGTGATCCGCGATACCGCGCTCGAATTGCCGCCGCTCAACGCCGTGCTGGCGAAGGCACAAATCGCGCGCACTCGCGTTGCCGGCCTCCTGCGCGGCTATCGCGATCGCAAGCCCGCCGATCATGCCGCGATCGTCGAGAGCTTGATCCGCGTCGCCGAGCTGGCGGCCGACCATCCCGAGATCGCCGAAATCGATATCAACCCGCTGCTCGCCGATGCCGCCGGGGTGATCGCCATCGATGCGCGCATCCGCATCGCGACCGCCGCGACCGGATCGAGGCTCTCGATCTCGCCCTACCCGCGCGAATTCGCAAGCGAGGAGCGCCTCGTCGACGGCACGCAGGTCGCGCTGCGCCCGGTTCGGCCCGAGGACGAGCCGATGCTCCAGAACATCGTCGGGCACATGACGCTGGAGGATCAGCGCTTTCGCTTCTTCGCGCCGATGAAGGAGCTGCCGCATCAGCTCGCAACGCGGCTTTCGCAAGTCGATTATAACCGCGAGATGGCGCTTCTGGCGCTGCTCGCCGGGGAGAAGACGGCGCTCGGCGTGGCGCGCTACTCCGCCGATCCCGACAATCAGGCTGCGGAATTCGCGGTCGCGGTGCGCAGCGATTGGAAAGGCCGCGGCCTCGGCCATCTGCTGATGACCCGCCTCATCGCGGTCGCGCGCCAACGCGGCATCGGCGCCTTGCTCGGCGATGTGTTGCGCGACAACGAGGCAATGATCGATCTCTGCCGCAATCTCGGCTTCGCGATCATTCGTCATCCCGAGGACCCTGGCGCGTTCCGGGTGAGTCTCGCGCTTCTCGGCGGAGCGGAGCCGGCTTTGCCCGGCGAGCAGCCATAACGCGGCGCTTATCGGCCGGTAACGCTTCGATAAGCTTGACGTGGCATTCCTGAACGATGGCCGCTCGCCCCGTCCTGGCGCGATGCACGGCGTTCGCGGCGACGCTGCTGCTTGCCTTTCTCTTGCCGCAAGCCGGCTTTGCGGATGATGCGGAGATCGGCATGGTGAAGGCCGTCAAAGGGCGAGCTTCGATCGTCACCGCCGGGCATCCCGCCGCGGCCGTGGTCGGCATGCCGATCCATCAAAATGACGATCTGGTGACGGCGGCCGACGGTGCGCTCGGCGTCACCTTTATCGACAACACGACGCTGTCGCTCGGCCCCAAGTCGCAGCTGATCCTGACCGCCTACGCGTTTCAACCGCGCGCACATAAATTCGCGTTCGTTGCGACTTTGTCGAAGGGAAGCATGATGTGGGCGAGCGGGCTCATGACAAAGCTCGCGCCGGACGCGGTTGCGATCTACACCCCCTTTGGCACGATCGGCGTGCATGGCACGCGCTTTCTCGTCGATGTCGGGCAATGACGCATCGGCGCTGGACTCTCGTCTGGCCGATCGCGGCCTTAACCTTGGCGTCTTGCACCGAGAGCCGCGTCGTGCTGCTCGACAGCGGCAAGCCCAGCGCGGTGACCATCCGCAACGATGCGGGCACTCAAAGGCTGGACCGGCCCGGCGAGGCGGTCGAGCTCTCAGGACGGGACAGCGCCGCCAAGCCGATTGCCGTGAGCCGTGCCGAGATCGACCGCGAATGGGGCGACGCGATTGCAGTTCATCCGCCTCAGCCCGTCACCACGATCCTCTATTTTCACTTCGATACTGCCGAGCTGACCGCGGCGTCGCGCACCGTCCTGCCCGACATTCTCGCGCTTGTCAGGCAGCGACCGGCGCCCGAGATTGCGATCATCGGCTATACCGACCGCTCGGGCGAGGTGCATTACAATTACGATCTCGGCCTCAGGCGCGCCGAGGCGATCCGCGCTGCGATCGAGGCTCGCGGGATCGATGGGCGGTCGATCACGGTCGATTCCTATGGCGCGGCCAATCCGCTGGTCGAAGGCCGCAGCCCCTATGAGCCGCGCAACCGGCGGGTCGAGATCACCATCCGCTGACGTCGCGGCCGCCGGCGCGAAAATGCGGGGGATCGCGACCTCGACAGGGTGACGCGGCCCGCCCGGCCCTGGTATAGAGCGCCGCCGGCCTGCTCGAGTGCCGGCGGGGGACCGCAAAAGGGGCCGGAATTGTCGGGTAAAGAGGAATTCTCGGTGCGCTTCTGGGGGGTGCGCGGCAGCATCGCGAGCCCCGGTCCGGAGACGGTGCGCTATGGCGCCAATACCGCCTGCGTCGAATTGCGCTGCGGCGATCATCTCGTGATCTGCGACGCCGGAACCGGCTTGCGGCCGCTCGGCCAGGCGCTCGTCGCCGCGGGGCAAGCGGTGGAGGCCGATCTCCTGTGCAGCCACACCCATGTCGATCACATATGCGGCTTTCCCTTCTTCGCGCCGATCTACCTGGCCGGCAACCGCTTCCGCATCTGGGCCGGCCACGCCGCCGCGCATGGCGATATCGGCGCCGCCTTCCGCCTGATGATGACGCCGCCGCTCTTTCCCGACGTTATGGATACGCTCGCGGCCGCGGTCGAGTTCAAGAACTTCACCGCGGGCGACACTCTGACCTTGCGACCCGGCCTCGTGGCGCGCACCGCGGCGCTCAACCATCCCGGCGGCGCAACCGCCTATCGCGTGGAGTGGAGCGGCAAGTCGCTCGCCTATACGACCGATACCGAGCATCGCGCCGAGGGGCCCGATGCCGCGGTGGTGGCGCTCGCCGCGGGTGCCGACGCGATGATCTACGACGCCAATTACACCGATGAGGATTATCCGCGCCACAGCGGCTGGGGGCACTCGACCTGGCAGGAAGGCGTGAAGCTCGCGCGAGCGGCCGGCGTGCGGCATCTTGTCCTGTTCCACCACGACCCGGCCCGCACCGATGCGATGCTCGACGATATCGCCCGGAAGGTCACGGCGGCCCATCCCGGCGCCATCGTCGCGCGCGAAGGGCTGACGCTGTCCCTCTGACGCCGCAATTGCCCGGCGACCAATGCCAAAGCCAGACCCGCAAGACGTGCCGGGCCTGCGCGAGGCTCGCCTTGCCGCGCGTTTTTCGGCCATAATGCCAAGCCGCGCGCCGGGTCGCACGGCCGGCTAGCACGGGGGGGGGGGACAGGTTGCGTCTGGCGACGCCTTTCATCTTTTTTCTCATCGTTCTCGCCCTCACCTGGGCGGTCGACCACGATGCCGGCGGCCTCGTCTCCCTTCTGCCGGCGAAGGCGGCACCCTATGCGCGGATCATCGCCCAGATCACCGCGTGGCTGGCCGCGGCATGGCTGGCGGCCGCCATTTTCGGCGCCATCGTTTGGCAATTTGCCCGCCGCCGCACGGCGCTGAAGCAGAACAAGCTGCCGAAGCTTTTGATCGATGTCGGTCGGCTCGCGATCTTTTTCTGCGCCGGCCTCGCGATCGTGTCGCAGGTCTTCAACCAGCCGCTGGGCGGATTGCTCGCGACCTCGGGCGTTGCCGCCGCGATCATCGGCTTCTCGGTGCAAAAGACCATCGCCGACGTCGTCGCCGGCATCGGGCTGAATATCGAGCAGACGCTCAAGCTCGGCGACTGGATCGAGGCGGCGCCCAACGCGATCGGCAAGGTCATCGAGGTGACCTGGCGCACGACCCATCTCGAGACCTTCGATGGACATTTGATCGTCGTGCCGAACAGCACGCTGATCAGCGGCCATTTCACCAATTTGAGCGCGCCGCAGCGCGAGATGCGCGTCGCGAAATCGGTCGAGATCGAATATGAGGTGCCGTCCGACCGCGTCATCGAGATCCTGAATGCGGCGATGGTCGCGACCGAGGGCGTGATGACTTATCCGCCGCCCGATGTCTATATCGACAATCTTGCCGATAACGGCATCGTCTACTCGATGCATTTTTGGGTGGCGGATTATCCCGACACCTTCACCGTGTCGCGCGACGTCGTCGTCAATGCGCTGAAATTCCTCGACCAGGCGGGGATCTCGCCGGTCTATCCCAAGACCGATGTCATGCTGATCGAGCCGTTCCAGCGGCATATCGACCGGCGCATCGATGTCGCCGGGCTGTTGCGGCGCATGCCGTTCTTCGCCGGCTTCGAGCCCGACACGCTGACGGCGCTTGCGCAGGGCGGCCAGTTGCGCGACTTCCACGCCCATGCCGTCATTGTTCGGGAAGACGAGCCGGGCGCATCGCTCTTCGTCGTCATCGAGGGCGTGCTCGATGTCACCAAAAGGGTCGCAGGCAGGCCCGACCGCCGCCTCGGCCGGCTCGTGCCGGGCGAGATATTCGGCGAAATGTCGCTGCTGACCGGCGCCAATCGCAGCGCCACCGTGACCGCCGCCACCCGCGCCGTTCTGCTCGAGATCGGCAAGCCGCAGCTCGAGCCCGTGCTGGCGACGCATCCCGAAGCGATCGCGGCCTTGGGTCAGCTCGTGGCCGGGCGCGCCGCGGCCAACGAAAGCCTGCTCGCGATCTGGCCCGAGGAACGCCAGGAAATCGCCAGCATGGGCGTTGCAGCTTTCCTTCTCGCCAAGATGGGACAGTTTTTCGGCCGTGCCCTGTCGTAGCGGCGCCGTCGTGATGCCGATCGGACCGAGCTGCGCGCGCGGATCGAATGCCTTCGCCTGATTGGTGGCTCTGGCCGGTACTGGCAGCGCCGTTCATTGGCAGCTTTCTCGGCGTGCTGGTTGCGCGTCTGCCGCGAGGCGCGCCGGTCGCCGCCGGACGCTCGGCCTGCGATCACTGCGGACACCCCTTGCACTTTGCCGACCTCGTCCCGGTCGCGAGTTGGCTCGCGGCGCGCGGACGATGCCGCTATTGCGGTAGCGCGGTGACGCCGCTCTACCCGGCGATCGAGCTCGGCGCGGTGCTCGTCGCGATCTGGATGGCGACCATCGCCGAAGGGCCGAGGCTGTGGATCGGCTGCATTCTCGGCTGGGATCTGCTGACCCTCGCCATCATTGACTGGCGCGACGGCATCCTGCCCGACGGCCTGACGCTGCCGCTCATTCCGCTGGGGCTCCTCGCCGCCGCTCTCGGCGATCCCGACCGGCTCTGGCCTCATGTCCTGGGCGCATTCGCCGGATTCGCCGCTTTCGCCCTTATCCGATGGGGGTATCGGCGTCTGCGGGGACGCGAAGGGCTGGGCTTTGGCGACGTGAAGCTGCTCGCCGCGGCGGGCGCTTTCGTCTCCTGGGAGGGGCTGCCGAGCGTTGTCCTGATCGCGGCGATGATCGGGCTTGGTCTCGCCTTGGCCCGGAGCCTTGCCGGCCGCAGGCTGGCGCTCGATGAGCGTCTCGCCTTCGGACCGGCGCTTTGCCTCGGCCTCTGGCTGGTCTGGCTCTATGGCCCATTCGGCTGAGCGGCGAAGCGAGACCGCGGCCTTCCGGTCACAATGATTGGAATCGTTGTAATCCCTTCGAGGCAATCGCAACCGCCCGCGTGACGGCATCGTCATGCGCCGCAGCGCTTCGTCACGTCGCGGCGATTCAATTCGCAGCCATTGACATAAAGTTTTCACTTTTCTGCCTTTAACCTTACCGCCGCGCGCCGTGCTAGATTGCGCGCGGACGGGAGGCGAGGAAGCCGCATTGATTGAGGAATTCGACCGCAAGGCCGTGGAACGCCTGGTGGCCGCGCGTCTCGTCGCGGGCGGCAAGCTCGATGAGGCGGCGCTCGATCGCGTGTTGCGTCTGCAGGCGAGCAATGCGGAACGACTCGAAGCGCTGCTCGTGAAGCTCGGCCTCGCCAGCGAGCGCGACGTCGCCGACGCGCTGTCGCGCGAGCTTCGCCTCGAAATCGCCGAGGCGCCTGACTATCCCGAAGCGCCAATTGCCGAAGGCAAGCTCACCAGCAAATTCATGCGGCATGCCGGCGTCCTGCCGCTCGCCGACCGCGACGACGGTTTGGTGGTCGCGATGATCGACCCGCTCGACGCTTATGCCGCCCGCGCCGTCGAAATGGCGATCGGCAAGCGCCTGCTGCGGCGCATCGCCCTGCCGTCGGATTTCGATACGGCTTACGCGCGGCTCTACGAGGCCGAGCAGCCGGCCATGGGTCAGGTCGCGAGCGCCGGCGAGATCGGCAGCGACGACGAGCTGCTCGAGGACGTCGACCGGCTGCGCGACCTGGCGAGCGAGGTGCCGGTCATCCGTCTCGTCAATCAGCTCATCACCCGCGCGGTGGAGAATCGCGCCTCGGACATCCATATCGAGCCGCTGCAAAACCGCATGGCGGTGCGCTATCGCATCGACGGCGCGTTGCGCGAATTCGCCTCGCCGCCGACGCGCCTGCGCGCGGCGATCATCTCGCGCGTCAAGATCATGGCGAAGCTCAACATCGCCGAGCGCCGCTTGCCGCAGGACGGGCGCATTCGCCTCGCGGTGCAAGGCAGGGAGTTCGACCTTCGCGTCTCGACCATGCCGTGCCTCCACGGCGAATCCGTGGTGATGCGCATTCTCGACCGCTCGAGCCTCGTCGAGGATCTGGGCGCGCTGGGGTTCGAGGCGGCGACGCTCGAGCCGTTCCTCAAAGTGCTCGATCATCCGCAGGGCATTCTGCTGGTGACGGGCCCGACGGGCAGCGGCAAGACGACGACGCTTTACACTTGTCTCATGCGGCTGAACGCGCCCGAGCGCAAGCTTTTCACCGTCGAGGACCCGATCGAGTATCAGCTCGAGGGCGTCAACCAGATCCAGGTCAAGCCGCAGATCGGCTTGACCTTCGCCCAGGTGCTGCGATCGGTGCTGCGCCAGGACCCCGACGTGATCATGGTCGGCGAGATGCGCGATCTCGAGACCGCGCAGATCGCGGTGCAGGCGGCGCTCACCGGCCATCTCGTGCTCTCGACCTTGCACACCAACAACGCGGCCGGCACGGTCACGCGGCTGCTCGACATGGGCGTCGAGGATTACCTCGTGACCTCGACCGTCAACGGCGTCCTGGCGCAGCGTCTGGTGCGCAAGTTGTGCCCCCATTGCCGCGAGGCCTATCGCGCCCTGCCCGAGCTCGCCGCGCATCTGCGGCTGCCCGCGCGGGCGGCCGAGCCGGTGCTTTACCGCGCGCGCGGCTGCGAGCGCTGCCAGGGCTCGGGCTATTTCGGCCGCATCGCCGTGCTCGAATTCCTGCCGCTCTCGGACGAGATCCGCCGGCTCGTGCTCAACCGCGCGACCGCGCAGGAAATCCATCGTGCCGCGGCGGCGCAGGGGATGCGCTCGATGTATGAGGACGGTCTCGAGAAAGCGCTTCGGGGGATCACCTCGATCGAAGAAGTGCTTCGCGTGACCCGGGACGTCTGAGCATGACTCTCTACCGGTACGAAGCGGCGGCGGCCTCGGGCGAGCTTGTCAGGGGCGAGATGGACGCGATCAACCAGGACATGGTGGTCGAGCGGCTGCACGCCTTGGGATATGTGCCGATCCGGGCGGATGCGGCGACGGGCGGAAAGCTGTCGCGCTTCTTGACCCAACCTCTCAGCTTGCGCATGCGCAAGCCGGCCAATCTCGTTTTCCTGACGCAGCAGCTCGGCATGCTGCTTCAGGCGGGATTGTCGCTCGACCGCGCGCTCGACATCGCGCAGAGCGTGATCGACGGCAAGGCGGAGCGCGACGCGGTGCGCGCGGTGCTCGCGCTGGTGCGCGGCGGCAGCTCGCTCGCGGATGCGATGGCGGCGCAGAACGGGCTGTTCCCGCCCTATTACATCGGCATGGTCCGCGCCGGCGAGGCGAGCGGCGCGCTTGACGCGACATTGCGGCATTTGGCCGAGTTGCTCGAACGCTCCAAGGCCGCGCGCGAGCAGGTCAAATCGGCGCTGATTTATCCCTCGCTCGTGCTCGCAACGGGCATCGGCTCGATTGCGATTCTGTTCGGCTTCGTCATCCCGCGCTTCCGGCCGCTGTTCGAGGAAGCCGGCGCCAATCTTCCCCTGGCGACGCGCGCCGTACTCGCGCTGAGCGACATCGTCAGCCAGGATGGCTGGTTCATCGCCGCCGGCCTCGTCGCGGCGGGCCTGCTGCTGCGCTCCTATCTCGGTACGGCGGAAGGACGGCGGCGCTGGGATGGGCGCGTGCTGGGCCTGCCGCTGATCGGCGATCTCGTCACCAAGATCGAAGTCTCGCGATTCAGCCGCACGCTCGGCACCTTGCTTCGCAATGGCGTCTCGCCGCTGACGGCGCTTTCGATCACCCAGGATACGATCTCCAATCGCGCGTTGCGCGAGGCGATGTCGGGCGTCATCGAAAGCGTCAAGGAGGGCAAGGGATTGTCCGACCCCCTGGCGCGAACCGAGCGCGTGCCAGCCCTCGCCGTCCATTTGACGCGGGTCGGCGAAGAAACCGCGCGGCTCGACGAGATGCTGTTGAAGATCGGCGAGATCTACGAGCAGGAGACGAAGCGCAGCGTCGAACGCCTGCTCGCGCTGCTCGTGCCGGCGGTGACGATCGCTCTCGGCGTCGTCGTCGCGCTCGTCATCGGCTCGATCCTGACCGCGGTTTTGAGTGTCTACGATTTGGCTCTTTAAGGAATGGATAACGCGTCGATGAGGGATGGAGTTCTTCTGCGGGCCAGGCGCCTCGAAGCGGCCGGGGGCGGCGGCACAAGCGGCTTCACGCTGATCGAGCTGCTCGTGGTGCTGGCGATCCTCGGCATGATCGTCGCCTTCGTGACGCCCCAAGTTCTCAAATATCTCGGCCGCGCCAAGACCGACGCCGCGCATATTCAGATCGAGAACATCGCCGGCGCGCTCGATCTCTACCGCCTCGATGTCGGGCGTTACCCGACCCAGACCGAGGGCCTCGCCGCGCTGGTCGAGCATCCGACAGGTCTTGATAGCTGGAACGGCCCTTATCTCAAGCAGAAGAGCGTTCCGCCCGATCCCTGGGGACGCCCTTATATCTATAAGGTCCCGGGCGATCACGGCGAGTATGATCTCTACACACTCGGTGCCGACGGGGCGCCCGGCGGGACCGGCGAGAACCAGGATGTCACGAACTGGTAGCGCTCATCCTTCGCAGCGCGGCTTCACGCTGATCGAAGTCGTCGTGGTGCTGAGCATCCTCGCTCTGATCACTGCGATGGCGCTCCCCTTGCTTGCCGGCGCCGGCTCCAAGGCCGATACGCGTGCTGCCGCGCGCGAGATCGCAGCGGCGATGCGCTTGACCCGCGACCTCGCGATGACGCGCGGACATCCCGAGGCCTTCGTCATCGATGCGGCAAGCGGCGCGTTCCGCGCCGGCTCGACGTCGACGCCGCAGCGCATTCCGGGCGATGTGCGCCTCGTGCTCTATACGACGACCGGCGAGCGGCGCGGCGCCACCGCCGGCAGCATCCGCTTCTTTCCGGACGGAAGCTCGACCGGCGGCGGGGTCCGGCTGCAAGCGGGCAACAGCCGGGCCGAAGTGCTGGTCGACTGGTTGACGGGGCATTTGACGATCGGAGACGGGACCGATGCGCGGACGCCGTGACGATAGCGGCTTCACGCTGATCGAAGTCCTGGTCGCTTTCGCCATCGCGGCGGTCTTGCTGCTGCCGCTGCTGCGAAGCTTCTCGACCGGCATTGGCACGGCGACGCGCACCGACGCGACCAGCGAGGCGACGCTGATCGCTCAGTCGACGCTCGAGGGAATGGGCCATTTCGTTGCCCTCAGCGACGGCGCGTCGATCGACCGGCAGGAGGGGCCGTACCGCGTTTCGGCTTCCGTTCGCCGCTACGAGGGCGATGGCGCCGCGGCCGGCCCGACCCTCGCCGTGGTCCCCTATGACGTCTCGGTCACCGTGGACTGGCAGGAAGGCGCCCGCATACGCTCGATCACGCTGCACACGCTGCGGCTGGGATCGCCGCCCGCCAAGGACCAGAATCCGTGACTACGCAGCGCCCAGCCCACGCCAAGTCCGCGGGATTCACGCTTCTCGAGCTGCTCGTCGCCGTGTCGCTCGTCGCCTTGTTGAGCGTGCTGCTCTTCGGCGGGCTGCGCATCGGCTTGCGCAGCGCCGATGCGGTGGATCGCCGCGTCGACCATACCGCACAGATTGCGCAGGCCTACGACTTCATGCAAAACGTGCTTGCCGATGCCAGGCCGCTGCCGACGACGCCGAATGCGCTGCAATCACCGATCGATTTCACCGGCGAGCCGGACCGGCTGAGCTTCGTCGCCGTGCCGCCCGACGATGTCGGCCTCGGCGGCTTTCAGCTGCTCCAGGTCGCGCTCGAAGGCCAAGGACAAGACCGCCGCCTCGTCGTATCCTGGCAACAGATCAAGCGCGGCGGCGCCGCGGCGGAACCAGCGATGCTTCAACCTTCGATCCTTCTCGACAGGGTGAGCTCGGTCGAATTCGCGTATTTCGGCGTGGCCGAGCGCAATCGTCCGCCCGAATGGCTGGATCATTGGACGGACCGGCTGACCCTGCCGCAGCTCGTGCGCTTGCGCATCGCCATGGCCGATCATTCGCGTGCACCCGATCTGGTCGTCGCGCCGCGTCTGGCCGGGCCTGAGCAACCGTGAGCGGACGAGGCCGATGACGACCGCTCCGAAAAATTGAGCCGGACGAGGGGACGGGGAAAAATGTTTCAGGTCGACCGCATCCTCGATTGGCAGAGCGGGATTGAGCCGGCGCTCCGCGGCGCATTGCGCTGGTGGCTTGGCGAATTGGCGAGCTTCGCTCCGGCCGGCTTGCGCCGCCGCATGGCAAGCCTGCGCAGCCGCTTGCTCCTCGTGAGCGACGCGCTCGGGACCTCGCTGGTGTTGGAGAACGGCGAGCAGCGTCAGAGTCTCGGGCCGGTCGATCTGGCATCGCCGCGCTCGGTCCAGCGCGCGCTGTCGGCCGCGCCGCAAGCCCGCGGCGGCAGCTCCGCCAATGTCGTGCTGTGCGTCCCGGCAAACAGCGCCTTGCGCACGAGTGTGACGCTGCCGCTCGCAGCCGAGCGAAATCTCGATCAGGTCGTGGGTTTCGAGCTCGAGCGGCTGGTACCGTTCAAGCGCGACGCCGCCTATTATGCCCACCGCATCATCGCCCGCAACAAGGCCGCACGCCATCTGCAGGTCGAGCTGACCGTCGTGCGGCGCGCCGAGCTCGACGCGGCCGCGCAAGCGGCGCAGCGCGTCGGGCTTCACGCAACCGGGATCGAGATCGCGGGTGCGAACCCCGCCGATCCCGCGACGCTCATTCCCCTGGAAGGAACGGCGCGCCCCGCCGCGCATGCGCATGCCCGGATCGCGCTGGCCGCGCTCGCCGGCGTCGCGGCGCTCCTTGTCGTCGCCGCGATCGCCATTCCGTTCCTGCGGATCCAGCACGCGCGCAACGCGCTCGTTCAGCAGGTGACTGAAGCGCGCCGCGAAGCCGAGGCGAGTCTCGATCTTCAGAAGCAGATCGACGCGCAGCTCCAGGACCAGAATCTGTTGATCGATCGTCGACGCCAAACCCCGACCGTGACCGAGCTGCTCGACGTCATCACCCGCCTCACGCCCGACAATACCTTCCTGACCGAGCTGCAGATCGGCAACGGCGAGGTGCATCTGATCGGCGCCTCGATTTCGGCGACTGCGTTGCTCGGCCTCGTCGACCAGTCGCCGAGTTTCCGCAACGCGGCATTCCGTTCGTCGATCACCCAGGATGCGAAACTCAACCGCGAGCGCTTCGACATTTCCGCGAAGATCGCACCCAAGGCCGGCCAATGAACCCGAAGCTTTCGCCGCCGATCAGCCGCTCCCTCGCGCTGGCGATTCTCTTCGGCCTCCTCGCGGTGCTTTATCTCGGCGTCGCCCAGCCGCTCATCGACAGCTATGCGGCGACGCGCAGCTCCGTGAGCGAACTTCAAGACACGCTCGAGCGCTATCGTCGCGCCGCGCACGATCTCGGCCCGCGCCAGGCCGAGCTGGCCGCGCTCAAGCAACATCGATCCGCCCAGGAGGGATTTCTCGAAGGCGCGAACGACACGCTGCTCGCGGTGCAGATTCAGAATCGGATCAAGACTCTCGCGGATGCGAGCCATGCCGAATTGAGAAGCTCGCAGGTTCTGCCGCCGCAGGAGGAGGGCAAATTGCGCCGCATCAGCGTGCGCGGGCAGGTCACGACCACACTGGCCGGCGCCCAGCGCCTGTTTTACGGCCTCGAAGCTGCAACGCCGCTGCTGTTCATCGACAATGTCGACCTGCGGGCACGGCCAGCGGATCTGCGCGACCGCGCCAGCACGGGGGTCTCCGACACCATCGATCTGCAATTCGATGTCTTTGGCTACGCGCGGGGAGGCAAGTAATGGCCGGTTTCCTGCCAGCCTGGTCTCCGGCGCAACGGATTGTCGGCCTCGCGCTCGCAGCGCTCTGCATTGTCCTCGTGGCGGTAATTTTCGGCGAAATGAATGCGCCCCTCGAAACCGCCGCCGGCGCGTCACGACCCGCTGCGGCGAGCGCACGCCAAGCCAAAGCGGAGGCGCTCGCGCCGTCCGCGATGCCGCCTTTGCAGCGCTTTTCCGCGGTGACCGAGCGCCCGCTGTTCTCGCCGAGCCGCCGGCCGCCGCTTCAGGCTGCGGATGATTCGGAAGGCGCCTGGTCGAGCTTCACACTCGCCGGAATCATCATCACCCCGGATTCGCGCGAGGCCTTGATCCGGCATGGATCCCCGCCGACCATCGCGCATCTGCATGAAGGCCAGGATCTCGAAGGATGGGTGGTGCGCTCGATCCTGCCCGATCGCGTGGTTTTTGCCGGCGGCGATACGCAGCACGAGCTGCGGCTGATGTCGAAGCCTCCGGCGTCAACACCTGCCAGCGGCCCGTCGGCGCGCCGCAGTTTTCGCTGAGGCCAGAGCTCCACGCCGCGGCGTTATCGCGCCGCCGCGACCGCGGCCTGCGGCGTCTCGCGCGTACGGCGCCAGCTCAAGATGCGATAAGGGCGCTGCGGGAGATTCGGCGAGATCAGGATGACGGCCTGGCGGCTGAAAGACGCGCCGCTCGGCGCCGTCGCCTGGGCGGTGACGGTGACCGCGTGAAGCGCGCCCACTTGGACATAGCGATCGACGCCCGAGAGCGCCGGCTTTTCGATGCCGCCCGCGGTTTGATCGCGGCTCTCGACATAGAACGCGACCTCCTGGGGGCTGATGCCAGGAACGGCCAGCAGCGCCGCACGCGAGGCGGTCAGCGGGTTGAGGGTCGCGCTCCCCGAAAAGACGGTCAAATAGGGCACCATTCGCTCATAGGCGGCCGACGGCAGGCCGGGTAGCAGCCGAAGCTCCGAGAGATCGGCGACAGGCAAGCTGGCGATGTCGGTGGCATAGCGACCCGCCGCGGCGTAAAAGCGCGCCGCCGGGGGTGGGGCTGCGGATTGAGCTGCGGCGCGCCGCGCGGCAATGCCGTTGAGCAAGGCCGCGCGACCTTCGGCTGAGACGCCGAACTCGTCGGCGAGACCGCCGATGAGCTCGAGCGGCGCGGCATTGACGTCGATCTTTCCGCCCTCATCTTGGAGCGCGACCGCGATCCTGCCGCCGGCGAAGCTTGCGCGCTGAACGCGCCCGTCAGCGGGCCAGCGCGTCGCCGGATCGGGATCGAGAATGCCTTGGATCGCCAAGGCGATGCCGGCATCGGCAAGAGTCCGGGCTTGCGCCGCATCCATGCGGTTGCGCGCGATTACGGCCTCGCTGCTCGAATCCGCGGCGATCCCTGCCGCGAGTACGGCGAGCAGCGCCACGACCCAGATAACGAGCAACAAAGCGAAGCCGCGCTCGCATCGCGGCCGTCCGGAACTCGCGCCCTCACCTTTCGTCATGGAGGCGCCTCGAACCGCAACGATCTCTCTCTTTAGGGTATCTGGGTATCCCGGGTGCTCTGCAAGTCGCGGAGACGGTTGCGCAGCTCTTCGGTGGCCGCGCGCGCGTCGGCCGAATCATGCAGCACCCGGGGCGACAGCAGCACCAGCAATTCCGTCCGTTGCACCGAGCGATCCGTCGAGCGGAAAACCGGTCCGACAATCGGCAGATCCGAAAGTCCCGGAAGCCCGGTCTTGCTGAGGGTGTTGTTGTCCTGGATGAGGCCGCCGAGCGCGACGGTCTCGCCGTCCTGCACGGTGATCGTGCTCTGGATGCGGCGCTGGGTGATGGTCGGTCCCAGGGAATTGGTGGCCACCGTCTGGGTTGCGTTGGCAACGGCGCTCACCTCCTGCGAGATGTCGAGCGTGATGAGGCCGTTCGCGTTGACCCGCGGCGAGACTTTGAGAATGACGCCGGTATCGACGTACTGGATCGTGCTGATGAGCGGCGCGCCGGCGCTGGCGGTGCTCTGAATTTGCCCCGTCGGGATGGGGATCTGATTGCCGACGAGAAGCGACGCGCTCTGGTGGTCGAGCACGAGAAGCTCGGGCGCCGACACCACATGCACATTGGTGATGGCGGACAGAAGGTTGAGCACGACGTTCGCGTTCGTGCTGCCGAGAATGTAGTTGAAACCGGGGAACGTGCCGGGGATCGCCGCGCTCAAGATCGGCGTGCTCGTCGCGCCGAAAATGAATTTGTTCTCGTGCGCGTGGAAGAAATACTGCAGCCCGTATTGGAGGTCGTTCCCGAGCGTGACCTCGGCGATCGTCGCCTCGATCAGGACTTGGAGCGGCACGACATCGATCTTTTGGAGCGCCTGGTCGATCATGCGATAGGTTTGCGGCGTGGCGTAGATCACCAGCGTGTTGTTCTTCTCGTCGGCGACGATGCGGACGGGCGGCAGCGGGAGTCCGGTGGGCGCGCCGCCCGCCGGAGCGCCGGCCTCGGGCGCCGCCGTCCCTTCATTGCGCCGTCCGGCGAAGGCGCCCGGCGCTTCGGCGGACAGTCCGCCAAGGCTGCTGGCGCCGGGCAAACCGCCGGTTCCGCCCGGGAGTGGCCCCGGCGCCGTAACCCCCGGCGTCTGCGCCGCGCCGCCGGTTCCCGCAGTCAGCGACGAGGTGCCGAGCATCGAGCCGGGCGCCGCATTGGGGTAGAGGACCGAGGTCTCGGCGGTGCCCGGGGCGGTTTGCGGCTGAACCGTGCTGACCTGTCCGCTCGAGAACAGGCTGGTCAAGACCTTGGCCAGATCGGCCGCGCGGCTGTTTTGGACGTGATACTCGTAGATCTGCGGCCGGTTCTCGTTTTCGCCGCGGTCGAGGCGATCGATCCATTGCCGCGCCTCGTCGACATAGGCGCGCTGCGGCGAGACGACGAGCACGGCGTTCATGTGATCGAGCGGCGCGAAGCTCAGCATCCCGGGCAAGGGCACGCTGCCTTTGGGGCCGAAAATCTGCGTCAGCTGATCGACGATCGATTTCGGCGAGGCGGTCTGCACCGGCACGATCCCGAACGACATGCCGGCGATCCAATTGACGTCGAAGGCGCGCACCATGTCGGTGATGGTGGAGAGATCGATGCCGCTGCCGGAGAGGATGAGCAGGTTGCGCGTCGGATCGATCTGCATGACCGCGCCCTTCGGGAGGAAGGGCTCGAGCGTGTGCTGCAGCTCTGTCGCCGAGACGAATTTGAGCGGGAGGATCTGCACATTGTAGGGGCTCGCGTTCGCGCTGGCGGGACTTCCCACGACCACCGGCAGCGTACCGGTCCGCGCGGCCTGATCGCTCGGGACCAAGCGATAGAGCCCACCATCCGTTCCGACGAGCGTGAGCCCGCTCGCGCGCAAAGCCTCCTGCAGGGCAGGCAGAACGTCTTCGCGCCGCAATGGGCGGCTGGTTTGGATCGTGACCGTCCCCTGAACTTTGGGATCGATGGTGAAATTGAGATGCAGCACGTCACCAAGGACGCGCGGCAAGACTTCGCGAACATCGGTGTCGACGAAATTGAGCGTGACGTCGCCCGTTTGACCCTGGGCACCACCGACGGGCGCCGGCGCCGGGACCGGGTTGACGACCGCGCCCCTGCCCGAGAAGACCTGGGGTTTCGCCGCCGGAACGGCGGGCGGCGTATTCGCGACCTCGGGAGCGGCGGCCGCCGCGCCCGGCGCGATGGGCTGCGGCTCGGTCGGCGGCGAGACGTGGGTCAACGGTGCGAGACTTTGGGTGTCTTTGCAGCCCGAGAGGACGACCAGCCCGATCGTCAAGAGGACGGTGCCTAGGAGCGAACGGTGGGCAATGCGGGTACGGACGAGCCTGAACACAGCCCGCTCCCCTCGGCGGGTCGAATATCCTCCCAGAAAGTGCATCACCGCCATCCCGACACTATTTCGCCGCGACTGATTCTGACGTTTTCCGCGGCAGTATTGCGAGCTAAAGTAAACCCTTATTCGCTCATCTGCAGTAATTATTTTAGCGTCGGCTCGTAAAGATCGCCGCCGTCTCGTAATGATGAAAATAATTCTAGTCTAGAGCGACGCGCGCCCTGGCCTGCCACCGTACCGGCAGAGGTGCGGCCGAAACGCGGCCCTGAGCCCCGACCGCCTCAGCGCAAGGCGAAGCGCAGCCGCGACAAAAGCAGCAATTGCCACAGGCAGAGCGCCGCCAGCGCGTCGAGCGCCGCGGTGAAATTGCCGGTCAGATCATAGAGCGCGCCGGTCGTCAGCGGGCCGAGCACGCCGCCGATCTCGCCGGCGGTGAAATAGAGGCCGGCCGCCGCGCCCATGCGCGCGGAATCGACCTCGCGCAGCTCCATCAGCACGAGCACGACCACGATCGAGAGCGAGCCGCGCGCCAAGCCCTGGCAAATCAGCCCTGCGGCGAGCGCGCCGCCCGTGCCCCAGTTGATGAGAAGCGGCGCCGCCATCTGCGCGGCAAAGAGACCGGCGAGGATCGTCATCCGCCGCGACGGGATGGCAAGCCGCGGAAAGACCAGCGCGCCGCCAATGCCGATGACCACCGGAACGCTCGCCCAGATGCCGGCGCTCGCCACATCCATGCCGCCGAAGCGCAGAATCTCCGGCAGCCAGTTGGTGAGCGCATGGCCGAAGAAGAAGGTGCCGAGCGCGAGATAGAGCACGGTCCTGAGCGCGCGCGAGCGCAGCAGCTCGAGAAAGACGCGCCACTGTGGCTGGGCGGCGGGCCCGCGCACCCCGCGCTGCTCGTGCGCGCGGCTCGCTTGGTGGTTGCTGACGATCGACCAGCCGAGCGCCGCGGCCAGAGTAACGAAGCCGGTGAAGATCAGCACCTTGCGCCAATCGCCGCCCGCAAGCTCGAGGCCGATGCTCGATGAGAGAAGCAGGGCGCAGATGGTCCCGAGCGCCTGCCCGACATTGTAGATGCCCATGGCGAGGCCGCGCTCGCGGCCCTCGAACCATTCGCTGATGACCTTCGGCGCGCCGACCGAGACCAGCGGCCCGCCGATACCGAAAGCGCCGACAGCCAGCAGCAGAGTCAAATAGTTCGTCGCGAGCCCGCGGAGAATGCCCGACGCCGCGACGACGAGCGCGCCCAAGGCAAGGCCGCGCCGGGGTCCAAGGCCATCGAGCAGCGCGCCGCAGGGAATGGCCGCGCCGATATAAACGAATTGCCAGGCGCCCAGCACGCTGCCCATCTGGGTGTGGCTCAAGCCCAGCTCGCGCGTGATCTGCGAGACCAGTGGCGCGATCGCCGCCGCCGTCGCGCCAAAGCAGAAATAGACCATCCACACGCCGGCGAGCATCGCCCAACGATGGGGATGGAGCGCATTGTCGGAAGCGAGGCTCATCCGCGGCAGGGCGCGCGTCGGGCCTCGCCCCGCGCGTCAGCCCATCAGACGCCGAGCGCGCGGGTCGTGTCGTCGAACAGCTCGTCGACGGCGAAGCGGCGGGGAATCAGCTTTTGCCGCGCCGAATAGTCGATGATGAGCTCGAGCGAGCGGCGCACGGCATCGAGGCCGAAGCGGATCGCCGCCGCCTGATCCGTGCCCTGGGTCCCGGCGCGCTTCTGGCTCTCGACGAGGAGGTTGAAGACCTCTTTCACCACGTCGGGGCGCGATTGCGCGATCGACTGGCGGATCACGCACATATGGTTGATGGGAATCCCGCCATGGCTTGCCGCCCATTTCCGCGCCACGCCCTCGGCGTCTGGGATCAGCGTCTTGAGGCGCGGATCGGGGAAGGTATCGCCGACGATCGCTGCATCGAGCTCGCCATCGAGCAGCATCTGGACAAGGTTCTTGCCCTCGGGCGCGCGCGTGACGATGGCCGGGTCGCGATATTCGGCAAGATGCGGGTCCTCGAAAGTGATCCATTTCACGCGATCGACATCGACGCCGTAATCATCGGCGAGGATGCCGCGCACCCAGGCGCCGGTCGTCTGGGTGTAGGCCCTGACGCCGACCCGCTTGCCGGCGAGATCGCGCGGATCAAGCTTATCGCGCTCGCCATTATAGGCGATGGTGTGATGCTGCCCGCGCGACACCACCACCGCGGGCAGAAGCACGTAAGGCTTGCCGTAGGTCTTGGCCTGGAGATAGGTGACGATCGCCAATTCGCTGACATCGAAGCGCTGCTCGCGCACCACCGATTTGAAAAACTGGTTGGCGACCTTGACCTCGGCGAAATCGAGCGACACTGCGGGCGAGCGGATCTCGCCCTTTTTCATCGCTTGCGTGTTCGGATAGGAACCGAACATCGCCGTCAGCGTCATCGGGCGATCCTGGACCGTCATCGCGCTCCTCCGTCTTCTTCCGTGCCCGCCCTCGCGCGCGCTCAGCCCGCCTTGGCCGGCGCGTATTTTCCGCTGAGCTGCGGCGCCAGCACGGATTCATGGCCCTTTTCCTGCCGCTCGAGCCTTGTCTCCCGCGTCCAGCTGCGTTTCAAATCATCGCGCACATGGATGCGCAGCCGCCCCAACCCGCCCTCGACTTCGAGCTCGACGAGGTCGCCGTCCTGAAAGGCGTTGAGGCCACGATGATTGGTGCCCGTCGCCAGGATGTCGCCCGGCTCGAGCGTGTGGATCGAGCTGACGAATTCGACGCAGCGCGGAATCTTGTGCGCCATGTCGCTGGTGTTGAAATTCTGTTTGAGCACACCATTGACCCACAGCCTGATCTGCAGCTTATGCGGATCGGCGATCTCGTCCGCGGTGACGATATAGGGCCCGATCGGCGCGAAGGTGTCGCGCGACTTCATCTGGTAAAAGCTGTTCTGCGCCGGCGGCAGCCCGCGCGCCGAGCCGTCGATGAAATTGACGTAGCCGAAGATATAATTCATCGCGTCAGCCGCCTTGACGTTCGAGGCGCGCTTGCCGATCACCAGCGCCATCTCGGCCTCGCCCTCGAACACGGTCGCCGGCACGTCGGGGAGGATCATGGTGTCGCCGTCGCCGATCACGGCATGGGGCGATTTGTGGAAGGCGTTGATGGGCGCCGGCTCCTTGCGCGTGCCGTCTTCCATGTAATTGACCGCCATGCAGTCGATATTGACCGGCTTCGGCAGCGGCGCGCGGAACTTGACGCTCGAGACCGGAACCGCCTTGCCGCGCTGCGCCTCCTCCTCGAGCCGCCGGCGATAATCGGAGAAGCGCTCGATCAACCCGCTGATGAGATTGTGCGGTCCGGTATGCGGGATGTCGCGCACCAGCGCGGACACGTCCACCACCGTGTCGCCCTTGATCACGCCGAGCTTGTAATCGTCGAAATAGCCGAGCTTCATCGTCGCCTCCTCGATCCCCTCGTTTTATTCCACCGCGGCTTTGACCGGCGGCGCGCACATCCGATGCCGGTCAAAATAGCCCGGCTCGGGCCCGCAGGCTAGAGCGCAAGGAGGTTGGCGGTCAGCGTGCGGCGAGGCTCTTCAGATAAGCGACGACGTCGTCGATCTGAGCGCGCGCGAGATCGAAATTCGGCATCGGCGGATGGGGCGCGTTGAGGAAGGTGCGGGCCTCGATCTGGTCCGGCCCGCCGCGGCGCGCGATCTCGCGCAAGGACGGCGCCGTATCTTTCGCGGCGGTGCTGCCGGGCTCGACGACATGGCAATTGGCGCACCAGGTTTGAGCCAAGGCTTCGCCGCGCGCGGCGTCGCCCGCCGCCAAGGCGACGCCTGGGAGAGCGCCCGCCGCGAGCAAAACAAACAAAACTCGAAGGCGCATTCGAAAAGACATCTCACGCGCGCGCGATGGAAATGCGGTCATCGACCGCCGTGACGCCCGGCACCGACCAGGCGGCACGCTCAGCCGCTTCGCGCTCGGCCCAGCTCGCGACCTTGCCGGCCAGCACCACCTTGCCATCGATCACGTCGATCGTCAGATGCTTCGCCTCGAGATCGGCGTTGCGCTCGAAGGCTGCGTTGAGGCGCGAGCGGACTTCCTCCGCGCGCACTTTGGGGCGGATTGCGATCAGGTTCACCACTCCTTTGACACCGCCGAGCTTGCGCACGTCATATTCGGCCTCGGCGCGCTGGAAACCCCAGTCGACCGTCCCGGCCAGCGTGACGATGCCGTGCTCGACCTTGACCGCGATGGCATCCGACGGAACCGCGACATCCCATTCGAGAAGCTTCACCGCGCGCTGCGCGATCTCGTCATCGGCGGTCTTCTTATCCTCGGCGAGACGGACCTCGATCTCCTGGGCGACTCCGGTCACGCCCTTGACGCGCCGTGCCGCGCGCTCGGCGGCGAATTTCTCGGCAAAAGATTCGACATGGCCCGTCAGCGTCACGACGCCGCCGCGGACACTGACGCCAATATGCGCGGCATTCACGGCGGGCTCGAATTCCAGCTCGTCGATCACGCGTTGCTGCAGCTTCAATTCATCCGACATGAGGCCCTCTTCGGCTACTCGGCCAGCCTCGCCGGTTCGGCGCCGACTGGCATTGATGTGGATCAAGCCGCGGCGCAAGAAGCGTATGGGTTGCGGTTGGCTGCCGGGCCCTGGAGGGAAGTCAACTCCGCCGCGACGTCATTTCAGGAGCGAATAGACGGCGATGGCGAGCTCGGCCACGATCAGGAGCAGGATGTACCACTCGACGCGCAGATTGCTGCGCTCCTGGACGAGGCCGAGCATGATTTCGCTGGTGCGCAGGATGACATCCTGCTTGTGATCGAGCGCGCGCGAGCGCTCGCGCAGCTCGTATTCCTCGGCGAGCCGGGCGTGGAAGCGTTCGAGCTCAGGGTGGTCCCATAGGAGATCGGGCTTCTCCGCGGTCTCGACCCGGCCGACCATCTTGTGCTGCACCAGGAGCGCGGTGCCGATCTGGCGCAGCAAGGGCTCGCCCGCGATCCCGAGCCGGCCGCGCCGGCGCAGCGTCTCGGCCATGGCCTCGATGCGGTCGAAACCGATGGCGATATTGGTTTCGTAATGGCTCAGCACCAAGCTTTTGGCAAGAACATCGGCGATGAGCTGGACGCGCTCGAGCGAGATTTCCCTGACCGCCGTGCTGCCATCGACGCCGACCTGATCCTCGGCTTCCGGCCGGACGCTCACGCGCAGATCGTCGCTCTCGCGCGGCACGAAGGGATCGATGACGAGCGGCGTCAACCGCTCGACCAGCATCTTCTCGTGCTCGGGCGGAATATTGACCAGCACGACGACGCCATAGCGGAAAATCACCGCCACCCCGCCCTCGCGCAGGCCGATTGTCAGGGGCGTGCGGCCCAAGGCGTCTTGGGTCTCGAAACGGTTCGCATCGATGCGCTCGCCCAGGAGCAGGGCGCGGAAAATCAGCGGCCGTTGCGCGCCGAGATACGCGATCAGATCGTTGTTCAGGGTCGAAATGTCAGCCATGGCAGCACAGCGAGGCGCGCCTTTGCCGGATAACCGGATAAACCGCCTGCGCGGCTGGCGAGACCGCCGACATGCCCAACGCAGGTCTGGAGACAGAGTTGCGGCATCCCCACGCCGCGACCCTTGCGCCGAGGGGTATCTTGAGGCGGATCAAAGTCATGGCTATCTCATTTTAGGCGGATTTGGGTCGTCCGTCCGAATGCCATGACGGAGGGTGCCACGCTAAGCCTTTTTTCGCCCGAAAAGCCGGTCGCGACCCTGCGTCCAGGGCACCCTTTCGTCGCCCCAATCGGAGGAACACGCCATGCCGCTCAAGGATCTTCTGGTCTCAATCGACGCTTCCGAAGCCGTTCGCGCGCGCATCGATTTCGCGATCGCGCTCGCGCGCAAACACGAGGCGCGGCTGACCGGGCTTTTCGTGCTCGACCTCGTTCCGACGATCGAGGAAATGGCGCGCGGCTATGGCGACCAGTATGAATTCCTGACGAGCTATGCTGCGCTGCGCAAGCGCGCGCTCGAGGATGCCGCGCGACTCGAAGCCGAGTTCCGCGAGCGCCTGCGCCGCGAAGACGTTGCCGGCGAGTGGCGCTTCCTCGAGAGCCTTCCGGCCGAGACCGCGGCCCTCCATGCGCGCTACGCCGATCTCGCCATCGTCGGACAGGTCGACCCCGAGAGGCCGAACGCGGTCAACGCGGCGCGCCTTCCCGAGGAGGTGCTCTTCGGTTCCGGGCGGCCGGCGCTCATCGTGCCTTACGCTGGCCGTTTCGCCGGGGATTGCGGGCGGATCCTGGTCGGCTGGACCGCGACGCGCGAGGCCGCGCGCGCCCTCAATGACGCGCTGCCCTTGCTCGAGCGGGCGAAGAAGGTCGTGGTGCTGACGGTCAATCCCCAGCGCGGCGACGAGGTCGAGCCGGGCATCCCGGCAGCCGATATCGCGCATCATTTGGCGCAGCACGGCGTCACCGCCGAAGCCGCGACGATCGTGGTCGACAAGATCAGCACCGGCGATGCCCTCCTCAACTACGCGTCGGATTTCGGCGCCGATCTGATTGTCATGGGCGCCTATGGACATTCGCGCACGCGCGAATTCGTGCTGGGCGGAATGACGCGGCAGATCCTGCGCCAGATGACCGTGCCGGTGCTGATGTCGCATTGAGCTCGCGCCGGCGCGGCCCCTAAAGCGGGGAGCCCGGCATTACAGCCGAGGCCGCCCCGGCCGGGAAACCGATTTCGCATCGGGCGTTAATTGGTCCAAGAGCAATACGGAGGAGAGCCTCATGCCGATCATCGATGAGCCGGAACCGGTCGAATTGAATATCGACCCTGGAAAAGTCTGCTCCCTTATCCTCAAGGCGCGGGAATTCGACGCCAAGGTCGAGCCCCTGGAGCCGGAGCCGGGATCCAACCCCGCCGACGACGAGAGCGAGATTCTCGAGGATTATTCCGGTGACCCGACCCTCGAGGAGTTGCGCGGCGCGATCGAAGCCCTCGACGATGACGAAGTCATCGATGTGATCGCGCTCGTCTGGGTGGGACGCGGCGATTTCACCTGCGACGACTGGGAGAATGCGCGCTCGCTTGCCGCCGACCGGTATCGGCACGATTCCGCGGCCTATCTGACGGGCATTCCGACGCTGGGCGATCTGCTCGAGGAGGGCTTGGCCGAGCTCGGCTATTCCTGCACGGATTACGAGAGCGAGTAAGCGATGCGGCCGTTGTCCGATCGCGACGCGCTCATCGCCGAGATCGAGATCGAAACCGCAGAAACCGCGCCGCTCACGGGCCGCCGCAAGCTGAGCGCACGCCTGCTCGCGGCGCTGCGCAAGGTGCCGCGCGAGGCGTTCATTCCCGAAGCCGATATCGCGCATGCCTATGTCAACACGCCGCTGCCGATCGGTCATGGGCAGACCATCTCGCAACCTTTCGTCGTCGCGATCATGACCGAGCTGCTCGATCTCGAGCCCGATCACAGCGTGCTCGAAATCGGCACCGGCTCGGGCTATCAGGCGGCGATCCTGGCGGAGCTCGCGCGCCAGGTCTGGTCGGTCGAGGTGGTGCCCGATCTTGCCGAGACGGCGCGCGCCGCGCTCGCCAAGGCCGGCTATGGCAATGTCGAGATTCGCTGCGGCGACGGCGCCCTCGGCTGGCCCGAGCATGCGCCCTATGACGCGATCATCGTGACGGCGGCGACGCCATTGCTGCCGCCGGCGCTGCTCGCCCAGCTCAAGCCGGGCGGGCGGCTGATCGCGCCCGTCGGCGCCGCCTATCAGACGCAAACCCTGACGCTGGTCGAAAAGAGCGCCCTCAGCGCGATCGCGCAGCGCGCGATCATGGGCGTGGCTTTCGTGCCGCTGGTCAGCGGGTGCGAGCGGGCTTAACGGAATTGGAAGGAAGTCGGGGGACGTCGAGGAAGTCGGAAAAGGTTCAGCGCTTCTTGCGCGTGTGATCGGCGATCAAGCCTTCGAGAATTTTGACGAGGCGCGCGGCGGGTCCCTTGGGACCGATGCTTTGCAGGCTGACGCGGGCGCCTTCGCAGAGCAGAAACATTTTATCCGCCAAGAGATCGGGCTCGACGAGACCGGCCTCATCGCAGAGCCGGATGAGCCTCTCGCGGCTCTGGGTCTTGTACTGCTCGACGACACGGCGCGCGGGATGGTTCTTGTCCGCCAGTTCCGCCGCGGCGTTGACGAAGGCGCAGCCGCGTTCCGCCTCGTTGAGCTTGTACTCACCGACGCGTCGCAGCCAAGCCTGCAGCTGGCCGAGCGGATCGCCGTCATGATCCCGCTCGATCTCGGCCCAGGCCTCATCGAGCTCGCCGACAAGACCGAGCAGGCATTCCGCGATCAGCGCGTCCTTCGACTCGAAATGCCGGTAGAGCGTCATCTTGTTCGTGCCCGCCGCCTCGGCGATCGCATCGACGCCCACCGCATGGATGCCATGCCGATAGAACAGATCGCGCGCGACCGCCAAGATTCGCTCGCGCGGCGAGGACTGGACGGGCCTGACTTCCGGCAGCGGCTTGGTCACGAGCTTGTGCATTTCCAAATTCCCTGTTGACAGGTTACTTACCGGTAAGTACCTTACGGGTGTTACCGTTCAGTAACATAAATCTACGGCGCCTGTCGCGCCATTTCAATAGCGATCGAGGAGGAGTCAATGAACTGCTGTGGGGAACCGAGGCTGGGGGATGCCCTCGCCGACCCGATCATCCGGGCGGTCATGGCGGCCGATGGGGTCGATCCGGACGCGCTCGCCTCGAGCTTGCGCGAAACCGCCCTGAGGGTTGGCCAAGCCGGCGGCGGCCGACGCAATTCCGGGAACGCGCCCTGAGCAGCGCGATGCGGGGGGCGCAATTCGCCGAGCTGGCGGCTTTCGTCGCGGTGGCGGATCGAGGCAATTTTTCGCGCGCCGCGGCGATTCTCGGCCTGTCGACCTCGACGCTGAGCCAGACCATCCGCTCGCTCGAGGCGCGGCTGGGCGTCCGACTGTTCAACCGCACGACACGCAGCGTCGCGCTGACCGAGGCGGGCGCGCGGCTGTTGGACCAAGTTCACCCCGCGCTCGACGATCTCGGCCGCGCGATTGAATCGGTGAACGCGTTTCGCGACACGCCTACCGGCGTGCTGCGGCTCTCGGTGGCGAGCCTCGCCGTGGGCCTCGTGATCGATCCGGTTCTGCCGCGGTTTCGCGCCGCCTATCCCGATGTCAAGCTCGACATCGTCGTCGACGATTCGCTGACCGATATCGTCGACGGCAAGTTCGATGCCGGCATCCGTACCGGCACGCGGATCGAGCGCGACATGATCGCCGTGCGCGTGAGCCCGGATTCGCGGCTCATCGCCGTGGCTTCGCCAGCCTATCTCGCGGCGCATAAGCCGCCGGAGACGCCGCAAGAGCTGCGGCTTCACAATTGCATCCGCTTTCGCCAGACGACCGGCGCGGTCTATCCCTGGTCGTTCGAGCGCGGCGGCGAGAAAATCGAGGTCGAGGTCGAAGGAAGCCTCATCACCAACAATCTCGATCTCGTGGTGCGCGCCGCGCTCGATGGCGTCGGCGTCGGCTACATGCTCGAAAACTACATGGCCTCGCATATCGCCGAAGGCCGGCTCGTGCCGCTGCTCAAGCCGTGGTCGCAACCCTATGCCGGCTACCACATCTTCTATCCGAGCCGGCATCAGATGCCGCAAAAGCTCAAGGCGTTCGTCGATTTCCTGCGCCTCGACGCCAAGCGCGCTCCAGCAGCGGCAAAGCCCGTGCTGACCGTGCCCGGCGGCGCCGCGATCAACGGCGTAATCCGCCTGCGGGCCTGAACGGGGATTGTTCGGGTCCTCCGAAAGACCCTTGCAATTGCGGCGCGTTATAGCGGGCTAGAGCGAAACTTATATCGATGGTCGAGGCCGGGCGACGGCTCGGTTTGCGGCGGAAGAGATCGAGCCGTGTTCGCGGTCGAAAGAGCGCTGCGATCCCCCGGGCCTTGCCGCAACCAAGCGGTTTCCGGCTCGCCCCCCGTCCCCCGGCGGCGAGCCCCGTGGCCCCGGCGCTCAAGCCCCCCGTGAGCGTCGGGGCTTCTTTTTCGGCGGACGGATGATGTTCCGCGCGATTTTGGAGCAGGTGATGAGTTCTTCGAGCGGTACTTTCGATGCGTTTCGAGCCGGCAAGATGCGCGGCCGCACGCGCCTGGTGCGGCTGCTGCTGCTGCTCGTTGTGCCGCTGGCGGCGGTGCTCGTCGGCACGGTATGGTATCTCGCGGCCGGCCGCTATGTCTCGACCGACGACGCCTACGTCCAGGCCGATATCGTCTCGGTCAGCAGCGACGTCGCCGGGCGCGTCGTCGAGATCGACGTGCATGATAACGAGCGCGTCCGCGCCGGACAGGTTCTGTTCCGGCTTGACGATCGTCCCTATCGCATCGCGGTCGAGCGCGCCGAAGCGCAGCTCGCCGGCAAGCGGCTCCAGATCGACGCGCTGCGCGCGAGCTATCGCCAGAAGCTCGCCGAGCTGCAAGCGGCGAAGGATACGCTCGGCTTTCAGCAACGCGAATTCGACCGCCAGCAGACCCTGCTCGCGGCCCGTGTCGCCTCGCAGCGGCAATTCGATCAGGCGCGCAACAATCTCGACTCGGCAAAGGCGCAAGTCGCGTCCGAAGAGGAGCAGATCGCCAATGTGCTGGCGAGCCTCGGCGGCGATCCGAATATCCCGATCGATCGGCATCCCTTGGTCGCGCAGGCGCAAGCCCAGCTCGACCAGGCAAAGCTCGATCTGTCGCATACTATCGTCGCCGCCGCGCAGAACGGCATCGTCACGCGCGTCGATAAGCTGGCCGTTGGCGATTATCTCAACGCCGCCACCGCCGCCTTCTCGCTGGTCGGCACCGATCGCCTCTGGATCGAGGCCAATTTCAAAGAGACGCAGCTGAGCCACATGCACGCGGGCCAGAGCGCGACGATCACCGCCGACACCTATTCCGGCCGCCCTTTTGACGGCGAGGTCGCGAGCGTCAGCCCGGGCACGGGCTCGCAATTCTCGGTCCTGCCGCCGCAAAACGCGACCGGCAATTGGGTCAAGGTGGTGCAGCGCCTGCCGGTTCGAATAGGGCTCGACGACCCCAACGCCGCCGAGGGCCTGCGCGCCGGAATGAGCGTGACCGTCGATGTCGACACCGAACAGCGCAATCCGCTGCTCGCCTATCTCGGCTCGTTCATCGGCAAAGCCAAGGCCGCGCCTTGAGCGCCGAAGCCGGCACCTCCCATGCCGCGGCCCCGATCAACCGCGGTCTCGTCACGGCGCTCGTCATGCTGGCGACGATCATGCAGGTGCTCGACACCACGATCGCCAACGTGGCGCTGCCCTATATGCAAGGCGGGCTCGCCGCCGCGCAGGATCAGATCGCCTGGGTTCTGACCTCCTACATCGTCGCAGCGGCGATCATGACGCCCATGACCGGCTGGCTCGTCGCGCGTTTCGGCCGCAAGCGCATTTTTCTCTGCTCGGTCGCCGGCTTCACCCTCGCCTCGCTGCTCTGCGGCGCGGCCGGAAGCCTCGCCGAGATCGTGCTGTTCCGCATCCTTCAGGGGATTTTCGGCGCCGCGCTGGTGCCGCTGTCGCAGGCCGTGCTGCTCGACATCAACCCGCCAGAGCGGCACGGCTCGGCGATGGCGGTTTGGGGCACCGGCATCATGTCCGCGCCAATCCTCGGCCCGACGCTCGGCGGGTGGCTGACGCAGAACTATGATTGGCGCTGGGTCTTCTACATCAACCTGCCGCTCGGCGTGATCGCGTTTCTCGGGATTCTCGCCTTTGTGCCCGAGAGCGAAATCGAGCGGCGGCCCCGCTTCGACCTCTTCGGCTTCGCTTTCTTGAGCCTCGCCATCGGCGCGTTTCAGATGCTGCTCGACCGCGGCGAGCAGAAGGATTGGTTCGGCTCGACCGAGATCGTGATCGAAGCCGCCATCGCCGCGCTGGGGTTATGGATTTTCGTCTTTCACACGCTGACCACCGAACGGCCGTTTCTCAACACGGCGCTGCTGAAGGATCGCAATTTCGTCGGCGGCAACGTCTTCATGTTCATCGCCAGCGCGATCATGTACGCGTCGCTCGCGCTGCTGCCGCCGCTTTTGACCATGCTCGATTATCCGATCGTCACCACCGGGCTGCTGCAGGTGCCGCGCGGCATCGCCATGATGGCGTCGATCATGCTGGTCGGCCGTCTGGCCGGCCGGATCGATTTCCGCGCGCTCTTGGCCATCGGCCTTGGCGCGACCGGCGCTTCGCTGTGGCTCATGACGGGGTTTTCGCCAGAGATGGATATGCGCCCGGTGGTCGTGTCCGGAATCATCCAGGGCGTGGGCCTCGGTCTGCTCTACGGGCCGATCAATGTCGCGACCTTCGCCACCTTGCCGCAGCAGGTTTTGACCGAGGGCACGGCGCTCTACAGCCTCGTGCGCAATATCGGCGGCAGCGTCGGCATCTCCGTCGCCGAGACCCTGCTCGCGCGCAACATACAGATCAGCCATTCGAGCCTCGCTCAAGACGTCACGCCCTACAATCACGCGCTTCAGCAATTGGGGGCGGCGCTCTCCTGGACGATGAGCAGCGATGCCGGGCTCGCGGCAATCGACCGCATGGTCAATCTCCAGGCCGCGATGATTTCCTATCTCGACGATTTCAAATTCATGATGATCGTCTGCCTCCTCGCCGTGCCGCTCCTGCTGCTGATGCGCCCGGGACGCCGCCCGGCTGGCAATTCGGGCATGGCCTTGGAATGACGGCGCCCGATCGCATTCGCGCAAATTGACTTCGCGCCCGCTTGCCGCATCATGGCCGGCCGGGGCCGCCGATGATCGAGGAAATCCAGACTCTCGTTGTGCTATTGGCGGTCATCGCGGCGGTTGCGGTGCTTGCCGCGCGGCTCGAAGTGCCGCAATCGATTCTTTTGATGCTGGCCGGCGTGATCCTGGCGCTCATCCCGGGCTTGCCGCCGATGGAGCTGGCGCCGGATCTGGTGCTGCTCCTGGTCCTGCCGCCGCTCGTCTACTCCGCCTCGGTCGCGATGAGCTGGCGCGAGTTTCGCTTCAACCTGCGTCCGATCGCTCTGCTCGCGGTCGGCTGCGTCATTTTTACCACGGTCGCGACCGCCGCCGCGGCGCATTGGCTGTTGGGCTTTCCCTGGCCCGTGGGCTTTGTGCTCGGCGCGATCGTCTCGCCGCCCGACGCGGTGGCCCCGCTCTCGATCGCGCGGCGATTGCAGCTGCCGCGCCGTCTTCTCGTCGTGCTCGAAGGCGAAGGCCTCGCCAACGACGCCACGGCGCTGATCCTCTACCGCTTCGCCGTTGCCGCGGTGAGCCTCGGCGTGTTCTCGCTCGGCCGCGCGGCCGGCACTTTCGCCGCCATCGTCATCGGCGAGATTCTCTGGGGCGTTGGCGTCGGCTGGTTGATGCTGCGGCTGCGCCGCTGGGTGCGCGAGACGCGCATCGAGATCACGCTGTCGATCCTGACGCCTTTCCTCGCTTATTGGCCGCCGCAGCATCTGGGCGGTTCGGGCGTGCTCGCGACCATCACCGCCGGGCTTTACATCAGCTGGAACGGGTTGCGCCTCATCAGCGCCGCGACGCGCCTCCAAGGGATTTTCTTCTGGGACTTCTTCATCTATCTCATCGAGGGCATGGTGTTTCTCATCACCGGCCTGCAGGCGCGGACGGTGATCAGCCAGATCGGCGGCTTCTCTTCCTCGGAGCTCGTCTTCTCCGCCGTGATCGTCAGCGCGGTGGTGATCGCTGCGCGCTTCGTCTGGATGTATCCGGCGACCTATCTGCCGCGCTGGCTCATTCCTGCGGTACGACGCAAGGATCCCTCGCCGACCTGGCAATGGCCTTTCATGCTCGCCTTCACCGGCGTACGCGGCGTCGTCTCGCTCGCCGCCGCCCTGGCGATCCCGATCGCGACGGCCAGCGGCGAGCCCTTTCCCGACCGCGATCTCATCCTATTGCTCACCTTCTGCGTCATCCTCGTAACGCTCGTCGGTCAGGGTCTCATGCTGCCGACCGTCATCCGGGCGCTCGGCCTTGCGCATGCCGGCCGACGCGAGCGTCACGCCGACCGGGTCGAGGAGGACGAAGCGCGGCGGCTTGCGATCAATGCGGTCATCGAGCGGATCGACGCGCTCGCGGCCGAGCGCGGGCTTTCGCCCGAGTTCGTCCGGCCGCTGCGCGCGCGGCACCGCGACCGGCTTCAGCATATCGAGCGCCGCGGCGACGGGGATGAGAGGCACCGCAAGCTGACCGAACTCGACGATGAGATCGAGCTCCTGCTGATCGAGGCCGAGCGCCAATCGATCAACGATCTGTTCCGCGGCGGCAAGCTCAAGGACGAAGCCCGGCGCCGCATCGAGCGCGAACTCGATCTGCGCGAGGCGCATCTCGCCAATCAAAGCTCGGGAGAAGGCGGTTAGGCAGGCGCGACGCGGCTTCTGGCGTCGAGCACTCAGCGCCGTGCGATCCCGGCGAGAAAATATCCCAGCGCCAGCGTCGCGACAACAAAGATCGCGGTTGCGATCACGCTCGCCAGGTCGAAGGCCGCGCCGGGAATCAGCGCGGCAATGACGCGCATGGTGAGCCCGATCGCCGCGACGGCGAGCACGGCAGCGAACGACCGTTCGACCGATCTCATTTTCATCGCTTTTTGCTCTCGAGTGCCGTTGCCACCACCCGCGGCATCCGGTGCCCGGACGCCGCGGATGAGCGGATCGTGATGCCCCGCCGCCTATCGGCGCCCCGTATCGAAGGCTGGAGACGTTGCCGCCTGGAATTCCGGCGCGCTGCCGACCTTCTTCAGCCGCGCGTTGATGATCGGCCGCAGCACGAAGAATCCGAGCAGCGCGGCCGTCACGTTCATGAGACACCCGACGGCATAGACCGCGTGCCAGCTTCCGGTCGCGTGCGAGAGCAGATTCCCCAGCGGCACAAGCAGCGACGCAGCGCCCTTGGCCGTGTACATGATGCCGTAATTGACCGTCACATATTGCCGGCCAAAGGCGTCGCCCACCGTCGCGGCGAAGAGGCTGAAGATATCGCCCCAGAACAGGAACACGAGCGCGTCGGTGATGACGAACGAGATCGGCGTCGTGCCGAAAAAGCCGAAGGCGGCGATGCACAGCGCTTCGATGCCGAAGGCGATGCCCATCATGTTGGCGCGGCCGATATAGTCGGAGATCCAGCCATTGAGCGGCCGGCCCACGCCGTTGGTGATGTTGTGCGCGGTAAGCGCCGCGACAATCGCGGGCATGCTGACGCCGAAGACCGTGACGAGCCCGTCGGCGATGCCGCGCTCATGCGCGATCGGGGCGAGCTGCGCCGTCGACATCAAGCCGCCCGCGGCGACGAGGAAGAACATCAGATACATGATCCAAAACAGCGGCGAGCGCAGCGCCCGCTGCGGCGGCACGTCTTCGACCCCCTGGCGCACCCTGATCTTGCTGGCCGGGGGAAGATCCTGCGACGACGGCGCCTTGAGGAAATTCGAAATCACCACGACGATGACGCCGTAGATGATCGCGAAGACGAGGAAGGTGTGCTGATAGCCGCTCGATTCGATCATCGAGCGGATCGGCGCGATGGTGATCGCGGCGCCGGCGCCGAAACCCGCTGCGGTGAGCCCGCCGCAGAGACCGCGCTTGTCCGGAAACCATTTCAGCGCATTGCCGACGCAGGTGCCGTAAACCGCGCCGCCAGCGAAGCCGGCAACGGCCCCGCCGACATAAAGCTCCCATAGCTGCGTCGCCTGCGAATTGATGAACCAGGCGAGGAAGGTGCCGACGCCGCCGGCCAGCACCATCCAGCGCGGACCGATGCGGTCGACGATCCAGCCCTCGAACGGCACAAGCCAGGTTTCGAGCAGGATGAAGATCGAGAAGGAAACCTGGATTTCCGCCCGTGTCCAGCCGAATTGGTGCTGGATCGGCAGGACGAAGAGCGTCCAGCCATATTGCAGGTTGGCGACCGACGCCATGCAGGCGATACCGAGAACGAGCTGGATCCAGCGCGTCGACGGGGCGCTCCGCCCGGCTGGCGTTGCGGTGGAAGATTGGCTTGTCATGGCGACCTCCGTCCCTTGGCCTGTCCGGTCACAGCCGGACAGTGCGTGCTAGCGGTCGGCCATCATAAGTGGGTGATTAACAATGGACTACAGTTATTTGATGATAACTTTGTGGCATACCAGGTCCGGCGCCCTCGAGGCCGAGCGTGGCCCGGCACGGCGGGTGGCGTCGCGGGGACGGCGCGCCGCGGGGCCTGCGCGTTTTCACCGGCCCGGTCGCGCGACCTGGAACAGCACCGGACGCACTGCCGGATGGCGGCGCGGAAGCGAGCTTGCCGCGGCGAGCCGCGCCTCCTTGAGGCGCTTGTCCGATCTGGTCAGCGGAATACTCGAAGAGCTTGCGCAATTGCGGCGCGGCTGCCTTGTCGCGCACTTTGGCGGACGGGCCGACGGGTAGATCGAGCACGAGCCGCGTGACGCCCGCGGCAAGCTTCTTCGATAAAATCGACGGGACGAGCTGACCCGGCGCATCGAGATTGAGCGGACGCTCCACCGAGATCAGAATGTCGTCGGCGGGCGATAGATTGACGTGACCACCCCAGATGAGGCAGCCGCCTTCGGCCGCGACGATCTCGCGCATTTCGCTCGCATCGAGATCGACGCGTGCCAGCACCTCCATTGTATCGGCGGTTCCGGCCGGCGAGGCGATGGCGCGCGATGAGGTTTTGGGAATAGCCAGCCCATGCGCCGCGACGATCGAAACGATGATCATCGAGGTGCGATTTCCCGGCACACCGCCGATGCGATGCTTGTCGACAACAATGTCGCCGGGCCAATGGAGGCTGGCGCCAACATTCGCCATCGCGCGTGTGAGGTTCAGAACTTCGCCGGCCGAGAGAAACCCGGCGCAGGCGACGAGAAACGCCGCGATCTCCATGCGCGAATAGCGCATCGCCGCGATGTCCGCTACGACGGTCTCGATCGCCTCTCGCGACAGCTCCGCGCCACGGATCTTCGCGTGCACCGCATCGAGGCTCGAAGGCGCCAGAGCCTGCCCGATCTCGATCGCAGCACCCTCGGGCAGCCGCAGCAGAGCGAAGGCCTGATCGCTGACGCCGGCCTCGTCGCGGGCGAGCAGATCGTCATGGTCGACGATGTTGAGCGTGGCGAGGATCGGCGCGCCGCCGCCACGCAGTTCGACTTTAGCAAGAGCCTGAAAATCCTCGGGCCGGCACACGCTCGAATGCCGCGGCAGATAGGCGACCGGCTCGCGGTTGGTGTCGATCGGGACATGGCGCAGGCGTAGCGGCCCGGTCATCGGCCGCCCGCCTGCGCGGAAACGATCGCGGCAAAGGCCTCTCCGGCGCGCTCGATCGGTCCTGTGTTGTCGACCGTCAGCAAGGAGAGATCGGCGATGGCGAATTGCCCGGCGCGGCGAAGCCGATCCTCGATCGCCCGCGCATCCTCGCGCTCGCGCGCGCTCAAGCGGCGGCGCAGCTCCGCGCGGCCGACGGTAACGAGAACCGGCACGACATCGGCGATCGAGGCGCGCTCGCCGATGAAATGTGCGCGCGAGCCATCCATCACGACGGTCAAGCCCGCCTCGAGCCAGGCCTTGATCTCGATGCCGATCCCATAGGCAAAGCCATAGGCTTGCCAATCAAAAGCGAAAAGACCCCGCGCCTTGCGCAGATCGAACTCGCCCTTCGACAAGGCGATATAGTTCTCGTCGTCCTTGCCCAGCGGGCGAGTGATGTAGCGATGCGCGAAGGCGACTGGAAGGCTTCCGTCGAGCTTGCGGCGCGCATAGTCGATGAGCCGGGTTTTGCCGGCGCCCGACGCTCCCATGACATAGATGAGCTTTCCCCGCGGCATGGCTCAGCCGATTGCTTCCGCCATAAGGCAGGCGACGCCACGCGCCCTAAAGCTCTCTGGCGCCGCGGCGAGCGAGCCGTCGAGGTCGATGGCGCGGCAGGCATCCTCGATCACGATCACGGAAAACCCCTCCTCGACCGCATCCTCGGCCGAATAGCGCACGCAGAAATCGAGCGCGAGGCCGGCGATGAAGATGCGCTCGAAACCGCGCTCGCGCAAATAGCCGGCGAGACCGGTCCTGGTGACGCGGTCGTTCTCGCGAAAGGCGGAATAAGAATCGATCTCGCGATGATAGCCCTTGCGGATGACGAGCTCGGCCTGCGGCACGGCGAGGCCCGGATGGAACGCGGCGCCGGGCGTTCCCTGAACGCAATGATCCGGCCACAGCACCTGCGGCCCATAGGGCGCGGCGAAGGTATCGTAAGGCTTGGCGCCCGGATGCTGCGAGGCGAAGGAAAGATGATTCTTCGGATGCCAGTCTTGGGTCAGCACGACATGCGGAAAGCGCAGCGCCAAGCGGTTCACCACGGGCACGATCTCGTCGCCGCGCGGTACGGCGAGCTTGCCGTCGGGACAGAAATCGTTCTGGAGATCGACCGCGAGAAGCACGTCCTTCGGTCCGATGGAGGGCCGCTTTTTCACGTCGTCCGCGCCCGTTTCGCCAGGTTGTGCCGATCCACCTCGCCCGCGAGGCGCACCAATCCATCCGAAATCTGGACCGGATAGACGGCGCCAGGCGCGAGGCGGCGCAGCACGTCGGGCAACGTCGCAAGATTGCGCTTCGCCCTGGCGCGGATGTCATCGAGCGCGGGCCGAGCCACTCTTTTGCCGTCGCGCATCACCGGCTCGAGCAGCGGTTCGCCGGCTATGTCCTCATCCTCGAGCGAGAGCACATCGCCGGCCAATTTTCCGTCCGGTCCGTAGCGCCGCCAGACCTGCTTGCGGCCGGGCCAAGTCGCCTTGCCTTGAGAGCGCTTACGCCGCGCGGCGCCAGCATATTCCTGAAGCTTATAGGCGCAATCGAGCGCCGGCACGTCGGAGGAGGTGGTGAGGCTGGTACCGACACCGAAGCCGTCGATCGGCGCGCCTGCCGCGAGCATGCGGGCGATTTCGTCCTCATCGAGCCCGCCGCTCGCGAAAATGGTCGTGGCCCCGAGCCCGCCTTCATCGAGGATCTGCCGCGCGCTCTTCGACAGCGCCGTCATGTCGCCGCTGTCGAGCCGCACGCCGCCGATCTTGATGCCGAGCGCGTGCAGCCGCGGCGCCAGCGCCACGAGCTTGCGCGCGCCTTCGTCGGTATCGTAGGTGTCGATGAGGAAGGTCAGACCTTGAGGCCGCGAGCGCGCAAAATGCTCGAACGCCTCGGCCTCATCGTCATGAGCCTGGATGAAGGAATGCGCCATGGTGCCGAAGAGCGGAATGCCCCAGCGACGATCGGCGAGCATCGTCGCCGTGCCCGCGAACCCGGCGAGGTAGCTCGCCCGCGCGGCGAAGAGCCCGGCCTCGGCGCCATGCGCGCGGCGCAGCCCGAAATCGACCAAGAGCTTGCCGGGCGCCGCCAGCACGATGCGCGCCGCTTTAGAGGCAATAAGCGACTGGAAGTGCAGAATATTGATGAGACGGGTCTCGACATATTGCGCCGCGGGCAAAGGCGCGACGACGCGCAGGATCGGCTCGTCGGCGAAGAAGACCGTGCCTTCGGGCATCGCATCGACCTCGCCGGTGAAGCGGAACGCGGCGAGGTAGTCGAGCAGGCGCCGGGAGAACCGTCCGCTGCGCGCCAGCCAATCGATATCCTCTGGCGAAAAACGCAGGGTTTCGAGAAAATCGAGCGCCTGCTCGAGCCCGGCCGCCATCAGAAAGCCGCGTCGCACCGGGAGCTTGCGGACGAAGAATTCGAATACCGCCGGCGCCGTCTCGCCGTGATCGAGATAGGCCTCGATCATGTTGAGCTGGTAGAGATCGGTAAGCAGGGAATCGTCCATGGCATCCCTTGGCGCAGGCCGGCAAGGCGTTGGCAAAAAACCTACCACGGTGCCGGCACCCTCTGCTTGAGCTTGGTCAAATCGCCACCCCCATCCAGAATGTGATCATCCTCCGACCGAAGCGCCAGCCGGCCGGCTCGAAGCTGCAAGACGGCCGCGACTTCGCTAAGCTGTCTCTCTCGGCGCGGCCGACCACAAGAACCGCCACGTTCAGGAGCTCGCGATGAAGATTGAGACACTGACCTATTCCGCGGACGGGATGACCTTCCAGGGCTATCTCGCCGATCCCGAGGCCAGCGGCCGGCGGCCCGGCGTGCTCATCGCCCATGAAGCGCCGGGCCTCAACGAGCATCCCAAGCGGCGGGCGCGCATGATCGCCGAGCTCGGCTATGTCTGCCTGGCGGCCGACCTCTATGGCAACGGCCGCGTCGCGCAAAAGCCGGAGGAATCGCAACAGCTCATGGCGCCGCTGCGCGAGGATGTTCCGCGGCTGCGCAAGCATGTGCGCGCGGGCTTCGACGCTTTGGCCAAGCTGCCGAATGTCGATCCGAAGCGCATCGGCGCGATGGGCTACTGCTTCGGCGGGCTCGCCGTTCTCGAGCTCGCGCGCATGGGAGCGGCGCTCGCCGGGGTCGTCAGCTTTCATGGGATCCTGAGCACCAAGACGCCCGAGGACGCAAAGAACATCAAAGCCAAGATCCTGGTTTGCACCGGCGCCGACGATCCGCTCGTTCCGCCCGAGCAGGTCGCCGGCTTCTCGGCCGAGATGACGCAGGCCGGCATCGATTGGCAGGTCGTCACCTACGGCGGCGCGAAGCACGCTTTCACCAATCCCGAAGCCCATCGGCCGCCGGTCCTCGAATACAATGCCGCCGCCGATGCGCGCTCCTGGGATGCGATGCGCGGCTTCTGGTTCGAGCTGTTCGGCAAGCCCTGATCTTTGCCGGTGGGGCTGCGCTTTGCGCGCGGCGCGGCGCCACCTCTATAATCGCAGCGCACGCTGTCGTCCGAGGCTCCGATCCCGACATCCGCTTTCCATCCTGCGGTCGCGACATGGTTCGACCGCCACTTCCCGGCACCGACCCCGGCGCAAGCCGAGGCTTGGCCGGCGATTCAGCAAGGCCGACCCGTCCTCATCGCCGCTCCGACCGGCTCGGGCAAGACCCTTGCCGCCTTCCTCGCCGCGATCGATGCGCTGATCCGCCAAGGCCTCGACGGGCAGCTCAAGGACGAGACGCAGATCGTCTATGTCTCGCCCTTGAAGGCGCTGTCGAACGACATTCAGAAGAATCTCGAAATTCCGCTCGCCGGTATTCGCGAAGTGCTCGCCGCGCAAGGCCTGCCTGATGTCGAAATCCGTACCTGGGTGCGCACCGGCGACACGCCGCCCGGAGAGCGCGAACGCATGCGCCGCCGTCCGCCGCATATCGTCGTCACCACGCCGGAATCGCTCTACATCCTGCTCGGCTCCGAGTCAGGCCGCGCCATGCTGGCGACGACGCGCACGGTTATCGTCGATGAAATCCACGCGCTTGCGCCAAACAAGCGCGGCGTCCATCTTGCCCTCTCGCTCGAGCGTCTCGATGCGCTCTGCGGCCGCCGGTTGCTGCGCATCGGCCTCTCGGCGACGCAAAAGCCGATCGAGGAGGTCGCGCGGTTCCTGATCGGCGCCGCGGTGCCGGAAGCCGAGTGCCGGATCATCGACACGGGCCATAAGCGCGCACGCGATCTTTCCGTCGAGTTGCCGCTCTCGCCGCTCGAAGCCGTTATGTCGGGCGAGGTGTGGGAGCAGGTCTATGACCGGGTGACGCAGCTCATCGCGGCGCATCGCACCACGCTGATCTTCGTCAACACCCGCCGCATGGTCGAGCGCGTGACCCGCCAACTCTCGGACCGCGTCGGCAGCGAGCATGTCGCGGCCCATCACGGCAGCCTCGCCAAGGAAAAGCGGCTCGACGCCGAGCAGCGGTTGAAGCATGGCAAGCTCAAAGCGTTAGTTGCGACCGCGTCGCTCGAGCTCGGCATCGATATCGGCGAGGTCGATCTCGTGTGCCAGATCGGCTCGCCGCGCTCGATCGCGAGTTTTTTGCAGCGTGTCGGCCGCTCGGGTCACGCGGTCGAAGGCACGCCCAAGGGCCGCCTGTTTCCGCTTTCGCGCGACGAGCTCGTCGAATGCGCGGCCTTGCTCGACAGCGTTCGTCGCGGCGAGCTCGACCGGCTCGCCATCCCCGAGCGGCCGCGCGATGTCCTGGCGCAGCAGATCGTCGCCGAGATCGCGGCCAAGGAGTGGAGCGAGGATGCGCTCTACGCGATGATCCGGCGCGCCTGGCCCTATCGCGATCTCGCGCGGAGCGAGTTCGACGCCGCGGTCGAAATGCTGGCCGAAGGCTTCACGACGCGGCGCGGCCGGCGCGGCGCGCTCATCCATCACGACGCGGTCAATCACCGGCTGCGCGGACGGCGTGGCGCCCGGCTGACGGCGCTGACCTCGGGCGGCACAATCCCGGACACGGCCGATTATCAGGTTCTGCTGGAGCCGGAAAACCAGATCATCGGCACCGTCAACGAGGATTCCGCGGTCGAGAGTCTCGCCGGCGACATTTTTCAGCTCGGCAACAACGCCTATCGCATCCTGCGCACAGAGCGCGGCACCGTCCGTGTCGCCGACGCCGAGGGCATGGCGCCCAATATCCCGTTCTGGCTTGGCGAAGCCCCGGGCCGCAGCGATGAACTCTCACAATCGGTCTCGCGTCTGCGTGCCGAGATGGCGGCGCGTCTCACGGCCGCGCCAGAGAGCAATGACACGCTGCGCTGGCTTGTGGAAGAGCGCGGCCTGGCCGAGCCCGCCGCCCTGCAGCTCACCGAATATCTCGCCGCCGCGCGCGCCGCCCTCGGCACGCTGCCGACGCAGGCGACGCTGGTCTTCGAGCGATTCTTCGACGAAGCCGGCGGCATGCAGCTCGTGATCCATTCACCTTACGGCAGCCGCATCAACCGCGCATGGGGCTTGGCGCTGCGCAAGCGATTCTGCCGCAAATTCAATTTCGAGCTGCAGGCGGCCGCCACCGAGGACCATATCGCGCTCTCGCTCACCGCCGCGCACAGCTTCGAGCTTGCCGAGGTCGCACATTACCTCCACTCCGCCAGCGTCCGGACGATCCTGATCCAAGCGATGCTCGATGCGCCCATGTTCATCACGCGCTGGCGCTGGGTCGCTGGCGTGTCGCTGGCGCTGCCGCGCTTCCGCGGCGGCAAGAAAGTGCCGCCGCAATTGGCGCGCATGGATGCCGAGGATCTGATCGGCGCGGTGTTTCCCGATCAGATCGCCTGCGCCGAGAATCTCGTCGGCGACCGCGACATCCCCGATCATCCTCTCGTC
>DATEKH010000253.1:0-16510 GCA_035277525.1 Allostellaceae bacterium
CGCCGCTCTCGCCCTCGCGCGGGGCGGGGCGCATCTGCCGGAGGGCGTTGCCGCGAACGCCATCGGCCTCTCGCTCGAGGAAGGGCCGGGCGACCCGCTCGAGGCCGGCGCGATCTACGCCGTGACCAGCAGCGCTCGCATAGGCGGGGAAACCGCTTATGCGTCGGCGCTCGTCGCGGTTCGAGAAGATGGAAGCGGCGCGTTATGGCAGGGGGAGCCCGCGTAAAGCGGCTTTTTCTCCCGACGCCGGCGGCAGAGATCGAATTTAATATCGCGTCGTAAGGCTGGTGAGCCAGGCGGGGCTGATGCCGACGAGCCATGCCTCGATGCGATGATCCAAGCCGGTTACGATCGCAAGGCCAAGCACGAGCATCACGATGCCGAGCGCGATCTTGCCGGTGCGGCCGGTGGCGCCGAGCCCGCCGCGCCAGCGCAGCAGCGCCTCGCGCGACAAGCTCGCGATCAGAAGTAAGGGCACCGCAGCACCAAGCCCGAACACGACCATCACCAGCGCCACCTGGCCGAGATCGCGGCCTTGAGCCGCGAGCGTCGCCGCTGCGCCGAGCGTCGGCCCGACGCAAGGGCTCCACACCACGCCAAGGAGCAAGCCCAAAAGGAACCGGCCCTGCCATCCTTCCGGCGCGATCCATTGCGCGACCGGGCCCGCCACGCTGCCGAGCTGCCCGCCGGCCAGCGCCAAGCCGCGCTGCGCCGTGCCGCTGAGCAGCAAAGCCCCGATCGCGATCATGATCGCCGCGCCGGCGAAGCGGAACCTCTCCTCATCGAGGCCGACGGCGAAGCCTATGGTGGCGACGAAGAGGCCGAGCGCCACGAAGGACAGCGCGACGCCGGCGGCCAGCGCCACCGCGCCCCAGCGATGCGCCGCCGCCGCGCCGCCGACAAGGATCGGCAGCAGCGGCAGCACGCAAGGCGACAGCGTCGACAAACCGCCGGCGAGCGCGCCGAGCGCCAAGCTTCCGGGCGCGAGCATGGGTTTCAGCCGGCCTCCGCCGTCTCGAGCAGGGCTTCGATCTTGCCGCGATCGGTTTCGCCGACCGAGCGGCCCGTCTCTTTCGCGCCGTGGAAGGCGATCAGGGTGCTCTGCATCTGCGCACCGAATTTCCGCACCAGGTCCTTCTGGCTGTCGAAATCGATGTTGAAGACCACGAGATTGGCGAATTCGGGCTTGCGCTCCAGGGCGGCGAGGATTGGTTTCTGCGCAGCGCAGGTCGGGCACCAATCCGCATGGATCTGGACAAGAATGGGCTTGCCTGCCGCTTGCGCCGCGGCGAAGGCTTGGGCACTGAAGGGAACCGGGCCCGCGGCTTGCGCCAGCGCGGGCCAGAAAAACAGCAACAGAGCGGCGAGAAAAACACGGCGTCGCGGCATTCCAATCTCCTCCTCCCGCCGAGGCGCGCCTGCCCAGTGCAGGACGCAACTCGCCTCTTCTCCGGGAATTCGCCCGACGCGGCGCCGAAGTTACATGCAGGCAAAAAATATATTCCGCCGTCAGTGGGCGCTTAGGATGCAGAATGGAAATGGGGCTCGCCGCCGCCCACGCTACCGGCTCTGACAATGACGCGCATCGTTGATCGCTCGACCCTTACATGCCCGCGCTGCGGCCATCGCGAGACGCTCGCGATGCCCCAAGATGCCTGCCTTTATTTCCATCGCTGCGCCGGCTGCGGCATCGAGCTCAAGCCCCTGCTGGGCGATTGCTGCGTCTTCTGCTCCTATGGCTCCATGCCCTGCCCGCCGTACCAGCGCGCGGCGCGGCACTGACGGAATGCGCGGTTCAGCGCGCCCGCTCCGCGAGCTTTGCCGTCACCGCGCCATGGGTCGAGACGCAATACGGCACGAGAAAGGTCAAGCCGAGCTTCAACCAATCGAGCGGCCGGCCGGTGACGAGTGCGTCGCCCTGGTTGATGGTGTTGAGGATCGTCCCGACGATGAGCGCGACGGTCGCCGCACGCCGCGGCACGCCGCCGGTGAGCGCCAAGGACATCGTCAATCTCCAGCGTGGCATCGCGCCTCCCCTTCCCCGATCGCCGTCTTGCCGCCGGCACGAAAGTGCCGCAGTCTCTCGATCACGACGCTCTACAACCGGGAGGAAACGATGTCACGAGTGAAGCCGCTCGAGCGCGCAAGCGTTCCCGAGCTTGAACCCTTCTTCGCCCAGACCGAGAAGCGCATGGGTTTCCTGCCGAACTCGCAGCTCATCATGGCGAGGAAGCCAAAGCTCTTGGAAGCCTTCAGCAGGCTCGGGCAAGCGGTGAACGATCCTGCGAACAAGACCTCGCGTCCGCTGCGCACGCTCGTCGCGCATATGGCGAGCAAATCGGCAGGCTGCCAGTATTGCGTCGCGCATACCGGCGAAAGCGCGCATCACGCCAAGATCGAGGACCAAAAGATCGCAGCGATCTGGGAATACGAGACGAGCCCGCTTTTCACCGAGGCGGAACGCGCAGCCCTGCGCTTCGCGCAAAGCGCGGCCGCGGTGCCCAATCTCGTGACCGACGCGGATGTGGCGGCGCTGCGCCGGCATTATTCGGACGAAGAGATCGTCGAGCTGATGGCGGTGATCGCCTATTTCGGCTTTCTCAACCGCTGGAACGACACGCTCGCCACCGAGCTCGAAGCCAATCCGCTGGGCTTCGCACAGCGGACGCTTGCGCGAGCGGGCTGGTCGGCCGGCAAGCACGCGCCGCAAAAGCGCGGCAGCGCAGCGGCGGAGTAGACGCGGCGCTCGATTGAGAGCAGCCCACCTCGCCGGCGCCCTTGCCGGTCGGCGCCGGACCGAGTGGGCACATGCCGCGTGGGCCGGGGGCCGCGCCCACTCTTCTCGCCGCGCATCGCAAGCGCGAGCGCGACAGGAAAACGGGGCGAGCGGCGGTGCGACATTGATTCGCGCTTTCGGTTGTGCCAAGAATTCCTGCGAGCGGGCCCGCGACAATCGAGGCTCGGCCGAGCGTTCGACCGCGATCGAACCGCCAAGGAGGAGGCCGATGACCACGCAGCAAAACATCGACCATATCCAAACGACGCATATCGGCAGCCTGCCGCGGCCGCGCGAGGTGCTCGATCTGCTGAAAGCGAAATTCAGCGGCGAGGCGGTCGATCAAAAGGCGCTCGATGCGACGATCGCCAAGGCGGTCGGCGAATCCGTGCGCAAGCAGGTCGAATGCGGCATCGATGTCGTGACCGATGGCGAATTCTCCAAGCCCGGATTCTTCACCTATATCCGCGAGCGTCTCGACGGCTTCGAAGCGCGGCCCAATCAAAAGCTCCTGCTGTTCGAAAAGGAGGTGGCGGCGTTTCCCGAGTATTACGCCCAGTACTTCAAAGAGGCGATGATGGGCGGCACGGTCGTGCCGATCGTTCCCGTGGTTTGCACCGGGCCGGTGAAGTACCGCGGCGAGGCGGCGCTGCAAAAGGATATCGCCAATGTGAAGGCGGCGGCCAAGGCCGCCGGCGTCGCCGAGGAGCATGTGTTTCTCCCGGCGACGGCGCCGTCGGGCGTTGGCATCAACGAGTACTACAAGACCGACGAGGAATATTTCCACGCCGTGGCGGCCGCGCTCAACAAGGAATACCGGGCGATCGTCGCCGCCGGCCTCCTGGTCCAGGTCGACGATCCCTTCCTCCCCGATATTTTCGTCGAGCCGAGGCTTGATCAGGCGCAAATGAAGCGTAGGGCCGAGATTTATGTCGAGGCGGCGAACGCGGCGCTCCAAGGAATCCCGCCCGAGAAAGTGCGTTTCCACACCTGCTATGGCATCAACGAAGGGCCGCGCATCTACGAAGCCGCCCTGTCCGACATCATCGCCTATGTCCTCAAGATCAAGGCCGGCCAGTACAGCTTCGAATGCGCCAATCCACGCCACGAGCACGAGTATCATCTGTTCGAGGAGATCAAGATTCCCGACGGCAAGGTGCTTTGCCCCGGCGTCATCACCCATGCGAGCAATATCGTCGAGCACCCCGAGCTGATCGCGGAACGCATCATGCGCTTCGCGAAGCTCGTCGGCCGCGAGAATGTGATGGCGGGCGCCGATTGCGGCTTCTCTTCGCAAGCGCTCTACAAGACCGAGGTGCACCCGACCGTGGTCTGGGAGAAGTTCAAAGCCATGCGCCAGGGAGCCGACATCGCGACACGGCGGTTATGGGGGCGCGCCTGACCGGTCCCTCCCGTCGCGCCGCGAGACGCCTATCGAGCATGATCGAGACGCCGCCAGCAAAGGAGCGAGCCGCATGAGAGCGTGGGGGATCATCAATCTTGCTATGGGATTGCTTCTGGCGGGCGCGGCGCCGGCGCTGGCCGAGGAGGTGGTTATCGCCGCGCAATATCCGCTCTCCGGGCCGATGGCGTCCTATTCGGGTCCGTTCCTGCGCGAGGGGACCGAGATCGCGATCGACCGCATCAACGAAACCCACATGCTGGGCGAGGGCCGCACCCTCAAAGTGATCATCGAGGACAATGCCGGCGACCGCAACCAGGCGATCTCGCTGATGAACCGCTTCGCCACCTCCGACAATGCGCTCGCGGTGCTGGGCGTCTATGGCTCCTATCTGTCGCTGCCGGCGGCGCCGGTCGCCAACGAGTTGAAGATCCCGTTTCTCGCGATTGCGGCCTCTCCGGCGATCGTGCAAGCGGGCCCCTGGTCGTTCATCCTGATCGAGCAGCCCGATTCCTCGATGAAGATCGAGGCGGAGTATGCGGCGAACCGGCTCAAGGCCCACAGCGCCGCGCTCGTCTACGATCGCGCCAACGACGCCTCGGTGCGCCTCAAAAACGCGTTCGCGCAATACTTCAAGGAGCGCGGCGGCACGGTCGTGTCCGAGGACGGCATCTCGGCGCAGGACACCAATTTCGCGCCGATCGCGACCAAGATCGTGAGCGAGAAGATCGATTTGCTTTACCTCGAATCCGTGCCGTCGGTGGCCGCCAATTTCCTCGTCCAGGTGAAACAGGCGGGGCTCGACCCGAGCGTCAAGCTCATCGCCAGCGGCCAGGTCTCGTCACCCGTGTTTCGCAGCATCGCCGGCGCGGCTGCGGAGGGCATACTCTATGCCGCCGATTACGTGCCCGACATGCCGGCCGCCGAGAACCGCTATTTCGCCGACGCCTATCGCAAGCGCTACCACAAGGATCCGGACCAGAACGCGGCCTGGGCCTATACCGGCATGCTGCTGCTCGCCCATGCCGTCCATGATGCCGGCCCGGGCGCCGACCGGGCGAAAGTTCGCGATGCGCTCGCGAAGCTGCGGAACATCGACACGCCGCTCGGCTCGGGCAAATTCTCCTATGACAAGGATCGTATGCCGGACTTCGACTTGATCGTGCTCCAGATCGTGAAAGGCGTTCCGCAGCTCGTCAAATAGGCCGACGCCCCTCGGGGCGCGGGAAGGACCGCCTTGCTCGCGCAACAGCTTCTGAACGGCCTGGTCGTCGGCGCGGTCTACGCGCTGTTCTCGCTCGGGCTCACGATCATTTTCGGCATGCACCGCATCTTGAACTTGGCGCATGGCGCGGTCTTCATGTGGGGCGCGTTCATCGGCTATTTCGCCGTGACGCTCGGCGGCCTGCCGCTCTGGGCCGCCTTCATCCTCGCGGTGATCGGCGCCGGATGCGTCAGCGTCGCGCTCGATCTCTTCGTCTTTCGCCCGCTGCGCCGTCATCAGGGCGACGAATTCGGGACCATCGTCGCGAGCATCGGCGCGAATCTCATCCTGATGCAGCTGGCCCAGGAAGCGACCAACGCGCAGACGCTGCGTTTTCCCTTCGGCACCTTTCCCGTGATCTTCTATCACCTCCTGGGCTTGCGGGTGTCGCTGCAGCAGATCGTGATCCTCGGCGCGGTCGCCGTGATTGTCGCCGGGCTTCTGCTGTTCCTCTTCAGGACAAGCCTCGGCAGCGAGGCGCGCGCCGTCGCGGTCAATGAATCGACCGCGATGCTGCTCGGCGTCAATCCCGGCAAAATCTATATCACCTCGTTCTTCATCGCGGGAATGCTCGCCGGCGCCGCCGGCGTCATTCTCGGCATCGCGTTCAACTCCGTCACCTACGTCATGGGCGACGCCGTCATGCTGCAGGCCTTCGTCGTGATCGTGCTCGGCGGGCTCGGCAGCGTCGTGGGGGCCGTGCTGTCCGGCATCCTCATCGGCATGATCCAGACCCTCACCACCGCCTATATCTCGACCGAGCTCTCCGACGCCGTGGTGTTCGGCCTTCTGTTCGTCGTGCTGCTGATCCGGCCGAACGGATTCTTCTCGGGGCTGCATTCCGAATACCGGGTCGCGTGACGATGGTCGAGTTCATCGTCACCTATCGCCCGCTGTTCGATCTCATCTGCATCTACGCGGTCCTGGCGCTGAGCCAGTACGTCGCGCTGCGCGCCGGGCTGTTCTCGTTGGCGACGCCCGGCTTTGCCTCGATCGGCGGCTATGCCGGAGCCATCCTCTTGAAAGCGACGCCGCTCGGAGCGGTCGCCAGCGCCGCCGGCGCCGTGCTGTGCGGCGTTCTCGCCGGACTTTTCCTGTCGTTGCCGCTTGCGAAGCTGCGCGGCGCGTTTCAATCGATCGCCACGATCGGCTTCGTGCAGATCATGGTGTCCCTGACGCTCTACGCCCAGCCGCTCACCGGCGGGCCGCTCGGGCTCAACGCCATTCCGAAGGTCGCGACCACGGGCTGGATCGTGGGCGTGCTGATCGCTCTGTGCGCCCTGCTCGCCGTGGTCAACCGCAGCAGCATCGGCCGTGCTTTCGATGCGATCCGCCAGGACTACACCGTCGCGATGTCGCTCGGCATCTCGGTCAGCCGCTATTTCCGCTACGCCTTCGCGCTGAGCGGCGCAATCGGCGCGCTCGGCGGCTGCCTCCTCGCTTTCAACACCTATTCGATCCAGCCCGACGTGTTCGGCTTTCCGATGCTGGTCCTGGTCATCGCCGCGGTCATCCTCGGCGGCCGCTCGATGATTGCCGGACCCTTGGTCGGCACCGCCTTCCTCATCATCCTGCCCGAGCTGATCCGCCCGCTGGCCGATGCGCGGCTGCTGCTCCAGGGGCTGCTGCTCATCCTCGTCATCATCTATCTGCCGCAAGGCATCGTCGATTCGCTGAGCCATCGCTGGAAGCTGCGCCGCGCTTCGAGCGATCGCGGCGGCGAGCAGCAGGCACGCGCCCATGGACTCCCTTCGCCTTGACGGGGTGAGCAAGCGCTTCGGCGGCATCGAAGCGGTCGCCGGGCTTTCGCTCGATGTCGAGCGCGGGCGCATCACGGGCCTCATCGGCCCCAACGGCGCCGGCAAGACGACGGTCGTCAACATGATCTCGGGCTTGATGACGCCGAGTGCCGGCCAAATTCGCCTGGGCGGGCGCGAGATCGCGGGGCAAGCGCCGCATCGCGTGGCGCGTCTCGGCATTTCCCGCACTTTCCAGAATGTCCGCCTGCTGCGCGAGGCCTCGGTGCTCGACAATATCGTCGTCGGCGCGCATCGGCGCGAGCGCACCTCGCTCTTGGCCAATTCCTTGGGATTTCCCGCGATCTGGCGCGAGCGCCGCGCCTTCCGCGCGGACGCGTCGCGCCTGCTCGAGCGCTTCGAGCTGACCGAGCTCGGCGCCACGCCGGCCGGCGCCTTGTCCTACGGCCATCAGCGCCTGGTCGAGGTCATGCGCGCGCTCGCGATGAAACCCGATTTTCTGCTGCTCGACGAGCCGGTCGCGGGCATGAACGAGGTCGAAGCGCGCCGCCTCGGCGCCATCGTCCGAAGCCTTGCCGAGGAGGGCATCGGCGTGCTGCTGATCGAGCACAATATGCGCTTCGTGATGGAATTCTGCGAGATGATCTATGTGATCGATTCCGGCCGCCTCATCGCCCAAGGCACGGCGCCCGAGATCGGGCGCGACGCCACCGTCATCCGCGCTTATCTGGGCGGCTAGCGATGCTTCAGGTCGACCGTCTCAGCGCAGCCTATGGCCCGGTCGCGGTTCTGAACGAGCTGAGCTTCGCCGTCTCCGCCGGCCAGGCCGTGGCAATCATCGGCGCCAACGGCGCGGGCAAGACGACGCTGCTGAAGACGATCTGCGGCCTCGTTCGAGCGAACGCCGGCGCGATCGCTTTCGACGGCTCTCCCGTGACCAACCTCTCGGCCTATGCCATCGCGCGGCGCGGCGCGATCATGGTGCCCGAAGGCCGGCAGATCCTCGGGCCCCTGACGGTCGAAGAGAATTTGCGCCTCGGCCACCGCGCCGCGGCCGGGCGCGGCGGCAAGATCGCGGACGACATGGCGCGGGTCTTCGCGCTCTTTCCGATCCTCGCCGAGAGACGCCGCCAGATCGCCGGGCAGCTGAGCGGCGGCCAGCAGCAGATGCTCGCGATCGGACGCGCGCTCATGGGACGGCCGCGGCTCCTGCTGCTGGACGAGCCGAGCCTCGGCCTCGGCCCCGCGGTGGTGGCGCAGGTTTTCGACACGCTGCGTCATCTTCATCAGCAGCAGGGCCTGACCATGCTGCTGGTCGAGCAAAACGCCGCGCGCGCGCTCGACGCCACCGACTATGCCTATGTCATGGAGCGCGGGCGCATCGCTCACCAAGGCCCGAGCGGCGACCTCAAATCGGATCCGATGGTGATCGAGCACTATCTCGGACAGGTCGCGGTCGAAGGCCCGAATTGACCACGCGCCTCGGCAAGCGCCGCGCGAACGCAATCGACACGGCCCCGGCCGATGGATTAGATTCGCGCGAACAACGCGGCAGCGGCGGCCTCGCCCGATCGAGGGACCAGCCGCGGCCCAGCCGAGGCACGGGAGGAACGGAGTGACGCTTACCGAGGCCGGGCCGGGCATCGCGGGCGCAGAGCGCTCGCTTTTCGATCAATTGGAACACTGGCTTGGTGCGCTTTCGCGCGTCATCGCCATTGCCTGCGTCTGCGGCATGCTGTTCGTCGCCGCGGTCAGCATGGTCGATGTGGTGATGCGCTGGGTCGCGAACGAGCCGGTCCCGGCGATGAACGAGATCGTGCAGATGACCTTCTCGGTCGCGATTGCCGCGTGCATTCCCGCGGGCATGACCCAGCGCGTCAATTTGAAGATCGATCTTGTCGCGCGCTATTTCAGCCCGACCCTCCATGCCTGGTTCGAGGCGCTGGGCGGCGCATGCCTGTGGCTGTTCTACGGCGTGCTCGCCTGGGGCATCTGGCGCTATGCGGGGCAGCTCGCGCTGGCCGGCAAGACCACCGTGATCCTGGGCCTGCCGCACGCGCCGTTCATGTATGCGGTCTCGGCGCTGTTCGCGTTCGGCGCCGTGCTGCAAGCCGTGATCGTCGTCAACGATGTCCGCCGCGCCGCGGCTCAGGGCATGAATGGAATTCTCGGCGCGGTCATCGTCGTGCCTGCCATCGCCGGCCTCGCCTCGCTTTGGATCATGCATATCGATGCGATCGCATCCTGGGCCGGCGCGCATGTCGGCGCGACCATCGCGATCATCTTCGTCGTGATGTGGCTCGCGACCCTAGTCCTCATCCCAATCGCGGCGATCATGGGCATTGTCGGCGTAATCAGCGCCGCGCTCTTCGTCGGCATCGCGCCCTCGCTGACCGCGGCCTCGACCGAGGTCACGGATTTCCTCGGCAGCCCGCAATTGGCGACCCTGCCGCTTTTTCTCATGATGGGAAGCTTCGCCCAGGTCGCCGATGTCGCCGAGGACATCTATCGCCTCGCCCATATCGTCTTCGGCCGCCTCAAGGGCGGGCTCGGGCTTGCGACCATCGCGGGCTGCGCCGGCTTCGGCGCGCTCACCGGCCATTCGGTCTCGACCACGGTGACGATCGGCAAGGTGGCGCTGCCGGAGATGCAGGGGCGCGGCTATTCGCCTGCTTTCTCGACCGGCGTTTGCGCAGCCGGCGGAAGCCTCGGCGCGCTGCTGCCGCCCGCTTCGGGCGTGGTCATCCTCTTCGCGCTGTTATCGCAAGCCTCGATCGGCCAGCTTTTCGTCGCGACCATCGGCCCAGGGCTTCTGGGCTTCGCGCTCTACCTCCTCACCATCGCGATCTATGTGCGCGTCTCGCCACGCTCGGCGCCGGCGCGGGTCGCGCGCGAGCCGGGCCAGCTCTGGGCGGCGCTGTCGCGCTGCGGCCCGGCGGCCTTGCTCTTCGGCACGGTGATGGGCGGGGTTTATTTCGGCTTCTTCACCGTGACCGAGGCCGCGGCCGTCGGCGCCTTCGAATCCTTTGTCTGCGCGCTCTTACGCGGCAAGCTCAAAGGCCGCAATTTCTGGCATGTGATGGCGGCAACCACCGCGACCACGGCGATGATCTACGGCCTCATCTTCGGCGCGCAGATTTTCTCCTTCGTCGTCGGCGTCAGCCGCTTGACCGAGACCGCGACCGAATTCATGGCGCATCTCGACTGGTCGCCCACCGCGATCATGGCCGCGATCCTCGTCACCTATCTGCTCCTCGGCTCGGTGATGGAGTCGTTTGCCGTGATGGTGATCACCGTGCCGATCGTCACGCCGCTTGTGCAGACCTTGGGCTTCGACATCCTGTGGTGGGGCATCATCAATATCTGCGTGGTCGAGACCGGCCTCATCCACCCGCCTTTGGGCTTGAATGTCTTCGTCCTCAAAAGCATCCAGCCCGACGTGTCGATCTGGACGGTCTATAAGGGCGTGGCGCCTTTCGTCGTCGCCGATCTCGTGAAGCTCATCCTGCTCGTCGCCTTTCCCGGCATCGCGCTCTGGCTGGTCTCGACCATGGCGATTTGAGGCGGGCTTTAATCGATAGGGAGTTGCGTTTGGCGCTGCATGAGCAGCCTGCGCCCCTCGACTACGCTTTGCTCCGCTCGGGGTGAGGATATATGGATGGATGGCATTAAGAAAAAGGCCTCATCCCGAGCGCGAGCTTGAGCGAGAGCGAAGGCGAGCAGTCGAGGGACGCGCAGCCGATCTCCAGCGTGACCGCAACGGCCGCCTCACCCGCCGGCTGCGACCTTGGCGAGGATCTCCTTATAAGTCGCCAGCACCTTGCCCGCATCGGGCGAGGATTTCGCCCATTGCTCGGCGATCGAGCCGATCTTTTCGTGCCAGGCGGTTTCCTGGGCGGCCGTCAAGTGCAGCAGCGTGTGGCCCCGCTGCTTCATGGTCTGCTCGCGTCCCTCATTGTTGACCTCGTCCCAGAAGCGGCCGAAAGCGCGGCTCTCGGGCTCGCCCGAATTGGTGGCGAGAATCTTGCGCACCGGCTCGGGCAGCGACTCCCATTCCTTCCTCGCCATGAAGATGTAGCCGGTCTGACCGCCGAGCGGCACTTCGAGGTGGTAACGCGTCACCTCCGCGAGCTTGAACGGATTGAACGCGGTCCACCCGACCAGCACGCCATCCGCCGTCCCGCGCTGCAAGGTTTCGTAATACTCATCGACCCGGAAGGAGAGCGGAGCGCCGCCCAGACGCTGCACGATCTCGGAGGCGATCTTGCTGCCGGCGATGATCTTGAGCCCGTTCAGATTGTCGAGGGTGCGAGGCTCCCTGCGGAATTGCAGCCCGGATTGCGGGAAGACGATCAGCTTCAACGGGATCACCTGATCGAATTCCTTGTCGAGCAGCCCGGTCTTGTAGAGCCGCCATAGCGCCGTCGAGGCGATCTCGGAATTGCCCTGGGTGACGTAAGGCAGTGCCGTCACGTCCATGAGCGGGAATTTGCCGGCGAGCGAGGGCAGGCCCCAGCCGATCTGCACGACGTTGCTCACCACCTGGTTGTAGATATTGCCCTGATTCGCGAGCGCTTCGCCGTCGAACACGTCGATATGGAAGATGCCCTTGGCTTCCTTGTTGATCTTCTCCGCCCAGGGGTGATGGATCCGGACATTGAGATGCGCCTGCGGCACGTCGAGCGTCGCGAATTTGAGCACGAGCTCGTCGGCCGAGGCGGGCAGCGCGATCCCAAGGATGGCGGCGGCGGCGATGGGCATGAGCCAAGCGAGGCGCTTCATTCGATTTCTCCCTCGTTTGATCTTATCTTTCGGACGGGCGGCCGAGTTTCTCCACCCGTTGCCTCAACCCTAATCGTCCCTCGCGGATTTGGCGAGGATTTCGTGAGCGCCGCCGCATTGTCGCCGCTCCAAGGGCGTGCGATGCTGCGCACGGCAAGACCCGAACCCAAGCCCGGGAGGGCGCCCATGGATTCAAGGCTCGATCTGCAAGCAAGCCCGGCATCGCGCGTGGGCACGGAGAAGCCGCTGCTGCGCGGCATCCATCACCTCGCGCTCAACACCAGCGACATGCGCGGGACGCTCGATTTCTATGTGCGCGTTCTCGGCATGAGGCTGGCGCACGGGATGCGCACGCCGGCACGCTTGCCCGATGGCCGCAGCGCGCATGGCGACGGCACGCCGCCCTATGCGGAGATCCCGCATTTCTTCCTCGATATGGGCGGCGACAGCCTGCTCGCCTTCTTCGAATATCCCAAGGGCATCGCCAAGGCCGATCGCGACGCGCTCGGCGCGATGCAGCATGTCTCCTTCGCTTGCGGACCGAAACGCCATGCCGAGATGCTGGAGCGCGTCAAAGCGCATGGCGTCAAAATCATCGCCGGGCCGCTGCTGATCATCCCGCCCGCGATCTATTCCTTTTATTTCTTCGATCCGAACGGCATGCGGCTTAAAATCGTCACCGACCGCTACGGGCCGGAAGAGGATTTCGCGCTCGTGCGCTCTAGCGTCATGAGCGAAGCCGAGATGCGCGCGCAGCTGCGCTCGATCGGCGGCGAGACGGCTTGGATCGACGGCATGATCGCGGCGCAGGCGCGGTAGCGCTCACCCGGGCGCGGGGCGCCGCGCACGCGGTCGATCAGCGCATCCGCGTTCGCGGGCGGCTCGTCGCCGCGCCACGCGACATGTCCGTCGGGCCTCACCAGAACGAGGTTTCTCTCGTAGAGCGCAGCAATGGCGTGGTCTGCGATGTCGACCAGGCGCAACGGGACGCCGCGACGCGCCGCGGCTTCGGCGAGGCTCGCGCCCATTGCCTGCCCCCGAAGCGAAGCAGCACGAATCCGTCGCCGAAGAGATCGAGCGTCGATCGTCCTTCGCCCAGCCAGGCATGAGGCGCGCGCGTGCCCGGCCTTGCGGCGGCAACGAAATCCCGCCGCTCGATCGGGATCGGCGCCGAGCCGTCCGGCACGCAGATCGGCGAGCGTTCATAGCAATAACCGAGTAGCCCGTCTTGCGCACCGCTGCGGCGATGCCCCATCGGCGCCCGAACTCCATGCAGCGGATCGTCAGGCCGCTCATCTTGGGCAGGGTGACGCTACCATCCCGCTTTTCGACCAGGATGCAAGCGATCCCGGCTCGGCCCAATTCGATCGCGAGCGCCAAGCCGACCGGCCCGCCGCCCGCGATTAGCACAGGAATGCGCGCGCCCATGCGCTGAGGCCTCGCCGGCTTCAGCGCAAGGGCACGACATAGCGGCGGTCGACGAGCTGCGCGCCATCGACCGAGGCTTTGATGATGTTCTGCGACTTGTACCAGGCGATCTGGCGCAGGATATCCTCAACATCGAGCCGGCCTTGCGCATCGATCGCGGCTATGCCCGCTTTCACGCGTTCCGGCGTCTCGCCCGTATAGCCGGCGATCAGCCGCGCAATCACATCGGCATCGAGCCCATCGCGGCGCCGATCTTCGGCATCGGCGAAAGCATCGTGATAGTCGCGCTCTCCCTTCTGCAGCGCGCGCAAGAAGCGCTCGACCTCGCCGCCCTCCTCGTTGGCGATCTTGGTGCGGGTATAGACCGCGCCGATCTGAAACGGCGTCTCGTCGCCCACCCAGCCGAGAAGCTTGAGCTCGCCGCGCTGAACCCCCGGCAGGACCGCGCCGACCGGCAGGATCGTCGCGTCCGCGTGGCCGCCGCCGAGAGCCGCCATCACGTTGGGGATCGATTGCAGCGGAAGAAGGCGGATCGATTTGAGATCGATCCGGTATTTCTCTGCGAGGAGCGCGAGGCTGTAATGCGCGGGCGAGCCGAATTGGGAGACGCCGAAACTGTGGTTCTGCAGGCCCTTGAAGGTCTTGAGGCCGCGCTCGAATGCTTTCGAGGAGGCAACGATCGCCTGGGTATGAAAGCTCGGCGCCTCGCGATGAAGGCCGCCGATGATCCGCAGCGCGCCTTGCGCCGCGAGCGAGTAGAAGCCGCCCGTCAGCCCGGACGCGCCGAAATCGAGATCGCCCGCGACGAGCGCGGGCGCGATCGGCTGGCCCGATTCGAAGAAGACGAGTCGCGGCGTCAAGCCTTCGGCGGCGAAATAGCCACGCTCGACGGCGATGAAGACCGGGCCCGAAAACGAGAATTTGAGAATGCCGATCTTGACGGTTTCGGCGCGTGCTGCGCCGGGCGCGGCGAAAGCCAGCCCGGCGGTAATCCCGCCGATCAGCAGAAGGCGTGCGAAATTCGGCAACTTTAGATACATGTTCTTTCTCCCTTCCTCGCGAAGCCGAGCCGAACGATGGCGGATGCTCGCGCCAGCCTATGAAGGAGTGCTATAAATTGAAATTATGAACTTGTGATAGGGCGATAACCCATGGTCATGCCCCCTGCACGCCCGCGCGAGCGGCGCGCCAGCCGCTATTTCCGAATGCGCGATCTCGAATTGCTCAGCGCCCTCGCACGCCATGCCAGCATGGCCAAGGCCGCGCGCGAGCTTGCGATCTCGCAGCCGGCGGTGTCGAAGGCAGCCGCCGATCTCGAGGCGGCGCTTGGCGTGAAACTGCTCGATCGCGGCTTCGGGGGCGTGCAAATGACGCCCTATGGCGAACTCGTCGCGCGCAGCGCCGATACAACCCTGAGCGAGCTTCGCCAATGTCTGCGCGATCTCGACGGGCTCGCCGATCCCGAGGCAGGCGAAGTGCGGATTGGCGCCCCCGAAGCGGTCTCGGCCGGCTTCCTTGCCGACGCTGTCATGGCGTTTACGCAGGCGCATCCGCGCGCCTTCGTCGAGATCGTCGCCGCCAGAACCGTGGTGGGCGATTATCGCGAGTTGCGCGACAAGCGCGTCGACCTAATGGTCGGTCGGGTACCCGGGAATTTCGCGAGCGAGGAGATTGCGGTGGACATGCTGTTCACCGAGCGCCGGTTCGTCGTCGGCGCGACCTGCAGCCGCTGGGCTCGCCGGCGGGCGGTGGCGCTCGCCGACCTGCGCGAGGCGCCTTGGGTCGTTGCGACACCCGGCGAAGCCGAAGCGGAGCTCGGCGCGGCGTTCCAAAGCTGCGGCATCGAGCCGCCGCGCGCCCGGGTGATCGCGCAATCGCCCCAACTTCGCCGCAAGCTGCTCGTCTCGGGCGAGTATCTCGCGCTCCTATCGATCCCGGCCATTCAGGCCTTCATCGACGAGGACGCAGCGCTCAAATTGCTGCCGATCGATCTTTCGCTGCTCGACAGTCCCTTCGCCGTCTTCACCTTGCGTAACCGCAGCCTCAGCCCGGTGGTTGAAAATTTCATCGCGAGCCTGCGCCCGGCCGCCGCCGCACTGGAGCGACGATACCGCCGCACCGGCAACGCATCCCGGCGGTGAGTAGCGGCGGCTTCTAGCTCCGACTATTTCAGCGCCTCAGCATAGGGATAGACGAGATCGGCGGATTTGAGAGTCGCAGGCCAGACCACCGGGTAATGCGCGACGTCGCCGACCTCGGCGAGGCTCGATCCTTTGATGCCCTGCACCTGGTAGAACATGGTGTTGGAGGTCGTCCATTCGCCATCCGCGCCAAACTTGAAGTCGGCGAGCAGCGTCTTCACCGTGTGGCTGTGCAGATAGTCGGCGATCTTGCCGTCATCGAGACTCTTTGTCTCCTCGACCGCATCCGCGATCACCTCGCCGGTGGCATAGCCGAAAGGCGCGAAGGTCCAGCCGAGCGGATCGATGCCGAGGCTCTTGGCGCGCGCCTGGTATTTCGCCATCAGCGCGCTGAGAGCCGGCGTCATCAGCTGCGGCGTCGGCAAGAGCGCGCCATATTCGACGATGCCGTTCATCAGCGAGCCGAGCTGCATCTTGATGCCGGCAATGCCGATGCCGATGAAGAAGCCGCCGAAGAGCTTGGGCTTGAAGCCCGCCTCATGCATGGTGCGGATGAACCCCGCGCTGTCGGGCGGGTATGCGGCGACATAGAGGAGATCGGGATTGGCCGCCGCGATCGCACGGACGATCGGGCCGAAATCGCCGGTCGGCGCGATGCAGCATGTCTCCTTCGCTTGCGGGCCGAAACGCCATGCCGAGATGCTGGAGCGCGTCAAAGCGCATGGCGTCAAAATCATCGCCGGGCCGCTGCTGATCATTCCGCCCGCGATCTATTCCTTTTATTTCTTCGATCCGAACGGCATCCGGCTTGAAATCGTCACCGACCGCAACGGGCCGGAAGAGGATTTCGCGCTCGTGCGCTCTTGCGTCATGAGCGAAGCCGAGATGCGCGCGCAGCTGCGCTCGATCGGCGGCGAGGCGGCTTGGATCGACGACATGATCGCGGCGCAGGCGCGGTAG
>DATEKH010000254.1:0-3200 GCA_035277525.1 Allostellaceae bacterium
GCGAAGAACACGATGATCACCTTCGAAAGCGCGACCAAGCCGCGCGCCGGCAGCGACGAGCAGCACGTTTTCGCGGGCAATTGAGCGCGGCCCGCAGTCAATGCGAGCGCGCGAGTGAGGCAAGGGAGACAGGCGATGGCCGAAATCATGGGCATGGGGCTGAGCCACTATCCCGGGCCGCTCGTCGCGGTGGAGCATTGGCCCAGCATGTTGCAGCGCTGGGTCGAGCTTGGCCGCGTCAAAGCCGAGGTTTTCGCGGCGCGCGACCGCTGGCCCGAGGCCATGCGGCGCGAATGGGGCGATGACAATGGCGTCGCCGCCGCGAAGGCGCATCGCCAGCGCCTGCTCGCGGGCTATCGCTGTTTGCGCGAGGCGCTCGATGCGTTCAAGCCGGACATTGTCCTCATCTGGGGCGACGACCAGTACGAGAACTTCAAGCGCGACTGCATTCCCGCGTTTTGCGTCGGCATCTACGACCAGGTCGTCAGCCGGCCCTATGGCGGCGGTCTGGCGGTCTTCAAGACCGACCAGAACGTCTGGGGCCTGTCGCGCGATACCGAGCTGCCGATCCGCTGCCACTCTCAGGGCGCGCGCGGTCTCACCCAGGCGCTGATCGAAGGCGGCTTCGACGTCGCCTATTCCCAGGCGGTACGGCACCCCGGCGGGCTCGCGCATTCCTTCAACAACACCGTGATCTATCTCGATTACGATCGACGCGGCTTCGGCTTCAACTATCCGATCATCCCGTTTCACGTGAATTGCTACGGCAGCCAGCTCATCAAGACCAGCGCGAGCGTGGTCGGCGAGGGCGCCGACGAGATTTCGCCGCCCTCGCCGAGCCCGGCGCGCTGCTTCGAGATCGGCCGCGCCGTTGGGCGGTATTTCGCCGCCTCGCCCTGGCGCGTCGCGCTGATCGGCTCGGCGAGCTGGTCGCATGGCTCGCTCACGCAAAAGCATGGCCGGCTCTATCCCGATCTCGTCACCGACCGCGCGCGCTATGACCAGCTTCGCACCAACCGCTTCGGCGATTGGGGCAAGCTGACCCAGGAAGAAATGGAAGATTCGGGCCAGCACGAGGTGTTGAACTGGATCTGCCTCGCCGGCGCGATGAGCGAGCTCGGTCAGCGCGCCGAGATCGTCGATTATGTCGAGACCTATATCTTCAATTCGGCCAAGTGCTTCGCGTTGTTCCCGCCGCATGGGCAACCCGCCAACGCTTCAGGCGACGAGGCGCGGCGAGCGGTTTCGTGACGCAGTTGACGGTCGAATCGCTCGCGCGAGCGTTCCCGCGCGCCGGCACCTATCGCCTCTCCAACAGCCGTGCCAGCGGCGTCGTGCTGGTCTTGGCGCTGCTCGGGCTTTGGGAGGCGAGCGCCCGGCTCGGCATCGTCCAAAGCACCAACTGGCCCCCCTTCAGCGCCGTCATTGCGGGCCTATTTTCGAGCATCGCCGATGGCGAGCTGCTTCCCATCATCCTCTCGACCTTGTGGCGCCTCGCGCGCGGCTATGCCGTCGGCAGCGCGCTCGGGGTCACGCTCGGCTTTGCGATCGCGCTCAATCGGTCCGCCCGGCTGATGCTGCTGCCGACGATCGAGTTGCTGCGGCCGGTTCCAATTCCGGCCATCATTCCGCCGCTGATTTTCCTCTTGGGGCTGGACGACAGGCTGCGCCTCTTCGCCATCGCATTTGCGACATTTTTTCCGGTCGTGCTGAACACGCTGGCCGGCGTGCGCGCCGTGGAGCCGGTCTATCGGCAAGTGGCGCAGACCTTCGGCGTGCCGCGCTGGACGACGCTGCGGCGGGTGGTGTTTCCGGCCTCGCTGCCCTTCATCCTGGCGGGCTTGCGCACCAGCCTCGGCCTCGCCTTTGTCGTCACGGTCATCGCGGAGATGATCGTCGGCGAGGAAGGCATCGGCTATTACCTCGTTACGATGGAATTTGCGATGCGCACGGCGGAGATGTATGCCGGGATCATCCTGGTCACTTGCATCGCCTATCTCCTCAATCGCGCCTTCGTCGCCTGGGAGGCGCGTGCCATCCGTTGGGCGCGGTTGATCGAGGAAATGCGAGGAGAGCCGTGACGCTCGCCGCCGACGCACGCTCGACCCAGACCGGCGCCGCGGCGGTCACGCCGGGCGGCCGCTTGCTGGTCGACGGCATCGCGAAGAGCTTTCTCGGCCCCTCGGGCGGCACAATCGCCGCCATCGACGCCGTTAGCCTCGAAGTCGCGCCGGGCGAGTTCCTCGCCATTGTCGGCCCGAGCGGATGCGGCAAATCGACCTTGCTGCAGGTGATTGCCGGGCTGATGCCGCCCTCGAGCGGCACGGTGCGGCTTGGCGAGCACGATGTGACCGGCGAGCCGGCGCATATGGTTTATCTGTTCCAGCAATATAGCCGGTCGCTGCTGCCGTGGATGACCGTCGGCAACAACGTGATGTTTGCATTTCGCCATCGCATCAAGCTGCGCCAAGCGGCGGCGGTTGCTCGCTGTCGCGATTATCTGGCGATGGTGGGCCTTGCCGATGTCGCAAACCACTATCCCTGGCAGCTTTCCGGCGGTATGCAGCAGCGCGTCGCGATTGCGCGGGCGCTCGCGGCCGAACCGCAAGTGTTGCTGATGGACGAGCCGTTCTCGTCGGTCGACGCGCTGACGCGGCTCGATCTCCATTCGCTTATCCTCGACCTCTGGACGCAAAAGCGCTTTACCGCGGTTCTCGTGACGCATGATGTCGATGAGGCGATCTTTCTCGCGGATCGGGTGGCCGTGCTGACGCAGCGGCCGGCGACAGTCGTGGAGGTGATCGAGACGCGGCTGCCGCGGCCAAGGCAGTCGATCGAGACGCGCGAATCGGCCGATTTTCTTGCCTTGCGTCACCGGTTGCTCAGTTATCTCCTCGCGCGCGGCGGGGATGCATCGCATGCGTAATATCGGCGAGAAGGTCTTCGCGATCGCGGCAGGCGGCCTCGTTCCGGTCGGGCTGCTGCTCTGCCTCGAGGTCGCGGCGCGCAGCGGGCTCGTCGATCCGACTTTCCTGCCGCCGCCCAGCGCGATCCTTGCGACGGTCTGGGGCATCGTCGTTTCAGGAAAGTTCGCCGTGCCGCTGGCGCAGACGATTTTGTTTCTCTTCGTCGGCTATGGCATCGGCTGCATCGCGGCGGTCGGGCTCGGCATCCTGATGGGGTATTCGCGGGCGATCTAC